>JAFSUT010000109.1 GCA_017445085.1 Clostridia bacterium | reverse complement strand
TGGTGCCCGTCCGCTTTATCGCGGAGGCGCTCGGCGCCACGGTCGACTGGAATTTTGACGGCGCTGTGCGCAAAGCCGTCGTGCAAAAGGGCAGAACGACGGTCGAGATCATGATCGGCTCGCCGGTCGCGTACGTCAACGTCGTCGAGGTCGCGCTCGACAGCCCCGCCTTTATCGAAAACTACCGCACCTATCTCCCCCTGCGTTTCGTCGTCGAATCGCTCGGAGCGAGCGTTACGTGGGACGGCGACGTCGGCGAGATCATCATCACGGGCTAAAACGCGTAAATTTTCCAAAGAGCAGCCGATTTCGGCTGCTCTTTTTTCGCGCGCTTTGCGGCGAAAAAGCGCTTGTTGAAAAAATGGTATTAAATATAGGCGAAAATGTATATTCTTCCTTTATATATATGCGTTAATATATAGGCGCTGCGCAAGTGCGTTTATCCCGCTGTTTCAAATTTCGCGCATCTTTTCGGCGCGCCCTTGAAAAGCCGCCGGCGGTATAGTAAAATATTGGTGAACAACAATTTCGGAGGCAGACATGAAAGTCGAAAAAGAGAACACGATCACGCAGTATCCGCATCCGCAAAACATCAAGATCCCGGAAGATGAAGTTTTTTTGTATGACGACGGTAGTTCGCGCTGCATGTGGAGCCATTTTTACGTGCAGGCGGTGGAGATCCATAAACCCGCAGAAGAGCATCGTATGATCTATTCCCCCGAAACCTATGATTTCACCTACAAGTACAGTTTTTATTATATTTATTCCGGCACGGGGTTGATCACGCGCGAGTGGGAGGATGACGTGACGCTCGAAGCCGGAAAACTGTATATCGTCAACCGTTTGGTCCTGCGGGACATCCGCACGAATGGCGACCCTTCGTTTTCGTATATTGATATCGCTTCCTGCGGGAGTTTGCTGGACAACCTTTTTGCGATGCTCGGTATCACCGAGAGCGTCCTGGTCCTCGAGGGCAGAGAGGCGAAAGAACAGATGGATCTCGCCGTAAGCCTGCTGACCGATATCCATGAGGGCGCGCCGATGCAGACCAATTATGAAAAGGTCGCGGCGATCCTGTTCGGACTGCTGCTCGCCGCAACAGAGAAGAAACGGCGGAATACCTACGCCGCAAGCGATGCGGAATGCAGAGCCGATCCCGTCGTACACGCCAAAGCGTGGGTCGACACCTTTTTCGCCAAAGATATCCGCATCAACGACCTTGCCGAAAAGGCGCATTACAGTCCGGCGCATCTGTCCAAAATGTTCAAAAGCCGCTACGGGATCCCGCTGATGAAATACGTGATGCAAAAACGCGTTTCGTATGCCAAAACCATTTTGGAAACCACCGAGACGCCGATCTCGCTGATCGCGGCGTCGATGCACTTTTCCAACACGCAGCATTTTATCAACACCTTCAAGGCGCAGGTCGGCGTCACCCCGGCAAAATACCGCGAGGCGCATTCGCGCGTCTTAAAACCCAAAGCGCCCGCCGAGCCGCTGTTTTGATCCGAGGATAAAAAGCAAACGGCTCTCCGATCTGTATCCGTTAAAACAACCTGAAAACCAAAAACGACCTTGCGGTTTGCAAGGTCGTTTTTGCACGAATCCGCCTGTTTTTTTTTCAACCGTTTTGCGGCGGTCATAGCGGCGCCGGCGGGCGAAAAAACGCCGGATTTTTCTCTCTCAAAAAAATGCAAATGGTATTAAACTATGGTATGAAATGTCATGTTTTTTCCTTTATATATTGAAACGACGCAGACGCCTCTGCCGCGTGTTTCAAATTTCGCGCATCTTTGGGGTGCCGCCTTGAAAAGCCACCGGCGGTATAGTAAAATATTGGTGTAAGACAATTTCGGAGGCAGACATGAAAGTCGAAAAAGCAAACACCATTTCGCAGTTTCCGCATCCGCAAAACATCAAGACCCCGGAAGATGAAGTTTTTTTGTGGGAAGACGGAGATTCCCGCTGCATGTGGAGCCATTTTTACGTGCAGGCGGTGGAGATCCATAAACCCGCAGAAGAGCATCGTATGATCTATTCCCCCGAAACCTATGATTTCACCTACAAGTACAGTTTTTATTATATCTATTCCGGCACGGGGTTGATCACGCGCGAATGGGAGGATGACGTAACGCTCGAAGCCGGAAAACTGTATATCGTCAACCGTCTGATCCTGCGGGACATCCGCACGAATGGCGACCCTTCGTTTTCGTATATCGATATCGCTTCCTGCGGGAGTCTGCTCGATAACTTTTTTGCGATGCTCGGCATCACCGAGAGCGTCATGGTCCTCGAGCGCGGCGACTTGCTTGAAACAATGGAGAGCGCCGTAAAACTTATTACCGACATCAAAGAGGGCGCGCCGATGCAGACCAATTACGAAAAGGTCGCGTCGATCCTCTTCGGACTCGTGCTCGCCGCCACCGAGGATAAACGCCGTAATACCTACGCCCCAAGCGACGAAGAATGTGCGGCGGATCCCATGGTGCATATGAAAGGGTACATCGACTCCTTTTTTGTCAAGGATATCCGCATCAATCACCTCGCCGAAAAGGCGCATTACAGCCCGGCGCATCTGTCTAAGATGTTCAAAAGCCGCTTCGGCGTTCCGCTGATGAAATACGTGATGCAAAAACGCGTTTCGTATGCCAAGACCATACTGGAAACCACCGAGACGCCGATCTCGCTGATCGCGGCGTCGATGCACTTTTCCAACACGCAGCATTTTATCAACACCTTCAAGGCGCAGGTCGGCGTCACCCCGGCAAAATACCGCGAGGCGCATTCGCGCGTGCTCAAACCCAAAGCCCCCTCCGAACCGCTGTTTTGAGCGTAAAATACATAAGATCATGAGGAGAATGACGATGAAAAAATCAATAGGATTGTTTATTTGTCTTTGCCTTGTTGCGACTTTTCTTTTTGCCGTGTCCGTTTCGGCGGAAACATACGGCGATCTGACCTACTCCGTTTCAGGCGCAGAAGTTACGATTACCGGGTGTAAGACTTCTGCAAGCGGGGCAATGGTGATTCCCGATACCATTAACGGTTACCCGGTGACAAAAATCGGCGCACAGGCATTCTATTTTTGCACAGGCTTAACGAGTGTTGAAATACCGGCGAGTGTCAGAAACGTCGGTTATAATGCATTTTACAGCTGTTCAAAATTGAGCGGTGTCTATATTTCAGATCTGGCGGCGTGGTGCAGTATTGAATTTGAAAATATATATGCCAATCCGCTTTATGTCGCGTATAAATTATATCTTAGCGGACAACTTGTAACGGATTTGGTCATCCCTTCGACCGTTACAAGGATTGGCAGTTATGCATTTGTTAGCGCCAGATGTATTACGAGTATTACCATACCGACAAGTGTTAACAGCATTGGGACTGCTCCGTTTGCCGATACCAGAGCGACGGCAATTCAAGTTGCCGGCGATAATCCTTATTTTACGAGTGTAGATGGCGTCTTGTTTAGTAAATACGGGACACGATTGATTTGCTTTCCTTCAGGCGAGGGCGGCGCGTATACGATCCCGAGCGGTGTCTTAAAAATCAGTGATCTTGCATTCGCCGCCACAAACTATTTGACCGCGATTCATGTTGCGGCAGATAATCCGGCATTTTCAAGTAAAGACGGGGTTTTGTTTAATAAAAACAAAACAAAACTGATTCGTTGTCCCGCCGGCAGATCGGGCGCGTATACGGTCCCGGAAAGTGTTACGGCTATCGGGGACGAAGCGTTTCGCGGATGTACCAAGATAACAAGCATTCAAATTTCGAATAAAGTGAAAAGCATTGGTTCGTGGGCATTTTTTAATTGTTATGCTATGACAAGCATCAACATACCCAAAGGCATTACAAGCATTGGGGATTCTACATTCCGCGGCTGCAGCAGTCTTAAAAGCATTACGATCCCGTCATCGGTGACCAGTATCGGGGCTTGGGCATTCCGCGGCTGCAGCAGTCTTATCACGATTACGATTCCATCCTCGGTAACGAGCATTAAAGAGTATACTTTTTTTGGCTGCAAAAATCTTTCGAGCGTTATCATTCCATCATCCGTAACCAGCATCGAAGGACGCGCTTTTCAGAGTTGCAGCAGTCTTACGCAGGTTTTTTATACCGGCACGAGTTCGGAGTGGAGCAAAATCAATATCGGTGCAAACAATAATCCGCTCCTGAAAGCAAAGTATTATTATTCCTATATTTTGCTCGAGAATAGTAGTTTTTATAAAACGATTACGGTCTATCAGAAGACAAACGGCAAACCGCTGTTGTGTGAAGGCGCAACGGTGTATTTTGAGTACGCGGTCTCGCCGAATTATATTCTTCCAAGTTTAATAAACTATGAACAATATGTAAGTGTTATAAATAAAGGCGGTAAGACAAATCAGTGCGGTCAGGTTGTTTTTCCTGAAATGTTGTTTAGGGGTATACGGGTCGTCAAAGACGGCTTTTATGAAGTGGAGATGACAACCGACGAACTGAAAAGCGCTAATTATACTGTTGTTCTATCTGCAAGCAAACCGGACATAAAGGCGTGTTATCTTGACGGTAGCAATCTGTTAAAGACCGAAGTGGCTGTCGATCCGTTGCAGAGCGAGGCGGTTACGCTGACTGCTGAAGTCGATTGGCACGACAGTTCCCGCTCCGCACTTTATTTGATGCAAAAGCAGCACCGCGTCGACTTTGAAACACAGGGCGTACAATCTGGAGATTTTCATAGTTACACACTGACTACCGTACTGCGGAACGATTTTGATGTTTCAGAAACTATCTATCTAGTCGCCGAAGCCGCCAACGGAGAAACTTCCAAAGTCAAATTAAAGTTAACGTCGTATGAAGGACGGTTCAAAGATGTTAAATTCGATTTTGGTAGCTCTATCAAGGCTACGGTTCCATCCAGTTGGCCTGTTATTGGTGGAGCAGAAGTTGGTATTGATGTTCCTCCGTATTTGCCGATTACTGTCACCATTGAAGAGAATCGGTTTAAAGTTGTTATTGGGGCTGATGTAAGAAAACTTGAAGAGAAATACAAATATACTCTTGATAAAGATGGTTGGCACTCTACTTGGTCGTCGTCCAATACAGGTTATTTTGATAATTTCAAAGATAACATCAAAAAGTGCAGGGACAAATGGTCTGCTGCTGACTTAAAAAAGAAATGGAAAGACGCCTTTACAAGCTTAAATGGCTCGTTCGGTTTTGAGGCGGATTTTACTGTACTTGGTTTTGCAGAGGGCTATTTTAAAAACGGTAAACCGGTTTTCCTCGATTCCGGAGTGATTTTTAATCCTTCTATTAAGTGGAGCTGTAGCAAACAGTTACCGGTGTCATTTCCGGTATATTTTGAAGCCGAAATTAAAGCTGAGATTATGGCAACCATCAATATTTTTCTTTTGGAGGAGGCAAGAAGCTTCAAGCCAAATGCGACAATTGAAGGGGAAATCGAACTTCGGGCAGGGCTTGGTGTAGGCGTTGCCAAAGCAATTGGTGTTTCAGGCGGTGTGCAAGGTGGCTTAAAGGCAACGTGGGATGCCTGTCGGGACCGTCCGGATTATTTTGCGCTTTCAGGTCATATTGGTGCTTATGTAAAAATCTTTGCCGGTCCGTTTACTTTGTTTAAAAAAGACTGGAATTTCGTCGAAGGCATCATCTGTGACTATCCGTCCACGCGGGTTGAGACAATGGGCGTAACCGGATCGCTATCCAAAATGATGGCGGAAGAAAAAGACGACTTCGTTCTGATCGAGCGGGACTATACCGAGAGCCCGACTTTGTTTACCGCCAATGAAAGCCCGCGCCGGCTGCTGCGCGCGGCTCTGCCGCAAAGCAGGACGACCAAGACCTTAAAGACCAACATCTACCCGTATGCCGAGGTGCAGACGGTGACCTTTGACAACGGCGACCGCTTGATCGTCTGGACAGACGATAACGCAAAACGCAGCGCCATCAACCGCACGTCGCTCTATTATTCCTATTGCAGCGGCGGCGTATGGAGCGAGCCCGCCGAGGTCGAAGCCGACGGCACCGCCGATTATTCTCCGCGCCTGACGCGCATCGGGGATGCGGCGTACCTTGCGTGGGTGGATTCCTCCCGCGTGCTGAGCGATACCGACGATCTGGAGACCGCGCTTTCGGTATGGGAGATATCGGTTGCCAAATTTGAGGACGGCGCCTTTGCGGATGTGACGACTATCACAAGTGACGGCTATACCGATATGTTGCCGGTGGTTTTCGGCGACGGCGAAAACAAATACGTTGCTTGGGTACAGAACACGGCAAACGACATCTATACCGAAGAAAACGCCTATGCGGTCTTTTATCGGGCGCTTGACGGCGATACAGTCGTCACGGTCGACACAGGACTTTATGCCGTAGACAGTCTGGACGCTACCTATAACGGCGGCGTATCGGTCGCCTATGCCGCCCGCACAAGCGGTAGCTTTGAGGACGACACCAATCTCGAAGTCTATCAAAACGGCAGTTCGCTCACCCAAAACGAAACGACTGATAGCGGCGTGTGCTTTGCCGACGGTGTGCTGTACTGGTATGCAAATGACGCGCTTGCGGCGTATGCGGGTGAAGAAGTCGAGATCCTTCCGATCTCGCTTTCGACCGACCGCTTCCGCGTTCTCGCCGATGCGCAGAGCATTGACGTCCTGTTCACCGGGTCCGACGGATATTATACCGAAGTTTATATGTATTCGTATGACCGTGACACAGAGACATGGAGCGAAAAGATCGCGCTCACGGCGACCGGAAACGCCGTACAGACCTTCAGTGCCACGCTCGGGCAAAACGGCGTTATGGAAGTATTGCTGACGGTCGCACAAGTGCTTGACGAGCCGGAGGACGGCGATCCTTTCGGTGCAACAGACCTCTGCCTCTGCACGCTGACGCCGAATATCGACCTCGCCGTGACCGACGTTTATTACGAGGCAGAGTATCTGCCGACAAGTAAGACGGTCGATATCACGGTGACGGTGGAGAATCACGGCGAAGCGCTTGTGAACGCGTATGCTGTGACCTTGTGTGCGGCAGACGGCACGGCTATATCCACACAAAGTATTGAAACGCCGCTTCCGGCGGGTGCGGTACAAGACGTCACGATGACGATCGGCGCTTTGACGTCGGTCGGTGATATGACTGCCAAAGTCGCCGTTTCGGACGGAGAAGTCAATGAAAGCGATAACGAATACGCCTTTACCCTCTCGTATGAGAATCTCGGGATCAATTCCTGTTTCTACGATCTCAATGCAGCGGGCGACGCATTCGTGCACGGCAGTATCGAGAATAAAGGGCTTTCCGCGTCCGCACCGACAACGCTCACGCTCCACAAAGACAGTGCCGACGGCGAAGTGGTCGATAGTCTGACGGTCGGTGCTTTGCAAGCTGGCGAGACCGCGCCGTTTGCTTTCTCGGTCCCGCGGGATGCGTGGAGCGTATATGTCCTCGTTCTTGACAGCGAAGACGACTTGCTTGCCGATAATACCGCATTTGCAATATCCGACTGGGGCGCCGAAGACAGCGGAGAGGATGGCAACATTGGCATCGACGGCGACGCCCTGCCGGAAGAGAGCACGGTGACGGCGGTCGAGGAGGGAAGCGTCACAAGCGGCGACGCCTTTGACGCGATCGCGGCGCGCGCGGTCGACAAGACCTTTGAGATGCACAGCGTGACCTACACGGGCGCCGAAGCGCTCGATTGCACGGCGGACTTTTCGCTCGCCATCCCCGAGGGGATGCGCCTTGGCGATATCAAGGTCTACCGCATCGCCGGCGACTATATCACCGATATGGACGCTGAGATCGGCAATGACGCCAGATTGCATTTTACCGCCGATCACCTCGACAGTTACGTGATCTGCGAGGGTGAACTCGTCAAATACGGCGACGCGACCGGCGACGGCAAGATCACGCTCACCGATTCGCTCCGACTGTTTAGGAACATGGTCGACGACAGCGTTTCCATGGATATCGCGGCGGCGGATTTCTCGGGCGACGAACAGATCACCCTGATCGACGCCCTGATGATCCTGCGCTGTGCCTTGAATCAATAATTAAGCGTCACCTCACATCAAAAAACGACCTTGCGAGATCGCAAGGTCGTTTTTGTATGGAAAAGTTCATTCTCCCGGCTGCATGTCCTCTTTTTTGTAGGTCATGCGCAGGGTGATCGGGGTGATGAGACTGGTGCAGATGATCAGAATGAGGATGAACGGCATGATCGAGGAGTCGATGATGCCGTTTTCGACGCCTTTTTGCGCGCAGACGAGGGCGACCTCGGCGCGCGCCATCATGCCCACGCCGATGCGGAGGGCTTCCCGCCGCGAATAGCCGAAGGCGCGCGCGGTCAGTCCGCAGCCGCAGACCTTGCCGATAATGCCGGCGGCGATAAAGCAAAGCCCGAAGAAGATCATCGAGGCGCCGATGCCCGAAAACTTGATCGTCAGCCCGATGTTGGCGAAAAAGACCGGCGTAAAGATCATGTAGCTCATGATGTCCGAGCGGCGCTCGATGTAGCCGCGGTCGGGATTGCGCGCCAGCGAAACGCCCGCGACGTACGCGCCCGTGATGTCGGCGACGCCGAAGAATTTTTCGGAAACGTAGGCGAACAGAAAGCAGACCGCGAGCGAGAAGATCGGGATCAGCCGGTGATGCGGGTATTTGCGGTCAAGATAGGT
>JAFSUT010000108.1 GCA_017445085.1 Clostridia bacterium | reverse complement strand
TCCTGCATATTCAGCATCAAGGCGTTAAGATATCGCTCGATCTCACGATTTTCCGCCGGCGGATGCGAACAAAAGTCACAATACAGGCATTTACGCTTGCAAAACGGAATATGCACGTAAATCCCGAGATTTTGCACCGCCACCCCTCCTTTGGCTTATTTGTCGTCGTCGAGTTTGAGCACCGCCATAAACGCCTCGGGCGAAACCTCGACCGAGCCGAGTCGGCGCATCTTCTTTTTGCCTTCATTTTGCTTTTCCAGCAGTTTTTTCTTTCGCGTGATATCGCCGCCGTAACACTTGGCAAGCACGTCCTTGCGCATCGCCTTTACGGTTTCGCGTGCAATAACGCGGTTTCCGATGGTCGCCTGGATCGGAATTTCAAAGAGTTGCCGCGGAATGTTTTCTTTTAGTTTTTCGGCGATGCGGCGCGCGCGTGCATACGCTTTTTCCTCGTGCACGATAAACGAAAGCGCGTCCACCTGCTCGCCGTTGAGCAAAAAGTCAAGGCGCACGAGCTTTGACGGCTCGTATTTGGAAAACTCGTAGTCAAGCGACGCGTATCCGCGACTGCGGCTTTTGAGCGCGTCAAAAAAATCATAGATGATCTCATTGAGCGGCAGGATATAATGCAGTTCCGCACGCGTGGTATCAATATACTTCATATCTACAAATACGCCGCGCTTGTCCTGGCAGAGATCCATAATGCCGCCGACAAACTCAGTGGGCGTAATGATGCTTGCCCGCACCACCGGCTCCGCCACAGAACGAATGCTGTCCGGCGACGGGTAATTTGACGGGTTGTCGATGCGGCGCACTTCGCCGTCGGTCATGGTCACCTCATAGATAACGCCGGGCGCTGTGGTGATCAAATCGAGGTTAAATTCGCGCTCGAGACGCTCCTCGATGATCTCCATATGCAAAAGTCCGAGAAAACCGCAGCGAAAACCGAAGCCGAGCGCCACCGAAGTTTCCGGCTCAAAGGTCAGCGCCGCGTCGTTGAGCTGCAATTTTTCCAGCGCGTCGCGCAGATCCCCGTACCTTGCGCCGTCCGCGGGATAAATGCCGGCAAATACCATCGGCTGTACTTTGCGAAAGCCCGGCAGCGGCTCTGCCGCCGGATTTGCCGCAAGGGTCACCGTATCACCGACGCGGGTATCACCGACGTATTTAATACTTGCCGTGATGTAGCCGACTTCACCTGCAGAGAGGCAATCCCGTTTTTGCAGACCAAACGGCTCCATACTGCCGACCTCGACCACGTCAAACTCCGCGCCGTTTGACATCATACGGATGCGGTCGCCTGCGCGGAGCGTGCCGTCTTTGACGCGCACATAGACGACCACGCCGAGATAACTGTCATAGTAAGAGTCAAAAATCAGGCACTTGAGCGGCGCGTTTTCATCGCCGCTCGGCGCGGGGATGTCGGTAATGATCTTATCAAGCACGTCTTCAATATTCTGCCCCGTCTTGGCGGATACGGCAGGGCATCCCTCGGCGACGATCCCGATGACGTCCTCGATTTCGTTTCTCGTTTTTTCGATATCCGCGCTCGGCAGGTCGATTTTATTGATGACGGGCAGGATCTCAAGGTCGGCTTCCACTGCAAGATAGGCGTTGGCAAGCGTCTGCGCCTCAATGCCCTGCGTGGCGTCCACGACAAGCAAAGCGCCGTCACAAGCGTTCAGGCTCCGCGAGACCTCGTAGTTAAAGTCCACGTGGCCGGGGGTGTCGATGAGATTTAAGGTGTAGACTTCCCCATCCTTTGCGGTATAATCCATGCGGACGGCGCGCGCCTTGATGGTGATGCCGCGCTCTCGCTCGAGATCCATATTGTCAAGCAGTTGTTCTTCCATCTCGCGCGCGGAGACTGTGCGCGTGCATTCCAGCAGGCGGTCGGCAAGGGTGGACTTGCCGTGGTCGATATGCGCGATGATCGAAAAATTACGAATATGCTTTTGCTTGTCACTCACGAAAAATTACCTCGCAGAAATTTACTGTTCTTATTACAGTATAGCAATTTTTTCCGCTTAAATCAAGAGAAAGGCAAATAAAAAGAGCCGTTTGGCTCTTTTTATTTGAAAACTATTTGAACAGCTGGCGCACGGAGGCGGGCACGCTGCCGCGCGGGAAGAAGAAGGTGTAGGATTCATTAGAAAACGTTTGCGGGGTCGGTGTGTCTCCGAAAATCTCGGCATCTTCCCCGTCGCTGTATTCAGTGTCAGTTTCACTGAAATACACAATGACGTAATACTCCGTATCCAGATCGACAAAAGCGCGAAGCGAATACGGCGTTGCGTCAAGGTCGCAGAGATACGGCAGGAGCGCCGCCGTCTGTGCCGCCGAGAGCGTCACCTGCGGATAGTCGCCGCTCGCCCCTTCCGTGCGGTAAACGACCGCGGATGCGGGCGTACCGCCGCGCGAAGGCTTTGCCCCCGGATCGTTTTTGATATATTCGGTCAAAAATTCGATGGTTGCGGTCATATCCGCGTAAACCGGAAGTTGACGGCGGATATAATAACGGTAATCGCCGAATTCGTACATATTGTAGTATTCAGTTGCCCCGTCGGACTTTGCACGCGTATACACCGATCGTACCGAGAAATACATCACCGCCGGTGCGGAGATGCGGGTGCCGTCAAGGTCGCCGATCTCGCGAAGGTAAACTTTCATAAGATCCGCGATCGGAAGATCATTACCGACGTAATTGTATCCCCCGTCAAAATAGATTTCAAGGTCGGCATACGGATGTTCCAGCGTGCGGATACGCTCATCGAATTTGCGGTACGGCGCCAAAAGATCTGCCGCGTCGGCATAGGCGGGCAAAAAGTCACGCATACCGTCTGCGGTGTACGGCAGATAATATCTGCGCGCCAGCGGCGGACCGAATTTTTGATGCAAGACGGCCTTGACATAGACGCCCGGATAAGGACTTGCGCCATCCGTATTCTCCGCCGCGCCGAGCAAACGGAGGAGCGCGGAAATCGTTTGTGCGTCGTCAAAGCGCACGTGGTCTGCGGAGGTGTCGTCCACGATGACTTCTGCGTACGAAAGCTGTTCGGCACGCGGCAGATATTCGTCAATGTGAAAGATATCCGCCTGCCATACGGCAAAGAACACCGCCGCCGCAAGGGAAAAGACGATCAACCCCTTGACGCCTTTGAACATCCCTTTCGGCGTCTTTTCCAATATGGTATTGCAGATGATAAAACTGAGGAAAATGCCGCAGGCAAGACCGAATATCGAAAATCCGCCGTTAAACAACGTAAAGAAGAGATCGCCGACCAGCGCCGCCGCCGCCATCAGAAGATATTTGATCAAACTGCCGACCCGTGCAAAGAGGACCGTTTTCCCCGTATTTTCGATTTTGCGGCGCCGGTAGATAAAGAAGGTCAGAACGATAAGAAGAACCGCCACGCAAACCCAAACGATACCGCGCCAAAGCGGAAACACCTCCGTATGCGGCAAAAACGGCCACGTCACCGGCGTTGTCCAATTCATAAATTCCGCGCTGATATAGTATTCCATATCAAAATGCGCGGCATTGATCTCGTGGGCGGCAAAAATCATCAAAATCATGATGGGCAAATAACCGAACGACACAAGCGAAAGCAAGACCTGCACCGTCGTATTGCCGGAAAAACTGCCCATAAACACGGTGACCGCGTAGATGGTCAAAAAGAATATCGCATTATTTAAGAGGTGTATACCGAGAGTAAGCCACACGGCGTCAAGGAGCATTCCCTGCGCCGCGATCACACAGATCGCAACGCAAAGTCCGATCAGCACCCCAGAAATTTTCGCAAGCAGCGCACTGAGAATACTCGCCAAAAGCAACGTGTGCCGTTTTTGCGGCAGCGCGTGATAAAACACCGCGCTGCGTTTATCCATCATATAGTGCATGGTGAGCCCGCCGAAGTATACGCCAAGCGCCCCCGTTGCAACTGTATAAAAACCGAAGATTTCGGAAAGACGTTCAACAAAACGCTCGATTTTTTCCTGCATACCGATCTCAAAGCCGAGATCGCCAAACAGCATCAGCGGAACGGCGAGCGAGAAAAACACCGCGAGAAACGCCACGAGAATATGCACGGTGCGGCGGCGCAAAAGGTTGCAAAGGAGTCGGCTGTCCAGCCACTTATCAGAGAATAATCTTTGTGCAGTCATAGCCGCGTTCCTCCATTTCACTGATAAAAATTTCTTCCAGCGTCAGCGGAATGATTTCAAAGAAACTCGGGGAGAGCGCTTGCATTTTTGCTTCCACTTCCGCATACGTACCGCGCACTACCGCCGTCACCATACTGCCGCGCTTTTTGAAATTGACCGCCCCGAGCGTTTTCAACTCCTCGGGCGAGAGTTCCCGATCAAACACCGCCTGCACGGTATGAATGTTTTCTTTGAGGGCGTCGATCTCGCTTTCAAACAAGATCCCGCCTTTATGCAAAAGTCCGATATGGTCACAGATATCTTCAAGTTCCCGCAGATTGTGCGACGCGATGATCGCCGTCAGCCCGCGCTCCGCCACCGCGTCGGCAAGCAGTTTTTTCACGGTCTGCCGCATCACGGGGTCCAGCCCGTCAAACGTTTCATCGCACAGTAAAACTTTCGGCTCTGCCGAAAGTGCCAGCAAAATCGCCGCCTGCTTTTGCATCCCTTTTGAAAAAGTTTGCAATTTGCGCTGTGGGTCAAGCCCGAAAAGCGCGACGAGCCGATCGAATTTTTCGCGGGAGAAGTGACTGTAACTTGCCGCAAAAAGCGCCGCCATATCGGACAGCGTTCCGCTCGGCAAAAAGAACTGATCGTCCGAGAGGTACAAAATTTCGTCTTTGAGGCGCGGGTTTTCGTACACCGAAACGCCGTCATAGAAAACCTCCCCGCCGTCGGGGCGAAACACGCCGCACAAAATGCGCAGGAGCGTGGATTTGCCCGAGCCGTTGGAACCGACCAGCCCAAAGACCGAGCCGTTTCCGATTTCGGCGGACACGCCGTCAAGCGACTTTACGGCGCCGTAATACTTGGACACGTTTTTGATTTTAATCATTACCCTTCTCCTCTCCGAAATTTGCAGATCGGATCGCTTCGCTCACTGTCTTTTCGATTTCCGCCACCGGAATACCATGGCGATACGCCTGTGCGGCGTCATTTGCCAGCGCGTGCAGGAGCGCCTGCCGATGCGTATCCATCAGCCCCGTAAGATCCGATGCAATAAAGTTGCCGCGGCCTGCCAGTGAGTATATGATCTTTTGCCGTTCAAGTTCGCCGTACGCCTTTTGGATCGTATTTGGATTGATGGCAAGCTCCGCGGCGAGCGCTCGCACGGACGGCATCTGCTCATCCGGCTTCATCAGCCCGCGGATCGCCAAATCGCGCACCGAATTTACAATTTGCTCAAATATCGGCACGCGACTGCGCAAGTCCACCCGGATCAAACTCATAAGATCACCTCCGTCTGTATTATTTGTTGTAGTACAGTTATGATAGCACAGCTCTTTTCATCTGTCAAGCCCTTTCTTGAAAATATGTAGTTTTTGTTCTCCTTGGCGCCCGGAGCGGCATTTTTGTATCTGTTTGCCGCCGGTCGCATAAAATGAAAACAGCACACCGTAATCATCGAGGTCGATATGAATACAATATACGATATCCCGGTCGGGCAGACCGCCGTTGTTGCCGACATCCGTGAGGCGGGCGAACTCCGGCGGCGGCTTTTCGATTTGGGATTTACTACAGGGGCAAGGATCCGCTGCGTCGGTGAAAGCCCACTCGGAAATATGAAAGCTTTCTTTGTGTACGGCACGGTCATCGCGCTGCGAAAAAAAGAATGTGAAACAATTCAAATCATCCGAGGTAACACATAATGCCGAGAAAAGGAGAAACAGAAAAAGAGCACGTCTTTCGGGTTGCCTTTGCCGGCAATCCCAACGTCGGGAAAAGCACGCTGTTCAACGCACTGACGGGGATGCATCAGCACACCGGAAACTGGACGGGCAAAACAGTAGGGCTTACCGAGGGGCACTGCCGCTCTCTGCGCCACAAGTATCTTTTGACCGACATCCCGGGGACATATTCCCTTTCCCCGCGCTCTGCCGAGGAGGAAATCGCACGCAACTATCTTTGTTTTTCAAAACCGGACGCCGTTATTCTCGTTTGCGACGCCACCTGCCTTGTGCGCAGTTTTCAACTGCTGTATGAGATCCTTGAAATCACCCCGCGCGTCCTGCTTTGTGTCAATCTCATTGACGAGGCGGCGCGCAAAGGCATATCCGTTGATATCAAGTCGCTGTCCGCCGCGTTGCACATTCCCGTCGTCAGCACCAACGCGCATCAAAAAAAATCGGCCGCGGAACTTCTCTCGGCGCTGGACGCGCTTGTTTTAACACGGGATCTTTCTTCCGTACAAGCGCCGCGTTATCCAAAGGACATAGAAACCGCCGTTGCGCCGCTTGTTGATATTTTATCCGAAAAGTACGATTTGCCGGCGCGCTTTCTCGCCCTGCCTCTGCTCAAAGGTGATCCATCTCTCCTTCACGAGATCAATCTATCCGTCGGCAAAAACATTTTTTCGGATGCGGATGTCACTGCTGCGCTGGCAAGCGCCAAAGCGGCGCTCCTGCCAAAGGAAGCCGCACAGCAGGATATCGAAGCCGCCGTTTTTGCCAAATTTTTGGCAGAGGGGCAAGCGCTGTGTGCGCAATGCGTTTGCGGCGCACTTGACGACCTGCCCGCCGCTGAAAAAAGAATTGACGGCATCGTCACCGGTAAGTACACCGCCGTGCCGCTGATGCTGCTTTTGCTTTGCTTTATCCTCTGGTTGACCGTCTACGGCGCAAATACCCCCTCCGAACTGCTTGCCGTCTTTTTTGAGCGCATGGAAGATCCCCTCTATCATGCGTTGCAGTTTTTCCGTCTGCCCGCTTTTCTGTGCGACTGGCTGATTTTCGGCGCGCTGCGCGTCCTCGGCTTTGTCGTCTCAGTCATGCTCCCGCCGATGGCGATCTTCTTTCCGCTCTTTTCTTTGCTTGAAGACGTCGGTCTCCTGCCGCGCATCGCCTATAATCTCGACCGCCCGTTTCAATGTGCGGGCGTTTGCGGCAAGCAATCGCTCACCATGTGTATGGGACTGGGCTGCAACGCCGTGGGCGTGACCGGCTGCCGCATCATTGACGGGGCGCGCGACCGCTTGATCGCCGTCCTCACCAACAGCCTTATGCCATGCAACGGGCGTTTCCCTACGCTGATTTTGCTGATTTCTCTGTTTTTTATTCGATCCGACGGCGGCATTTTTTCCTCGCTCAAAGCCGCCGCGCTGCTCACTCTCCTCATCTTCATCGCCGTTCTTTTCACCTTTGCCCTCTCATATCTCCTCTCAAAAACGGTGCTGCGGGGCAACGGTATGCCTTTTACGCTGGAACTGCCCGCCTATCGAAAACCAAATTTCAAAAAGATCTTAGTGCGCTCTTTTTTTGACCGCATCTTAAAAGTCCTCGGCCGTGCGATATGCGTTGCCCTCCCCGCCGGACTTTTGCTTTGGCCGCTCGCGCACTTATACCTCGGGCACACGAGTATCCTCACGCTGATCGCTGATTTCTTTGCGCCGCTCGGTCGCTTTTTCGGACTTGACGGTGCGCTTGTCACGGCATTCCTTTTCGGACTGCCGGCAAATGAAATCGTCTTGCCCATCGCCTATATGATCTATGCAGCGTCCGACAATCTGACGTCCCTGAACACCGCAGACATTTACGCTCTCCTGATCGCCAACGGATGGACGCTGCGCACCGCTGCCTGCTGCACTCTGTTTGCACTCTTCCACTTTCCCTGCGCAACCACCCTTTGGACCATCAAAAAAGAAACGGGAAGCACGAAATGGACGATCGTCGCCTTCGTACTTCCCACTTTGCTCGGGCTATTGCTTTGCAGATGTATCGTTTTATTGTTTTAACACGAGCTGTCGTGCACCGTCATCCCTCGATCGAGGAGTTGTCTCGACGCTCCGCATCGACGGGCTGTCTGTAATTTGTCAGCATATAGCGCACAAGTTCCAGCGTATCGGCAATGCTGTTTCTTAAGTCTCCGTTGACGTCGCATCTGCCGTCATAGGTTTCGGCATTTGCAGTCATTCGCACGCAAACCAACGCGTCGGCAAGACTGCATTTGCCGTCGCGGTTGATGTCATAACGGTAGATGTTCGACGGCATCGCCTGCGCGTTGACGGTAGGCCCGCTGATTTGTAAAATATCCGGTCCGCCGTCGGGGTCCTCCACAAACCGAACGCGGTCGATGCAGGTCTGCCGCGGGCTAACGGTCGCCGTATCTTTGTGGCAGTGATATACCATAAAGAGTTCTCTGCCGTCCGGCGAGGAAACGAAGATCCCGTCGCCGACGCCGTTGATCCTTGCGTTGGAAGCCAAAATATCATTATACGCATAGCGCGTATAGGGACCTAAAATGTCCTCCGCCACGGCATAACTCTCACCGTAATCGCTGTTGTATACGCCGGTTGCATAGATCATATAATAATAACCGTTGTGTTTTTTGATCACGCCGCCCTCACAGCAACGCCCCAGCCCGTTGATCTCATATTCATACTGCGGAACGATCAGTTCGCGCAGGGTGTCCTCCACAAACGTGACGTTCCCGTCTTTCAGTTCGGCTTCTTCGATCCAAATGGCATTTCCCTTGCCAAAGCGGACGTAGGTCAGATAAAATCGTCCGTCGTCGTCGAGAAAAGGGTGCCCGCCGATTTCGGACACGTCGTGCAGGGGCACCTGCCCGTCTTTGTGCGTAAACGGTCCAAGCGGCGAGGTCGCCGTGGCGCAGTAAAGGCGCTCGCTTCCCGCTTCGTTTTTCGCCGCGTAAAACAAGTAGAAAATGCCGTCATAGTAAAAGACGTTCGGACTCATATACCCGGTCGCGGTATAGCCGGATTCTTTGACAAACACCGTGCTTTTTTCGCTCCAGTGCACAAGGTCGGGCGAAAACGAAACGGCAAAGATCTTCTTGCCTGCCGAAATTCGATTGTACATATAATACGTGCCCTCGTAAAAAAGCACGTCCGGATCGGCGCCGTCTGTCACGGGATTCAAATACCCGTCCTCCACCGGGTCCGGGCCTTCCGCCGCAAGGGTCAGATCCGAAATATCGCCGCCAAAGTTCATAACGCCAAAACGCCCGGCAGTATAGTCGTCAAGCGGAAGTTCGATTTTCGGATAATCTTCTTCCATATCAACAAGGGGATTGTCCTGATAGTATACGCGAACTATCCCATCGGTCACGGAGAGTTTCAAATCGCGCGCCGCATCTGCAAGCGGGCATTTTTTCTCACTGAGAAATTGATATTTGCCGTCTTTTACAGCGTACAGTCCGATCTTTTCATACGGCTTATCGACAACAAGGGCATAGCCGTTTTCTTCATCCTGCATACCGAAAAAGATAAACGTGCGGTTCTCCGGGACAATTTTACAGGTCAGCGAAAAATCCTGCGGCGCGTTTTCTTCACTCATCTCACCGGGCAAAACGTCGGGATATACGGTAACGGCGAAATTATCAAACCGACCTTGATCCGCAAAAGCCTTGCGGAGTCCCACTTTCCCGGAGAATGCGTTATAGACATCCAGCGACGACTGCCCGACGGTATAGGCAATACCGAAATACTGCGTCTGTTTATCAAGCGAAAAAACGCGATAGGTCAGCGTATTGCCGCGCACGGCAACCGTCAGATGCAGATCCTCGTCGTCGATATTGCTCTGTCCGACAATGATATTCCCTTTCCACGCACCGGCTTCATCGTAGCAACCGAGCGCCGCCTTGGTGCCGTCGGTGCCGATAAAGCAGTCGTAGCCGAAAAATGTCGTCGGCACACCCGGCATCCCGTCAAACACACCGCCGACGTTGATGCCGCCCGTTGAAGTATG
Source organism: Clostridia bacterium (assembly GCA_017445085.1). Lineage (GTDB taxonomy): Bacteria > Bacillota > Clostridia > Oscillospirales > CAG-272 > UMGS902. Next base: position 12,878 of record JAFSUT010000108.1, on the reverse strand, counting down.
TCCGATAAAATCGACGTCTACATCAAAATCCATACCGGCATAGGCAGTCGGAATATCATAGGTCATAACCGTTGACCCCGTCCCCGTTGTCGTGCGCAGTTTTCCGTCTTCTACCGTCCATTTGCCGCCGTCATACGAAAAATCCTGCAGTACGGTCGCGTCGTCAAACGTGTACTTGATCTCATATCGCTCTTGTGCAAAGGCAGGAAGCGTCAGCCAAAGAGCGATAAACAGCATTGCAAGGCACAATCTTTTCATAGTGTTCTCCTTTTTCTCTTACATTGGTCTTTGCAAAAAATGCGAACAACTTTATGTTTATTCTTTAGATACAAATACGACTTCCGAAAGCGTGAGCGGCGCGGCGGCGTCCTCTGCCGTAAGCGTCAGTGCAAAATCCGAAATCACCGTGCCGTCCGGCAGATTCGCCAAAAATATGATCGTGGGGGCGCCGTCCACCATCGTTGAAGTCACTTTGCCGGAAATTTCATAGGTATCGTTAATCACCAGCGAATACGCGGTCGGCATTTGCCCCGCGGCCGCACAATCGGTATACAGCCACACGCTGTAAAACGTCTGCGGCGCGGCAGGTTCAAAATGCAATATTCCGCCGCTGTTGAGCAGGAGCGCGTCCTTGACGTGTTCGATTTTTCCGTCAAATAAACTATCGGTACTGCCATCTGCCACCGCATCTCCCTCCGGGCGCACGGTGATGTCCGACGTGTGCTTAAAATAGTGATTTGTACCGCCGGGGAGCGGGCGCTTGGTCGTACTCGGTCCATCCACATACGCCTTGCCGTCTTCCAAAATCAAACGGTCAAAGCAAAATGACCGCCCAAAGTCGGTATTCGGCGCGACGGTATGCCGGTGGTAACACATATAAAGCTCGGTGCCGTCCGGAGAGTAGAAATAATTGCAATGCCCCGTGCCGGTCACGTCAACGCCGTTTCCGGCAAGGATACAGTTGTTTTGGGGTTTGACATAGGCGCCGAGGGGCGCGTCCGCGACGGCATACCCGACCGAATAGTATTTTGTTTGATAATAGTTGGCGCTGTAAAAGAGATAGTATTTCCCGTCTTTTGCAATGACGACGGGACCTTCATTCCATTGCCATTTGGAATCTTGCTTTTCCCACGGCTGTTCCGGCGTAGACAAAAGGACCGGCTCGCCGACCGTGCCGGACAAATCGGCGTTGACCTCTACACCGTAGGTTTGGCTGATATGCACGCCGCCGATGATATTTTCCGAACAGTCTTTGGAATAATAGAGGTAGACCCGTCCGCCGTCAAAGAGCAGGCTTGCGTCGATCACGCTGTACGGCGGCGCAAAAAACGGCGCGTCGTTCATCGGGCGGAACGGTCCGAGCGGCGAGGCGCTCCTGCCGATATTGATGGAAAAGGAGCCGGTATTTGTCATCGCGGAAAAAATCATATAATAATATCCGTTATACGCATACACTTCCGGCGCCCAACTGCGATCGACCAGCCACGGGAAATCCGAGAGCGTCATTGCAGGCGTTTCGCTCTTTTCAAACACGCAGAGATCCAAGGAGGTACGGACGGCGATCGACTTATTCCCCGTGGAATAAAGATAATACTTTCCGTCCGCGTATAAAATAAACGGGTCAGCGGCGCTGTCCACGGTCGCATTGGTATAAAAGGAGCCCGGCAGGGTAGTTCCCTTTTTAATTGAAATATACTCTTTTTCTCCGCCACGCGCATCCGTCGTCTGCGCACCGCACCCGCAAAGGATCAGGCAAAGAATACATAGTAAGATCGATACTCTTTTCATAGTCTCTCTCCGCATATTTGTACTGTAACTGAATTGTATCACAAAATAACAAAAAATGCAAGAACACACGATCGACTTTGCGTTTTCGTTTGGCAAGGCGCGCAAAATAGAAAAAAGCAAGATACATTTTACGTGTATCTTGCTTTTTTGCTGATCCGGTTATTGAGAGATCGCCTTTAAGAGGTGGATCACATCGGCGATGTTGACCTTGCCGTCCCCGTTGACGTCCGCATTTTCAAGGTCACTGCGGTTGACTACGGCGCGAATCAGGAGAAGCGCGTCTGAAAGCGACAGTGTCCTGTCTCCGTTGATATCTCCGGGAATATCGCTGTAATAATACGTTTTGCTCGTCCCGTCCGCAAAGTTGAGTGCGACCGTTTCCCGCCCGCGCAAAACATATACGTTTTCTCCCTCGGTGTAGACGTCCTGCACCGGTATCCCGTCCACAACGGCGTTTTCCACCGTTTTTCCGTCTGTCGAAAGTTCGACGTACGTGCCTAAGATCCCCATTTTCGCGGCGATAAAATTTTCGGTCGTGCGATAAAGCGCACTGACCTCAAGGTCGCCCGTCTGCGCAAACGTACATACCCCCTCCGTGACGTCGGTATTATCCGGCTCAAAGAGATAGGCGATGATATACGCGCGGTAACCGTCCACGGGCACGATATACGCCCCGTTTTCAAACGTGACCGTTTTGGACTCCGAAAGCGTTGCGGAGGATTTTGTTCCGCCGTACTGCTGAAGCGTCAGGACTGTCCCCGCGTCAAGTTTTTTGTAGGCGATCCTTTGCACGTCGAGTCTTGCAAGGATCGTATTTAGGTTTTCAACGTCTGCCGAAAATACGTATGCGGTCGGCAACGGACGATACCGGATCGCCACGTTGGTCGGATTTTGCCATACGAGGTTATCTGCAACGCGGACAGTCCCGTCCGCGCCGACGATGGGATTGTTCCATGCAAAGCCGTAGGTGGGAACTCTTGACTCCGCCTGCTCAACGGCGATCGGTCTGCGTGCATCAAAGATCTGCACGGATCTTGCCGTAGCTTCTCTTGCCGCGATCGCCTCAGCCGCCAGTGTGCCGTTGCTGTCGACCGCATAATTTATCATTGTTTTCAGCGCCGTGACCTGCGTAAACACGCGGCGTGCGTAATGCTCTTCCGCCCCCCAGATCCCCGGGATCTCAATGGTGCAACTAAACGCGCCGAGGTGGTTTGCATAGTTTCTTGCAATGGACGGCGAAGTCCCTTGATGGAAATAATAGGAACGAAGCCCGTACTGCGCGCGGAGGGTATGGATCACCGCGTCGCACATCTTTTGCCCGAGATAATCATTGGTAACGCCGAGATCCCCGCCGAGCACGCCTGCGGCGTCGCCGTGAATACTGCTTGCAGAGGTAAAATACGCCATACCGACGTCGTAGTTGTCGGTCATGATCTCACCCTCAGACCACACCGGCTGAATGTGCGACTCGTGACAATCCATCGCCATCGTCGGCATAAACAGATCGTACACATACGAATACGTAGCCGTCGCCACATCCGACGCCGTCATATAGTCGCGGTTGAGATTTTTGTTGAGCACCTCTGCCGTGGTGTTCCGGATATACGCGTAAAGTCCTTCCGGGTTGACGCGCGGCAGCATAACGATCGCGCCGACATTGGTGCCGTCAAATACCTGATCGCCGTACCCGCCGCACAGTTCGGAAATGAGCGCCAGACTTCCCTCCGCGCCGGACGGTTCATTGCCGTGCACACCGCCGGTGATCATAATGATATCCCGACCTTTCTTTGCGCCGACGGTCTTTGCGATTTCTTCAAGACTTGCACCGTCTTTGATTTTGTCCTTTGTGAAAACAACAACCGGAAAATCATAACCGCGGACGAGCGTTTTTACCGGATAAAACACGTACATATACGCACATGCCGCCGCTTTTTCATCAATAAACGCATTTGCCTCCTCATTGGTGGTAAACACCGTGGACCCCGGTCGGTTATTGAAGTAGGGCGAATCCGGAATGTAGAAACCGTTGATATCGTTATCATTATAGTAGAGGGCGTTGATCTCATCGGTGTGTCTGCCTGCGATAAGCCCCTCGTATCCCACGCCGGACGCCGACGGGAATACGCAGGAAACCTCTTGCGTTTCGCTCCGCCCGTACACATACATATAACGGAGATAATAATGCGAACCGTTGTACGAGATCTTTGCGGTATAAAGGCCGGGCTCTACCCGGTAGACCGAAGACGTCGCGGTAGAAGATACCGGCGTAAGATACGTGCCGCTGCTTATACTTCCCGGGCGCAAACGGCAAACGCATCCGTCCGCATAGTTGACGGTAAGGGTGACCAGTGGGAACGCGCCTTCAAAGTCGATCATGTAAGCGCCGCTCTCGTACACAAGGGTTTCGCCGTCTTGCGGCATATAATCGATCCGTGCGCCGTCGTCTGCCGTTTTTACCGTAAGATACTTTTGCGGCAAGGGCAACCCGTTGATCGCAAATTCCGTCACGCCGCAAAGCGTATCTGTGCCGAGCGTTACGCCCGCGGCAAGCACGAGTTTGCCGCCGCCGATCAGACTGTTTACATTTGACGTAACGCCGATCGAGAGTTCTCCTCCGCTTGAAAGATCAATGACGGAATTGTCCGCATTTGCGATCTTACCGAAAATCATCCCCGCGGTCGCCTTGACGCTGCTCGTTCCCGAAACGGTCGCAGTACCGTCAAGCCCCTCGCCGTAAACGTTGCCGAAAATCCTGCCGCCGCAAACGGTAACCGAAGTATTGCCGGTCACAGTGCTGCCTGCGGCGCCGCCGCCGTACACGCTCTTTTCCCCCGCAGGTTCCGACCAGCCGCTCTCAAGATTTGTTTTATAATAGCAGATCTTACCGCTGTTGATGATGATCTCGGTATTTCCCGCAACGGTCCCGCTGTAGCATCCGCCAAACAGGTCACCCTGCATATCGCCGGCGTTGAATACGGTTTTCGTGTTACCGTTGACGTTTGCCGCATAGCCGCCGGCGTAAGTTGAATAATACACAAATGCGTTGTCGGCGAACTCAATGTTGATATTTCCTTTATTCGTTGTATTTGACGCACGGCTGCCGCCGATGACGTTGCCCGTGATCGCGGAGTTGCCGCAGATCTTGAGATATACGTCACCGTCAAACGTATATGCGGTCGTCCCCGCGCCGAGGTTGCCGCCGATGACGCCGGACGGCGAAGACGCCCCGTACAAAAGCGCCGCTTCCCCGCCGAAAGTGAGATGCGCGTCACCGTTAAAGTTGCCGTTGTACGAGCCGCCGCAAACCGCGTTGTCAAACACGCCGCCGCTGATGTCTACATAGGTATTTCCGGTAAACGTACCCGTGTAGTTGCCGCCGAAAATATTGCGGAAATGCCCGCTCTTGATCGTAAGATGCGCATCGCCGTTATAGTCGGCGGTTTTGTTGCCCCCGACCAGCGAAAACCACTGCATCCCCGTATAATTGAGGGAAACGACGCCTTCATCAAATGTCAGTGCGTGACCCGCCGCAACAATATAAAGTTGACTGCTTGCAAGTTTTGTCCGCTCAATAACGACGTCTTTGAATATCGTGTCGCCGCCGAGCGTGATATCGGCCGCCACTTTGATCGTCGCCGTCCCTCGATAATCCTCATCGCCGTATACGCTCGTGATGGTCACCGGTCTTGTTTTCGGGAAGGTGACTGCCGTATGGATGGTTACATCTCCCGATAGGATGACGATGCCGCCGCCGGGCATCTCACCAAGCGCCCCCTCAATGCTCGTATACGCGCCGGGCGTCTTGCCCGTGCCGTCGACGTACACGGTTCTCGGCTCTGCCTCTTCTTCTGCAATTTCACGTTGCGCGTAGACGCCGTCTGTCAAAACCGCTTCATATCCGTCATCCACGTAAACGGCGGCGGGCGCCTCTTTGAATGTACCGGCGCTGACCGTCATATTGCCGCGAAGATCGATCGTCAGCGCAGACGTGCCGCTAAACGTACCGGTATAGTTTTTAGCCGAAATCGTTCCTGTCACGGTGACGCCGGAGACTTCGACCGTCGACGTGCCGGTAAATGTCCCCTGGTAGTTGCCGCCGTAAACCACACTATAGGTCCCCGATTTAATAACGAGATGGGAATTATACTCTGCCGTTCCCGCGTTTGCACCGCCGAAAATCGAGAGCCACTTTGCATGATCGGTTTTGGACGTGATTACGTTTTTGCCGAGGGTAAGCTTATTGCCCTGCGCATAAATAAATCCGTATGTGCCCGAGGTGCTGACAAGTTCGATATTGTCAAACTCCACCTCGCTCGTGATCTTAAAGGTGCGTTCGATCGTCAGTTTTGCGCCGTTGATCGCGGAAATCGTGATCTTTCCGCTCTTTTTGGCAAGTTCAACAACCCCGCTGACCGCCGTATCGCCGCAAACGATCACGCTGCCGCCTTCATCGTGCAAAGCCGTCACGGCATCCTCAAGCGTTGCATATTCTCCGTCAGACGCGCCGCTGCCGTTTACATATACGATCCTCGGTGCTTCTTCGGTGACATCCGTCCGAACGACAGTATCAAAATGAGATGCATAGTCGCCCGGCAGCGCAACGGTCGACGTATAGTAAAGTTCGCGTTTGCCGTTTGCAAAATAACTTGCAGAAGAATTTTTGAACGCACCGACAGAGGCAAGATCCGTCATATTGAGGATCGAACTGCCGTTCATACCTACGGTATTTCCCGAAAGATATGCATTGGTCACCTTGGCGTTTTCTCCAAGGTTAACGATGGACGTGCCGCCCTTTGCTCCGGTGGACAGCGCGCCGAAATACAAGTCGCGCACGTCGGCAGTCCCGCCGATCGTCACGGTGACAGTGCCTCGATGCTCAAGTGCAATACTGCGGCTGAATGCGCTGACCATAATGAACTTGCCGCCAAAAACTCTGATTTCATTCGTGGCGGCGTCAGCCAGCGCGCCGCCCTTTTCCTCGCCGTTTTGACCTCCGACAAGATACATCCGGTACGCGGTCGTACCGTCCGTATTGACCACGGCAAAATCATAACCGATCGTCAGCGAATGGAAGTTTGCAACAAAACCCGCCGAACTCTTATCCAGTTTTACGGTAAGCCCGTCGATTTCGGTAGGACCGTTCAACTTGATAAATCCCGTACCGGTATAGCGAATGGAAGCGTCGGCGTTTACACGGTAATCAACGCCGCCGTACACACTCGTCAATGTAACTTTTGCTGTGTGTTGCGGGAAATCCACGGTCGCCGAGGTCGTATATTCGCCTACGAAAACGACCGTTCCGCCGTCTTCACCGAGCAGAGTGTATGCCGCGTTGATATCTGAAATCGGCGAAGACGGGCTTGCGCCGTCGCCGCTTCCGTTTCCGGACACAAAAACGACGTCAAGATTTGTGAGCGCCTCCCGTGTCGTCACCGTTACTGTGCCGGTATTCCTGCCGGCGTCGTATACGATAGGATTTGCAACCGCACCTACAGAAGCATAGTCGGCACAAACAAATCCATAAGGCACCGATGCCGTAACAGAGCCCGTGAGATAATTCTGCCCCACGGCGCCGACGATCGTTCCGCTGACCGAATAACCGTTACCGACCGTTGCCGTGAGATCGCCGCTGTACGTACCGACCGGCGCAACGTTTGCAACACGGTAGTTACCAAGCGCAAAGTTGTTAAATGCCCCGACGCCATCAAAAACCACTGTGCAATCATTGGCAGAGGAAGTCGTTTCTTCGGTATCGTAAGGAATGACCGCACCTAATGCGTCATACGCACAGATCCCGGCAAAGAAAGACCACGTTCCGTTCAGCACGGTGGTATCCGTAAACTCCACGTTATGGTAGTTGCCGATGATCGTGGATGCGGAAGTCCCTTTGATCATGAGATTATCCACTTTGATATCGCTGTTGATCCAGATCGTGTCGCCGTCCTCAAGCAGTTCCAAAACCGCGCCGTCGCCATCACCAACGAGCGTGATTTTCTCGGCGCCGAGCGGGAGTACGATCTGCGCGTTATATGAAATCTTGCCGCTGATATGCACGGTAGCGTGCTCCCCGGCGGGGATCATCGAGAGCGCGATATCTATACGGGAAGTCGGATCTTCTTTCGTTCCGCTGCCAAATTCCGTACCGTTTTCCGAGAGATAAATATCGGTGCTATGGTTATCGGGATCCGGCGCGGTTTTGCCGCCGAAGATCGCATTATAAACGGCATTTGCCATAGCACTGTAGCCGGAATCTTTGGGATGCACGCGGTCGGCGCCGAGCAACGCCCCCTGTTTTGCACAAGGTAATGTCAAACCGAACAAATCTACAAATATATACTTATCCGCGTCTGTCTTTGCAAAACCACGCGCGATCTGTCTTTGCAGAGGCGCGATCACCGAGCGGATGCGGAGTTGCGAATTCCCGGGGATCGCCTTTGTCCCCGAAAGGATCGCGCCGGTCATAAAAATCTTGTCCGTTTCCGGGAGAGCCGCCAGCGTCTCTATAAATTCGGTATAGTTTTCAATATACGCCGTACGCAAACCGCCCCTGACGGCCGCGAGATGGTCGTTTGTGCCAAGCCCGACCACGATATAGTCCGCATCCGTCTCCTCAAGGAGAAGCGTATAAGCAATGCGGCTCGGATAGAAGACCGACGTGGTTTCCAGAAGACCGGAAGAACTTACCCCGTAGTTTGAAACGACAACATCCTTTCCCGCCGCCTTTGCAAGTGCCGCAAAGACCGCAGGATAAGCCGTCGCCAACGGTGAGGATGAACCAACGCCTTCTGTAATACTGTCCCCGGCAAAAGCAACGCGGAGCGGCTCGTCGTACGCTACGTCTTCGCCGTTGACTTTGTCAAAGCGTATGCAAGTAAAATCGTATCCGTCTGCGTAAGTAACCGCGGCGATTTTATCCGTTGCTCCGTTATACGCCTTGACCTGCGTCGCATCGAGAACCGTCCCGTCCGAAAATGTACCGCCGGTGATATATACGGTAAAATTGCCGCGAAAGACCTGTGTATACGCGGCAGTGGCGTTATACGCGCTGATCAGACCGCCGGTAAAATGACCACCCGAAATATTGACCGTGATATCACCGTCCATCGCATAGTACGTGCGGTCAGACGCAACGACCGGCGATAATCTCGCCGCCTTTGCCTGCGTGGAAAGATCCACGCTGCGAACATAGATGGGGCAGGCAAAGTCGCCGCCGCTGATTGTAAGACTTACGTCATCTGCAAGGATCGCTCCGCCCGAAAGATCAAAGCGATCGGTAAAACTGCCGCCAAAAACATCAACAGAGAGCGCCGCCGCAACAGAGCCGATCATATCGGTGTACGTTGCACGGCGGATGCCGCCGGAAAAGCGGCGGAATGTACCGCTTTTTACCGTGATCGTATACGGAAGCGTCGTGATGACCGTATTGTTATCCGCCTCCTCCAATGAAGAAGAAAGCGTACCGCCGTAGAAATCGAGACTGCCGGATACCGTAAAGTTTTCGTCAAAGGTCACGTTGCGAAATCCGCCGTATATAACGCCGTCGTCTGCCACGACCGGCAAATCGAATACGACTTTTTTGCCGTTATGATTCTGTGCAAGCGAAATGCTCCCGGACAAAACGAGTTTTGCTCCGTTTTCCGAAGAAACCGTAACGTCCCCGTTTTTTTCTTCGAGTACAACCGCGGTTGCAACAGCGGTATCGCCAACAAGTATAATTTCACCGCCGTCTTCGCTGAGTGCGGCGTATGCACTTGAAAAGCCGTCGATCGGCGTTTCGGCGCTCGCACCATCCCCGATGCCGCCGTCGGCAACATATACTTTATTCCCGACGACCGTGGGAATTTTGATTTGAGAATACGTGCCGCTTTCAAAGACCGCTTCATATCCGTCATCCACGTAAACGGCGGCGGGCGCCTCTTTGAATGTACCGGCGCTGACCGTCTTATTGCCGCGAAGATCGATCGTCAGCGCAGACGTGCCGCTAAACGTACCGGTATAGTTTTTAGCCGAAATCGTTCCTGTCACGGTGACGCCGGAGACTTCGACCGTCGACGTGCCGTTGACCGTCCCCTGGTAGTTGCCGCCGTAAATATCACGAAACGTCCCTGCTTTTACAACGAGATGCGTATTATACGAAGCCGTGCCGGTATTGTTTCCGCCAAACAGCGCAAACCACTTTGCATTGTCGCTTGTCCTGCTTGTCGTCACATGTTCCCCGATCGTCAATTGATTTCCCATCGCGTAGAGAAATCCCATGGAAGTGGACGAGCTGACAAGTTCGATATCATCAAACTCAAACTCACTTGAAAATTTCAGCGTGCGGGCAATCGTAAATTTTGCGCCGTTGATCGCGGTAACTTTGACCTTACCGCTTTTCCCGCCGATCGTAATTGCCGTATTTGTCGTGGCGGTATCGCCGCAAACGATGATTTGTCCGCCCGCCGCAGGCAAAGCGTCAACGGCGGCCGAAATTGTCGTTTTTGCCCCTGCGGTGCTGCCGGTGCCGTCAAGGTAAACGACACTTTCATCGGCAAATGCCGCCATCGTAAGGCATACCGCGATAAGAATCCATACTAAACCATATACTTTTTTCATAGTCGCCCTCCTATCTTCCTACGATTAGGATACATTTTGTAAACGTGGATGTAAATAGAACTTTCGGAAGTTTTTAAGACTTTCGGACTTCATCTTTGCATTATTGATTGATTTTTTAATTCTTTTTGATATAATGGAGCCAAAGGAGGTGCGCTATGGAAAATCAGACCCTACTCGACTTGCATCCGACCATTGCAAGTTTTCGCCGCGCCGTCGGCGCCACCGTAAAAAAAGGCGTCTATCATCAGCACCCCGACGGCAGGGCAAACGATTGCTTTGCCTATATCCTGAATGGCGCGGCAACTTATGCGTTTGGCGACTACGCCTTTAAGGCGCGCGCAGGCGATCTGCTTTTTCTCGCCAAGGGCTCATCCTATACGATGACGGTCCACGACGAATACGGTTTTCTCCTTGTAAATTTCAATTTTAACACGCCGAAGGATTCCCTGCTCTCGTGCGTCGCATTTCCCGCGCCGAGCGGCAAAAAAACCGAAGATTTGTTTCACAAGATCGTTTCCACATGGCAACGCGCACATCCGACGGCAAAAGAAGACTGCCTCGCACTTCTTTATATGATTTATTCCGACTTTTTGAATACGGCAAATGCAAGTTACATTCATTCTGCCAAGCGAGAGCGGATGGAAAGCGCCATTGCGTTTATTCAAAACAATCTCGCAGATGGCTCCTTGACAATTTCCAAAATCGCCGATTACGTCCATATGGGAGAACGTCACTTTCGACGTTCTTTCAAGGACACATACAGTATGTCGCCGTTGCGCTATATCAATATGAAAAGGATCACACGCGCAAAAGAACTGCTCAGGTACGGCAATCTCCCCCTCGGTCAAATCGCCGAGCTAACGGGCTTTTCCAGCATTTACTATTTCAGCAACACTTTTAAGAAAGAAGTTCACTGTTCGCCAAGCGAATACAGAAAAACCAAACAAAAACATCCGGTGACCTAAAGGAGAAAACTATGGAAGAACAATACAAATTGCTTTTTGACGCAGTTGAAAACTGCAAAGATACCATCCTCGCCGCAGAACGCTATATCTGGGAGCATCCCGAAGTCGGCTATCGCGAGTGGAACACGCATGCCTTCATGAAAGAGCACTTCGAAGCCCTTGGCTACGAAGTGCATGAGGCAGGCGATATCCCCGGTTTTTATGCGGATATTGACACAGGGCTCCCCGGTCCGTGCCTCGGTATTTTTGCGGAAATGGACGCGTTGCTCATCCCCGGGCATCCGGAATGTGATAAAACGACCGGCGCCGTTCACGCCTGTGCTCACCATTGTCAATGCGCCGCCATGATCGGACTTGCGACCGCGCTCCGATCCGAAGGTGCACTCCGCGGACTGTGCGGAAAGATCCGTTTGTTTGTCGTACCCGCGGAAGAAGGGATCGAACTCAGTTATCGTCTCGATCTGATCAAAGAAGGCAAGATCGGCTATATCGGCGGCAAGCAGGAATTTATGCGCCGCGGTTTTCTTGACGACGTTGACATCGGTATGATGGTTCACACAGGCTCCAAAGGGTTGTTCTGTGAAGTCGGCGGCAACGGCTTTGTCTGCAAAAAGCACACCTTTATCGGAAAAGCAAGCCACGGTGCAAGTCCCGCCGGCGGTATCAACGCACTCTACGCGGCCACAAACGCACTGCAGGCAGCAAACGCCGTGCGCGAGCAATTCAGCGGCGACAACAAATTCCGCTTTCATCCCATCATCACCAAAGGCGGCGAGGCGGTCAACGTTATTCCCGCTGAGGTCGTCGTTGAGAGTTTTGTCCGCGGCGGAAATATGGAGCAGATCCAAAAAGCAAACAAAAGGATCAATCGCGCTTTTGCCGGCAGTGCAGCAGCGATGGGGTGCAGGCTGGTCACCGAAGATCAAATCGGCGCCTCGCCGAGAAATGATGATAAAAACCTGCGTCTTGCCATGAAGGAAGTCGGCAAAATGCTCTTTGATGAAAGCGAAATCAATGTGGAACGTCCATGGACGCCGGGGTGTACAGATATGGGAGATATTTCAGCGGTGATGCCGTCTGTCATCGCCTATGTCGGATGCAGTTCCATCCCGGGTCACACAAGCCGCTTTATCGTCGAAGATGCGTATACCGCCTGTGTCACCAACGCCAAACTGCAAGCAGGTTTCGTGCACTACTTGCTCACAGACGGCGCCGCATACGCCAAATACGTCATCGAAAACGCAAGTGTCGCATACCCGTCGGTCAAAAGTTACTTAAAAGCCGCCGAAGCCGTTTCCTATAAGGGCGATATGGTATTCTACCACGACGACGGCTCGATAACGATAAAAACACAATAAAAGCCGTCACGCGGGATATCGACTGCATTGAAATAATCATAACCACCGGCTAAGCCGGTGGTTTGCACGGGGGTGTAACCCCCTGGTACTGGCGAGGGCTACACGCCCTCGAAAAATCTGCCAACCGCAAGCGGTTTCTAACCACCGCTAAAGCGGTTGGTTATTTTTTGTT
>JAFSUT010000107.1 GCA_017445085.1 Clostridia bacterium | reverse complement strand
TGCCGGCTATATGTTCCTCGGACTTGCCGGCGTCAACTTTATCATCGAACTTGCGGTCAACCTCGTCCTCGCCCCCGTTATCCTGCGGCTGATCTCCATCGGCAAAAAGAATTAAAAGAAATCTATCAAGAATAAAATTTCAAAAATGTATTGACATTAGACAAAAAGATTGCTATACTATAGACACGTAATATGGGATATTGAATTTCGGAGGATTATTCACATGAAATATGTAGCACCTGAAGCTGAGCTCGTATCCCTTGAGATGACGGCTCTCATCATGACCAGTAGCTGTGAGGAAGATTGCGGTGACGACGATCCGTTCGCAGGCTGCGAGTACATGATCTAAGTTGGCTGAAAACAGAGAAAGGCGGGTTTATCCCGCCTTTTTCAACAAGTAAAATCTCTCACGGAAACGGTGAGAAACTATAGATAAGTACGAATCATTTTTATTTTCACGGAGTACATATGCTTTATTCTATCGGCGGTTTTCATATAGATATTCAACTTGTGCATCCGTTCCTTCTTAACCATCTGTCTGATTTCAAGGCCTTCAAAAGCACGGCGGAGCGGGCGGATTTTACGATCACGGTCACGCAAGGGGATATCGACAGGGAATTTGAGTTTTTTGATCCCGACCACACGCGCGATCGCACGGCGCACAAAAACATAGCCTTGGTCGAGCTCAACGCTCTGCATCGCAAAATCAACAATATGATTTTGCAATACGGCGCTTTTGTGATGCACGGCGTTTTGATTGAATATGAGGGCAAAGGATATTTGTTTACCGCCAAAAGCGGCACCGGGAAAACGACGCATATGCTGCTTTGGCAAAAAGCGTTCGGCAAAGAGAATGTGCACGTCATCAACGGCGACAAGCCGATTTTTCGCCTCACGGAGGACGGTATTTACGGTTACGGCACGCCTTGGTGCGGCAAAGAACACTATCATACGGCGTCAAGCGTAAAGCTCGCCGGTATTTTACTGCTCCGGCGCGGCGCGGAAAATCATTTCAAAAAGATTCCCGTGGAGGAGGCCGTTCCGTTTTTGCTTGGGCAGATCGAAGTGGAAAATTCGGCTGACCTGCAAAAGCAGCTCGAATATCTGGATCGTATGCTTGCGGCCGTTCCGGTCTATTGTATGCAGTGCAATATGGATGTGTCCGCCGCAGAAACAGCGTATGCGGGCATCAAAGCGGAGGAGAAAAATGCAAATCATTAAAGGCGCTTCCGGTTATGCGGCGCGGTTGCTCGGTGTGCAGATATATGATGCGGAAAAGGAATACCGCGTGAGTCCGTTTTGCATTTTTGTGACGGCGGAGGACGGAAATGTCCTTGCCGCCAATCTTTTAACGCGCGAGATTTTGCTCCTGAGCGTGGAGGAATTGGCTTTTCTTCAGGGAAACCGCTTTTGCGGTGCGCTCGCGCGGACGTTTGCGGAGAAATGGTATTTGGTCGCGCCGGAGTTTGACGCTTATGAAACGGTAGAGCGCGTGCGCGCTTTGGTCGCGGCGGCAAAATCTACGCCGGACGTGATTTTGGATTATCAGATTCTTGTGACGCATGACTGCAACGCGCGCTGCTTTTATTGCTACGAAACGGACAGAATCGCGCGGCACGTGCCGATGAGCGAAAAAACGGCAAATGCCGTTGCCGATTATATTCTTGCACACGCACACGGCAAGCGCGTTATGCTGCGCTGGCACGGCGGCGAACCGCTTTACAATATCGAGGCAATCCGCACGATTGTCAGGCGCCTTACGGCGGCGGGGCAGGACTTTATTTCGGAAATTTATACCAACGGCTATCTTTTCGACGCTGATATTGTGCGGGAGGGGATGGAGGCGTGGCATCTTATGCGCGTACAAATCTCTCTCGACGGTACGGAAGAGATTTATAATACCTGCAAAGCGTATATATATAAGGATGATCCGAGCCCGTATCAACGTGTGATGCGGAATATCGGTCTGCTTTTGGAGACCGGCGTCACTTTGTATCTGCGCGTCAATATCGACCGCCATAATATGGACATGTTAAAATCGCTGGCGGATGAACTCTATGCACGCTTCGGCTCGCCGGAAAATCTGGGCGTTTACGCCGTGGGACTCTACGAGGATCGTGAAAATATCAACACGGTGCGCACGGCGGATGGACGCACGGAGATTGTCAACGCCATTATAGAGTTTGACAACTACTGCCGCCGACTCGGTATAGCACGGGAAAATCCGCTCGGCAACAATATCAAACTGCGCCGCTGCCTTGCCGACAATCCGTCGGCGATACAGATTTTTCCGGAAGGGCAGCTTTCCAAGTGCGACCATGCCGCTGAAGGGTGCCTTTGCGGGGATGTGGTACACGGCGTCCTTTCGCAAGAGGCGGTAACGATGTGGCGGGAACGCGCAAATTCACCGGCGAACTGCCGCGGCTGTGCGATCTACACCGATTGTATCCGGCTGAAAAATTGCCGTGACGACGGTCCGGCAGAATGCGACGCATCTTACAAAGCGGAAAGATTGCACAAATTGGAAAACGCTGTCCGATTTGTCTATCGGCGCTATCTGCGCGCGGCCCAAAGCGAAAACGGGGAAGAAAAATAATGGTCATCATTCAACCGATGGAAAAAAACGCAAAGCAGTTTATCGGCGCTCCGACCTTTGCCGATGATACGCTGCTTCGCCCGAGTTCCTTTTTGCATTTTGCAAAGTGCGCGGACGGGGTGCTTTGTTTTCATGCGCTGACAAAGGAACTCTTGTTGCTCTCTCCCGCAGAAGCGGCATTGCTGACCGAAACCCATGCCGCGGGCGATGCGGCGATCCGCCCCTTTGCAGAAAAGCATTATTTTGTGGAACAGGCGCAGGATGAGACAAAGCTGGCGGATGAGTTTTATGCCTTTTTGCGTCTGTTTGTCAACAGAGATGAATATTTTTCCGCCTATCGGATATTTACCACCATGGATTGCAACGCACGCTGCTATTATTGCTATGAGATGGGGCGCCCGCGCATATCGATGACGCAGGAAACCGCGGAAAAAGTCGTGCGCTTTATTTTGCGCACCAAAAAAGAGAAGAAAAACGGCATTTCTCTCGCATGGTTCGGCGGCGAGCCGCTCTACAATGCCGAGGTCATAAATTATATTACCCGCCGGCTGTCCGAAGAGCGGGTGACCTTTGCCTCTACCATGGTCACAAACGGTTATCTGATGCGCGGCGAAAATTTGATCAACGCCAAAGAACGCTGGCATTTGCGCCGCGTACAGATTTCGCTGGACGGTACCGAGGAAGTTTATAACCGTTCCAAGGCCTATATTTATAAAGAAGGCAACCCGTATCGGATTGTGATGGAGAACATCGACGGGCTTTTGGATGCGGGGATTTCGGTTTCCATCCGCCTCAATGTCAGCGCGCAGAATCTTCAAAATCTTTCGCTCCTCATTGACGAACTCGTTGCGCGCTTCGGCGGCAAAAAAGGTTTTTTCATCTATACGCACCTGCTTTTTGATACCGATCGCAAAAAATTCACCGGCGATGATGACGCACAGCTTTTGCAGGCGAAAAATATGACGGCGCTCGAGGAAAAATTGCAAGCGAACCGTCTGCTCGGCGTTCACATGCTCGAAGATGCGCACAAGATTACCAAATGTATGGCGGATTCGCCGCACGCGGTGATTATCCTGCCAAATGGCAAACTCGGGAAATGCGAGCACTATTCGGAGGATCATTTTATCGGCGATGTGGAAAACGGGATTACCGACCGCGCGCAGTTTTTGGAATTTGCGGCGTCCGGAAAGACGCCGGAAATGTGCGGCGGCTGTTCGTTTTATCCGATCTGTAATCGCCTCAAACTCTGTCCGGACGAGCCGTTGGTTTGCGGAAAAGCGGATAAGTTTTTAAGGCAAAACCGGATCGAACGGCAGATGCTGAAAGCCTACGAAAAATATAAAAAGGCGGCAAAGTAAGCCGCCTTTTTTGATGGATTAACGAATGCTAAACACCTTTTCTGCATTCGCATGGAAGATTTTTTCGTATTCGTCGTCGGTAAAGTCCATGTCAAGGAGCGCCGTCACTTCATCCTGCGGGCGCCACATGGGGTAGTCGGTGCCAAACAGCAGTTTTTCGGGTGGAAAGCGGCGGATGCACTCGCGCGCCTTTTCAAAGCCGATGAATCCGATGGTGGACGAGGTGTCCACGTAGAGATTGTCAATATCGGTCAGCGTCATGGAGGCTTCTTCCCAAATCGACCAGCCGCCGAGGTGCGCGCCGACGATCGTGAGATCCGGAAAGGCGTGCAGAACGCGCAAAAGGCGGTTCGGGTTGGAAAAGTCGTATCGCTTGTCGCCGGTGTGCATCAAAATCGGCAGTCGTCCGCGGCAGCACTCGTAGATCGGCAGACATTTTTTGTCATCCACGGCAAATTTTTGGATATCGGGATGGAGTTTTACCCCGTGCAGACCGAGGGAGATGATCTCTTCCACGTCCTCTTCGATATGTTCGCTGTCGGGATGCAGGGTGCCGAGCCCCGTAAAGGTGTCGGGGTGTGCGGCAACTTCGGCGGCGACAAAGGTGTTGATGCTGTGTACCTGATGCGGGGTCGTTGCGACCGACTGGACGATAAAACGGGCGATCCCGCTTTCTTTCTGCACGGCAAGCAGGGTGTCGGTCGTGCCGTCGTAGGGGGAGGCGTGCGGCATTTCATAAAAAAGGTCGGTGGCATGCACCGCTTTCAGCGCGATTTTTTGCGGATAGATATGACAATGCGCGTCGATGATCTTATAGTTTTTCATATTGACTCTTTCTGTACGGAATTTGCTTTAATATCATAGCACACCCTTGCCCGAATGTCAACTTTTTGCCAAATGCGGTGAAAAGAATTGACATTTTGTGCGCGGTGTGCTATTCTGTAGGCAGAAACTATTGCGCTTGGAGGACAAGATGATGAAAAATCTTGCGTTTTTCCTCGCTTTGCTTATGTTTTGTACGGCGCTCCCGTTTGGGATCTTTGCAGAGGATGCCGCGCCTGCCGGACCGCAGGTGGTGGTCAACGGCAAACTCCTTGTGTGCGACGTTCCGCCGCGGATCGTCCATGACCGTATGCTGCTTCCGCTGCGCGCGGTGCTTGAGTCGCTCGGCGCTACGCTGAGCTGGGAGGGCAAAACGCGTACCATTCTTGCAACGCTCGGTACAAAGAGCGTGGTGATGGTCATCGGCTCGATGACGGCAACGACGATCGATTATGTCAGCGGCGGGCTTCCGACGCAGACCAAGATGGACGTTGCGCCAGAAATTTACAACGACCGCACGCTTGTGCCCGTCCGCGCCATCTCCGAGCTGTTTGGGATGACGGTGGAATGGGACGCGGCAACGCAGACCGCAACGGTCACCTCGGGTACGCCCGCACCTGCCGAAACGGCGGCTGCAGAAACCGCACCTGCCGAAGAAACGGCTGCCGAATAATACGAGGCAAATCCTACAAATCGAAAAGCACCGATGTTCGGTGCTTTTTGTTATCTATGGAAGAGACGGATGAGTTTAACGATAGAGGCGGTCAGCGTCAAAAGTCCGATGAGGGCAAGGACTGCGATCCATTCTTTCGGGACTTCGCCGCTGAAATTGGCGCGAAGGAGGGGCGCGGCGTCGCGCTTTTTGCGTTTCAGCGTCAAGGTGAAGTTGTAGCGGCGGTCAAGGGTGGGGCGGATGTTGCCGATCTTTTTCGCAAGCGCCGTTATGATTTTATCTATGTTCATTTTCATCGCGACTTCTCCTTTGCATTTCGTTTTATTTGGATCTCAAATACAGTATACACGCTTTTTTGTTTTTTTTCAAGCCGTCGGACGAAAAAAGCAAAAAAACACTTCCTTTTTCGGGGCTATTCGGTTATAATATTGAATATAAATAGGATAAAGTTGACATGAAAGTGAGGATCGTCGTGACACTCGTCTCTCCGTCATTCTTTCTCCTGTTTTTGCCTTTTGCGGCGCTTTTGTATACGGCGGTACCCGTGCGCCGCCGCGCCGCGGCTTTTCTCTTTGTAAGCGTTTTGTTTTCGTTTTTGGCGTTCGGCGGCGCGTCCGCACTGATCCTGCTCCTTGTCACGGCGCTCACGCTGGCGCTCTCGCACACGCGTTATCTTGCGGTGTTGCCTGCGTTTTGTGCGCTGGTCATGTGCCGCTTGTGTTCGTTTTCCTGCGGCGGACTGTCCTTTTTGTTTTTGCGTGCCGCGGCGTATGCGTTTTACGGGGAGAGAAAACGGCTGTCCCCGACAGACGGCGCGATCTATCTTATGGCATTTCCCTCGCTTTGGATGGGACCGGTCGCACTTCTCCCCGCCTTTTCGTTTTCTCCGGCGTGCGACACCCGCCGCCGGTTTGACGGGCTTGTGCTGTATGCCGTCGGTTTTTTCAAAAAATGTGCCTTTGCCGACGTTTTGTACGCGGCGGTCGCACGCACGTCGCCGCCCGCAAGCGCGCTCGGCGCGTGGACAACGCTCAGCGCCTTTTGCCTCGGACTTTACTTTGATTTTTCCGGGTACACCGATATGGCGCGCGGACTTGCCGAGATGTTTGGGATCAACCTGCCGCAAAACTTTGATCATCCGTATGCGGCGCGTTCGGTCAGCGATTTTTTTCGCCGCTGGCACATAAGTTTTGGGAAACTCCTCTATACCTACGTTTATCTGCCGCTCGGCGGCAGTCGATGCGGGCGGACAAGGACGCTGCTTTCTCTGTTTGCGGTCTGGCTCTGCTCGTCGCTTTGGCACGGGACGTCTGTTTGCTATCTTTTATGGGGCGCGTGGTTCTTTCTGCTCTCCGCCGCCGAAAAACTTGTCTTTGGCGGTCGCGGGATCGGCAACGTCGGCACTCTGCTTTGCGTTTGGCTCGGCTTTGTCTTTTTTCTGTGTCCAACGCCGCAGTCCGCCGCTTCTTTTTTCTCGTATCTCTTTTGTCTCGGTGCGCGCCCCCTGTTTTTGCCAAGCGATCTGTATCATTTTTTTCGCCTTTTGCCGCTATTTCTGCTTTCGTTTTTCATCAGCCGCGGGGGACTTTCAGAACTTACCGTGCGCCTTTGGAAAACGCCGCTGCTTGTGCGTTACGGCGTGGCGGTCTGCTTGTTTTGCGTGGGGCTTTGCGATCTTTTGGCGGGCGGGCACAAACCTTTCCTCTACGCCGCATTTTGAGGTGAGAAATGGAAAAAAGATTGCTTTGCCTCACCCTGCTTTTGTGCGCCGTGACGGTCGCCTTTATTTTCATTTGCCCGACCCCCGCGCTGCTTGCCGACGAAAACCGACCGTATACGGCGTTTTCGTATGCGGCGATCGACGATTTTCTTTTTGACCGTTTGCCCGGGCGCCGCGCCCTGCTCACGCTTTCGCGCGATAAGGCGCTCTTTCTCTCGCAAAACGAGTTTGGCGGTGCGATCTGCGGTAAGGACGGCTATTTGTTTTCTATCCCGCAGACCGACGTAGGGACGCTGTCAAACAATCTCGGTTTTCTGTCGGCGTATGCGGCACAGCGCGGCATACCGCTGCAAACTGTGCTCGTGCCGAACAAAGCCGAAGTGCAAACGAAAAACCTGCCGCGCTTTTTCACCTGTGCGCGCCCGTCGCTTTGGGCGGCGGCAAAAGGCGGCGGCGTCGGGCTTGTCGACGTGCGTCCCATCTTGCGTGCGGCGGCGGACGGCGGCAAGTATGTTTACTACCGCGGCGACCATCATTTGACCTCGCTTGGCAGCTTTGAGGTGTACCGGCAGTTGCAGGCGCCGCTCGGCTATACCGCAAGGCGTGATGCGCACGTCGAGGTGCTGGACGCCGATTTCGTCGGGAGCGAGGCGCGCAAGATGCTTCTCCCCGGCGGCGACCGGCTGGCGATCTTTCGCTTTGCCGGCGACGAGCGAATCTATCATCTCGACAAAAAAGGTGACGCCGACGCTTACGGCGTTTTCCCCGGCTATCTTTGCGGATATACGCGGATCGAAAACGGCAACGCACGGCGGATGCTGATGTTTTGCGACAGTTTCGGCTGTGCGCTCGTGCCGCATCTTTGCCGGGATTTTGACGTGGATATGGTGGATCTGCGCTATGCCGGCAGAGAAACGCTTGCAAAAATCAAAGAAACTTCTTACGATATGATCCTGGCATATTTCGGCATGGATACGCTTGCCGGATATGAATTGTTTTATCAACTTGACACTTAGAAAGGAGAGGACGGCAATGGGACAATGCGAACTGCCGATTTCCACGCTTAGCGGCATCGGCAAAGTCAAAGCGGCGGCGTTTGAAAGGCTCGGACTGCACACGCTCGGCGACCTCATCGGCTATTTTCCCTCCCGCTACGAAAACCGCGGGGTGGTCACGCCGCTTGCCGACGGCAGTCTTACCTCTCCGCAGTCCTATATTCTCACGGTGGCGACCTCGCCGCACTCGGCGCGTCTGTCCGGCGGGAGAGTGCTGACCAAGTTTCGCGCGGTGGATGAAAGTGACAGTGTTGAGATCGTTTATTTCAATAAAGATTACATCAAAGAGCGATTTTATCCCGGGCAGACCTTTCGCTTTTACGGGCGCCTGGCCGAAAAGAACGGCAGGTATTCGATCACCGAGCCGATCAGCGAACTCTGCGTGCCGGGGAAAGCCCTCGCCGACCTTTATGCGGTGTATCCGCTCACCAAAGGGCTAAACAGCCGCCTGATCCGCGATTCTGCCGCCGCGGCGTTTGAGATCTGCAAAGCGGAGATCACCGAAACGCTGCCGCCGCAGCTCCTGGAGACTCACGGCTTGTGTTCGCGTGCGTTTGCACTGGAAAAGATCCACGCGCCGGGCGACCTTTCCACCCTTGACCGTGCGGCGCGGCGGCTGGCGTTTGACGAGATGCTGGAAAGCGCGCTTGCCGCGCGGCTGATGCGGATGCGGCAAACGCGTGCGGACGCCTATCGGCTGCACGCGGTGGATACCAAACGGTTTTACGCCGCTTTTCCGTATGCGCCGACCGGGGCGCAGTCGCGTGCGATCGCCGAGATTTACGCCGATCTCTGCCGCGGGACAGGCGAATACACCGCGCGGATGTCCCGCATTTTGATCGGCGACGTCGGTAGCGGCAAGACCTTTTGCGCCGAGGCGGCGCTCTATCTCGCGCTGGCGAGCGGCAGGCAGGCGGTGCTCATGGCGCCGACCGAGATTTTGGCAACGCAGCATTACAATGAAATGAAAAACCTCTTTTCGGACCTCGGTTTTTGCGTGGCAAAACTCGTGG
Organism: Clostridia bacterium; assembly: GCA_017445085.1. Lineage (GTDB taxonomy): Bacteria > Bacillota > Clostridia > Oscillospirales > CAG-272 > UMGS902. The sequence continues at coordinate 37,841 of JAFSUT010000107.1, read as the reverse complement.
GCAGTATGCGTGCTTCCGAAAAGAAGAAAGTCAAAGACGAACTTGCAAGCGGCAAGGTACAACTCGTCGTCGGCACGCACGCCTTGATCGAGGATGACGTTGCCTTTTCGGACGCCGCCCTCGTGATCGTGGACGAGCAGCACCGCTTTGGGATGATGCAGCGCGCAAAACTTTTGTCGCAATGTCCGCACGCACATATTTTGGTCATGAGCGCCACACCGATCCCGCGCACGCTGCACTTTGTCCTCTACGGGGATCTGGCGATCTCCAAGATCGACGAGATGCCGGCGGGGCGGCAGAAAATCGACACCTACTTCGTCAATGAGAGTTACCGCACGCGGCTCAACGGCTTTATCAGGCGCCAGATCGAGGCGGGCGGACAAGTTTACGTCGTTTGCCCCGCCATTGAGCCCGCCGCGGACGACGCCGAAGATGCGCCGACCGTCACGGCGTTTGGCGAGACGGTGTTTGCCGCTGACAAGCCGCCGCTGAAAAACGCCGTGGAGTACGGCGCGGCGCTTGCAAAAGTTTTTCCGGAGTACAGGGTCGCCGTGGTCCACGGCAGGCTGAAAGCCGATGAAAAAAACGGGATCATGGCGGCGTTTGCGGCGGGGGAGATCCAAATTCTGGTTTCCACCACCGTCATCGAAGTCGGCGTCAACGTGCCGCGCGCCAATTTGATGATCATCGAAAACGCGGAGCGCTTCGGGCTCTCGCAGCTTCATCAGCTGCGCGGACGCGTCGGGCGCGGCGGACTGAAATCCTATTGCATTCTGGTTTCGGATACCGACGGCGCACACGCCAAAGAACGGTTGCATCTCCTTTGCCATACTGCGGACGGCTTTGAAATCGCGGAACGGGATTTGCAGATGCGCGGCCCCGGCGATCTCCTCGGCAGAAACGGCGCAAAGCAGAGCGGGCAGGAAACGTTTTTCCGTATGGCGGCGCTCTGCAACGACCCGTCGCTCTTTACGGCGGCGGCAGAGGCGGCGGAAAAGATCCTCGCCGCCGACCCACAGCTGAAAGATCCCGCCTTTGCACCGCTGAAAGACGGCGTTTCCGCGGTGCTCTCGCTCGGCGCGGACACACTCAACTGACAGACCTTTGATACGGAAGGAGTTTCGATATGCAAAATCAACCGCTTGCGGACAGACTGCGCCCGACAAGCCTCGACGATATGGTCGGGCAGACGCACCTCTTCGGCAAAAACGGCGTCGTCCGCAAGATGCTGGACAGCGGGCGCGTGACCAATATGATCTTTTACGGTCCGCCGGGGACGGGAAAAACGACAGCGGCGAACATCGTTGCCGCGCAGTCGGGCATGACGCTCTATAAACTCAACGCCACCACGGCGTCGCTTTCGGACGTCAAGGACGTCATCGCGCAGTCGCAAAACCTGTTCGGCGCCGGGGGAACGCTCCTCTACCTCGATGAGATCCAGTATTTCAATCGCAAACAACAGCAGTCGCTTCTTGAATATATTGAAGACGGGCGTGTGACGCTGATCGCTTCCACCACCGACAATCCGTATTTTTGCATCTATAACGCCATTTTGTCACGGTGCGCGGTGTTTGAATTCAAGCCGGTTTCGGCAGGGGAGATCACCCGTGCGCTGACGCGCGGACTTGCCCTGCTCAATACCGAAAACCAAAAGAATATTTCGGTGGAGGAGGATGCGCTGGACTATATCGCCGGCATCGGCGGCGGCGACGTGCGCGCGGCGCTCGGCGTCCTGGAAAATGTCTATTCGATCGCAAAAGATAAGATCACGCTTGCCGCCGTGCGCGACTTTACGCCTGCCTTTACCGGCAACTTTGACCGCAGCGGCGACGTGCATTACGACCTTTTGTCCTGCCTTCAAAAATCGGTGCGCGGTTCCGATCCCGACGCCGCCGTCTTTTACCTTGCGCGGATCTTGGAGGGGGGCGATCTGCTTTCGGCTTGCCGGCGCCTTTTGGTCATGGCAAACGAGGACGTCGGGCTTGCGTATCCGCAGGCGGCGATCTACGCCAAAGCCTGCGTGGACAGCGCAAAGGAACTCGGTCTGCCCGAGGCGGCGATCCCGCTTGCCGACCTTGCCGTGATGCTGGCAACGGCGCCCAAGTCCAACAGCGCCTATATGGCGTATCATGCCGCAAAGGCGGATTTTCTCGCGGGGCGCGGGCAGGACGTGCCCGTCCATTTGCAGTCGCCGATGTTCCGCGGCTACAAGTACCCGCATGATTATCCAAATCACTACGTGCGCCAGCAGTATCTGCCGGATGACCTTGCGGGCAAGGTCTACTATACCTACGGTGAAAACAAAAACGAACAGGCGGCAAAAGCCTATTGGGATACGATCAAAAAGAAAGACACAAAATGAGAATCGACAAATTTTTATCCGATTGTAAAGTCGCCACCCGCCGTGAGGCGGAAAAGGCGATCCGGCGCGGGAACGTCCTTTTGGACGGCAATATCGTCCGCCGTGCGGACACGCCGGTCGATCCGGCGTGCAATACGGTCACCTATTGCGGCGAGACGGTCGAATACCGCAAATACATCTACGTACTGCTCAATAAGCCGGACGGCTACGTGAGCGCCACCGAAGATAAAAATGAGCGCACGGTATTGGAACTTTTGCCGGAGGAAGTCAACAAATTCGGCGTATTTCCGTGCGGCAGGCTCGACAAAAACACGCAGGGGCTGATGCTCCTGACCAACGACGGCGATCTTGCGCACCGTCTGCTTTCCCCGCGCCGTCATGTGGAAAAGGTCTACCGCTTTGAGAGCGCAAGACCGCTTTCCGCGGCGGACATTGACCGCCTGACGGCGGGTGTGGACATCGGCGGTTACGTCACGGCGCCCTGCACGGTGACGACCGACGGGGGGACGGCGGGCGTGATCACGCTTTGCGAGGGAAAATACCACCAGGTCAAACTGATGCTCAACGCCGTGGACAACCGCGTTTTGTACCTGGAGCGCGTGCGCTTTGCTTTTTTGACGCCGGACGGGCTGGACGTCGGCGCGTGGCGGTATCTGCGCAAAGAAGAGATCGAAAAACTGCAGGAATATAAAGTTTGAATACAGAAGGAACGGTTAAGACAAGATGGATATAATCAAAGAACTCGGTACGGAACTCGGCGTGGAGCGCTGGCAGGTGGAAAAAGCGGTAGAACTGCTGGACGACGGCAATACCGTCCCTTTTATTTCGCGCTATCGCAAAGAGGCGACGGGAAGCCTTGACGACGAGCAGCTCCGCAAATTGGAAGAGCGGCTGGACTACCTGCGCCGCTTTGAAGAACGCCGTGAGGATATCCGCGTCGCCATCGAGGGGCAGGGAAAGTTGACCGAGGAGATCGTACGGGCGCTGGAAGAGGCGAAAACCTTAAACGAACTGGAAGATATTTATCTGCCGTATAAGCAGAAAAAGAAAACGCGTGCCTCGGTGGCGCGGGAAAAGGGGCTCGAACCGCTTGCCGCGTTGATCTTGTCCTGCGCGCCGACCTATACGCCGTCGATCGAAGAAACGGCGGCGACGTATGTTTCCGAGGAGACGGGCGTGGAGAGCGCACAGGATGCGATCGCCGGCGCTTTGGATATTTTGGCGGAGGATATCGCGCAAAACGCGGCGTTTCGCAAGGTGATCCGCGAGGGAAGTATGCGCCTCGGCACGCTGAACGCTTCCGCCGCCAAAGAAGAAGACTCGGTATACGCGCCCTACTATACGTACAGCGAGCCGCTGACCAAAGTGCGCCCGCACCGTTACCTCGCCATCGCCCGCGGCGAAAAAGAGGAGTACCTGCGCGTGTCGGTCAAGGTGCCGGAGGAGAGCGTGTACGCCTATCTTGCGCGTGAGATCATCACGTCGGCGGACAGCCCCGCCGCCCCCCTCCTTTTCGCGACGATCCAAGATTCGTACAAGCGACTGATCGCCCCTTCGATCGAGCGCGAGATCCGCGCCGACCTCGCAGAAGTCGCCACGGACGGCGCCATCGGGGTGTTTGCGCAGAATTTGCGCGGACTGTTGATGCAGCCGCCGGTGCGCGGCAAGGTGGTCCTCGGCTATGACCCGGGGATCCGCAACGGCTCAAAACTTGCAGTGGTGGACGCCACGGGCAAGATCCTTGATACGGCGGTGATCTATCCCGAGCGCTCGGCAAATGAGAAAGAACGCGCACGAAAAACGCTTTGCACGCTGATCACAAAGCACGGCGTGGACGTGATTTCCATCGGCAACGGCACGGCGTCGCGCGAGAGCGAGCAGTTTGTTGCCGAAACCATCAAAGACGTGGAGCGCGACGTCAAATACGTGATCGTCAACGAGGCGGGCGCTTCCATTTACTCGGCGTCGAAAAAAGCGGCGGAGGAACTGCCGACCTACGACGTGCTTGAACGCGGCGCGATCTCGATCGCGCGGCGACTGATCGACCCGCTGGCGGAACTTGTCAAAATCGAGCCGAAATCCATCGGCGTCGGGCAGTATCAGCACGATATGCCGCCGAAAAAAATGGATTTCACGCTCGGCGGCGTGGTGGAGGACTGCGTCAACGCGGTCGGCGTGGAACTCAACACGGCGTCCGACTCTCTGCTTTCCTACGTGGCGGGCATCAGCGCCTCTTGCGCCAAAAACATCGTCAAATACCGCGAGGCAAACGGGCGTTTTGCAAGCCGCGCGGAACTCAAAAAAGTCCCGCGCCTCGGCGACAAGGTGTTTGAACAATGCGCCGGATTTTTGCGTGTGAGCGGCTCGGAGGAGATCCTGGACTGCACGGGCGTACATCCCGAGTCCTATCCGGCGGCGCGCCAACTGCTTTCGATGTTTGACTATTCGCCGGCGGATGTGCGTGCGCGCGCCCTCGGCGGACTTGCGGGGAAGATCGAGCGCGCCGGCAGGAAAGAGGTCGCCGAAAAGATCGGGGTCGGTCTGCCGACGCTCGAAGATATCGTCACCGAACTTGAAAAGCCGGGGCGCGACGTGCGCGACGGACTGCCTGCGCCGATCCTCCGCGCGGACGTGATGAAACTTGAGGACTTGCGTGAGGGGATGACACTGCGCGGCACCGTGCGCAACGTGGTGGATTTTGGTGCGTTTGTGGATATCGGGGTGCATCAGGACGGACTTTTGCATATTTCCGAGATCGCGGATAAATATATCAAACATCCGTCGGAAGTGCTTTCGGTCGGCGACGTCATCACCGTGCGCGTCAAGAGCGTGGACGTTGCCAAGCACCGTATCGGACTGACCATGCGCGACGCAAAATAAACTTCTAATAAATGAGAACGGTTTTTCGCAAAAAGATTTTGACAAAAATATCGGATGCAACTTGTTGTGCAGATTGTACAAACTTGTCGATAAAAGTTTGGGAATTTACACCCTATATTTTTGCAAAGAATTTTGCTATAATACTATTTGAAAATTTATGACCGTTTCGGTCTCATAAAACGGAGGATGCCCCAATGGCAAGCTTGTCGCTCAGACATATTTACAAAAAGTATCCCGGCGGCGTTACCGCTGTATCTGATTTTAACCTCGAGATCAAAGATAAAGAGTTTTTGATTTTCGTCGGTCCTTCCGGATGCGGTAAGTCCACCACTCTGCGTATGATTGCGGGTCTTGAAGAGATTACCGAAGGCGAATTGTTCATTGACGACAGACTTGTCAACGACGTTGCCCCGAAAGACAGAGATATCGCGATGGTGTTCCAAAACTACGCGCTGTATCCGCATATGACCGTGTTTGAAAACATGGCGTTCGGTTTGAAACTGCGCAAGACGCCGAAAGAAGAGATCAAGCGCCGCGTTGAAGAGGCAGCGCGTATCCTCGACATCGCGCACCTCCTTGACAGAAAGCCGAAGGCTTTGTCCGGCGGTCAAAAGCAGCGTGTTGCGCTCGGTCGTGCGATCGTCCGTTATCCGAAGGTATTCCTTCTTGACGAGCCGCTTTCCAACCTTGACGCAAAGCTCCGTGCGCAGATGAGAACCGAGTTGACCAAGATCCACAAAAAGGTCGGCACCACCTTTATCTACGTTACGCACGACCAGGTCGAGGCTATGACCATGGCGTCCCGTATCGTCGTTATGAAGGACGGTATCATCCAACAGGTAGACACGCCGCAAAATCTTTATGATTTGCCTTGCAACGTCTTTGTTGCCGGCTTTATCGGCACCCCGCAAATGAACTTTATCAACGGTACGCTGGAAAAGAAGGGGAGCGACGTCTTCTTCAACTTTGCCGGCAATTCGATCAAACTTCCGGCAGAAAAGGCGGACAATCCGGCGATCGAGTCTTACATAGGCAAGGAAGTGATCGCGGGTCTCCGTCCCGAAAGCGTACACGATGAGCCGATGTATCTTTCCAGCCTCTCGGAGAGCGTGATTGAAACTTACGTGGAAGTGACCGAGCTTATGGGCGCAGAGATTTATCTCTACCTTGTCACCGGTGAGCAGCGTATGATCGCACGCGTATCCTCGCGCAGTCAGGCGAGAGCGGGCGATACCATCAAGGTCGCGCTTGATGTTTCCCGCATCCACCTCTTTGATAAGGATACCGAACGCGCTATTCTTCACTAAGTGCAAAAGAGAGTCCCTCCGGTTTTTACCGGAGGGACTTTTGATTTCACACGGCGGTGCGCCTCTCCTGCTTTTGCAGGCTGTTGCCCCCGTCTTTCTTACAGAAAGGTTGAACACTTTGAAAAAGTTAAGACATATTGACGTTGCCGCACTGTACTTGTTCATTTGGCTTGCGGTGCAGATGTTCTTTTCGTTTCTCCTGCCGGCGTGGGCTTCCTTTTCGACGATTTTTGCCTGCACACTGCCGATCGTCGCTTTGGCAAGAAAGGGCGCGTTCGGTGCGCGTGATACCAACGCGCGGCGGTTCCCAAAGCGCGACTATATTTGGTTTGCGCTCTTTTTTGTCAGCGGCTGCGCGTTTGTTTCCTTTTGCACGTCGCTGACCATCAAAATGCTCGGCGGCGATCTGCCGTCAAATCCGGGGTCATTTCTATACCGGCTGGTCTTTGCCTGCCTTTTGCCCGCTTTTTTTGAAGAATGGCTGTTCCGCGGGCACATTTTGCGGATCTGCTCGGTTTACGGCGGCGTCGGCGTGATCCTTGCGGGGCTGTTTTTCGGATTTGCGCATCTTTCGGTCGCCCGCCTGCCCTACGCCGTTTTTGCGGGGATAATGCTCTCGGCGATCGTATATCTCACCGAAAATATTTACCTCGGTATGGCGTTTCACGCACTGACCAACTTTACGTCGCTTTGCCTCTCGCGCGTGCGGGGCAACTCTGCCTCTGCGATCGCGATCGGTGCGATCATCGTTGTATTTTGTATTTCGGCGTTTCATTTTTGGCGCTCGTCCATCGGGGAAAAGATGCTGCGGCTTTTTCGCCGGGTATGGGTGCGGGATGTGTTTGCGACCTTGTCGCCGCTTGCGATCCTTTATTTTCTCGTGACGACGGCGCTGATCGTTTTCAATTCGCTTTGAGGTCAGGGTATGAATGATTTTGAGTATATGCAAATGGCGATCGACGAGGCGCGGCTTGCCGCGGCGGCGGATGAAGTTCCCGTGGGCGCGCTCATCGTGCAGGACGATCGGGTCATCGCATCGGCGCACAATACCCGGGAGGGCGATAAAAACGCCCTCTGCCACGCCGAGACATCCGCCATTGCCCGCGCGTGCGCGGCGCTTGGCGGCTGGCGCCTGCCGCGCACAACGCTTTACGTCACGATGGAACCCTGCCCGATGTGCGCGGGGGCGATCGTCAACGCGCGGATCGAGCGCGTGGTGTTCGGCGCCTACGACGCCCGTGCGGGCGCCTTTGGCAGCGTATTGAATCTCAACGATTATCAGCTCAATCACAAACCGCAGATCGACGGCGGCGTGTGCGAGGACGCATGCGCCGAACTTTTGCGCGCGTTTTTTAAGCGCAAGCGGGAAAAATAAAAACGGGATCTCAAAAAAAGAGAGGAGCGTGGGTATGGAACGCGTGATCTTGCATTCGGACTGCAATTCGTTTTTTGCGTCGGTGGAAACGTTGCTCAATCCCGCGCTTGCCGACGTACCGATGGCGGTTTGCGGCGACCCCGACCGGCGGCACGGCATTATCCTTGCCAAAAACGAGGCGGCAAAAAAATACGGCGTCGTCACGGCGGAGACCGTGTACGCCGCCAAACGCAAATGCCCGCGCCTCGTACTTGTGCCGCCGCATTATGATCTGTACGTACGCATATCGCGCGAGGTCAACGAGATCTACCGCGCGTACACCGATCTTGTCGAGCCGTTTGGGATGGACGAGTCCTGGCTGGACGTCAGCGGCTCTCAAAAACTGTTTGGCGACGGGTTGACGATCGCCAACGAACTGCGCGCCCGCATCCGCCGTGAGATCGGCATTACGGTGTCGGTCGGCGTTTCGTTTAACAAGTGCTTTGCCAAACTCGGCAGCGATCTCAAAAAACCGGATGCGGTGACCTGTATCGACAGAGAACACTTTCGGCAGATCGTCTGGCCGCTCCCGGTCGGCAGTCTGCTTTTCGTGGGGAAAAGCGCACAAAAGGCGCTCAGCGATCTCCGCATACGCACCATCGGCGAACTTGCCGGGACAAGCCCGGAGTTTTTGTCTTATAAACTCGGCAAGAGCGGGCTTTTGCTCTATGAATATGCCAACGGGCGCGACGATGAGCCGGTGGCGGCGGCAACCGACGAGCGGCAGGTCAAAAGCGTCGGCAACGGGATGACCTTTTCGCGCGACCTCTGCGGTGAAGAAGAGATCGAGGTCGGGCTCACCGCCGTTTGTGATCTGGCGGCGGCGCGTATGCGCGAAAAGCACGTCAAATGCACGACGGTGCAACTCAGCATCAAAGATGAAAACTTTGTCGTCACCCAGCGCCAGCGCCCGCTGGACAGTCCCACGCAGCTGGCGTGCGATCTTGCGGACGCCGCGATGCAGCTTCTGCGGGAAAGTTGGAATTTGCGGCTCGGCATCCGCGCCCTGACGGTCACCGGGACAAATCTCGTCCCCGAGGACACGGCGGATCAGATCGGTTTTTTTGACAACATACACGACCGCGAGAAAAAAGACAAGCGGGAGCGCGTGATGGACGATATCCGCAAAAAGTTCGGGCGCGGCGCCATCAAAAGCGGGAGTTATATCGACAACGATTTCGGTATCGCGGATGAAAGATCATAAAAATAAATTTATGGAAATTTCGACGAAACTCTTTTCTTTTTGCGCCAAATCATTTATAATGTAAATGTGATTTTCTGTTTTTTCGGAGGGAGAAACGATGAACAAAAGGGCAAAGATCATTTGCAGTTTGCTGCTTGCCGTTTTGCTTTGCGGCGGCGCGCTCTTTATTTATGCCGCCGAGACCTATTCCTCCAAAGAGGATCCGCTGATTTCCCTCGGCTATGTCAATGAAGTGATCTTGCCGAAAGTTTCCGAGATGATCGCAGACGCTTTCGGCGGCAAGGATATTTCGGACGTCACGCTGACGACGGATGTGCCGCAAAAAGAGCCGGAGATCGAGTATCCCGCGGGGACAGAGCATACCGGCGCGCAGTTTACGATCGTGCAGTTGGAAGACGGCAAGGTGCTTTTTGCCTCGCCGAACGTTTGTGAAGTCATCGTCCGCGCGGGCGACGCCATTGTCGTTTCCCCCTTTACCACAAAGTGGGAGGAGCAGGGACTTTCGGATACGACCGACGGCGTCGAACTTTACGATGCGGCGCCCGTTCCGAAAAACCATACGCTCCTGATCCCGCGGGACGACGGGCGCGGCATTTTGGCGACCGGCGGGACGGTTTGGCTCCTCGTGCGCGGCGACTACCGCATTGAGGATGCAAAAAAATAAACGCATTCTGTTTTCCGCAAGGGAAGAGAATTGAATTTTGCAGAAGGGAGGATCTGTGATGAAACAGCCACTTTGGGTGAAAATTTTCGTTTGGATTTTCATTGTACTGATGGTCGGCAGCTGCGGCTCCGTGCTTTTCTACGTCTTTGCACCGAATGCGTCCGCGGCAGAGCCCGAAACCTCGGTATCCGAAACTTACATCACTGCCGGACTTATGTACGGCAGTGATGTCACGGTCGGGTTTGAAACGGTGAGTACGGTCGGTTTTGCCGTCCATGCCGCCACGCTCGGTAAAACGCGCACATTGACAGACCTTTCCTTTACCATTGATAAAACAAAAATTTCAGTAGCGTGCGACGATAATCTTTCACAATCGGCGGGCGCTTATTCTATTTATACGAGGAAAAATCCGTGCGTCGTCGGCGGTTGGCATATCGAAACGGCGGACGGTGTGGATACGGCGCAGGCGGCGCAGGAACTCCTTGCGGAAGTTGCCGCGGCGCTTTTGGCGGAGGGGAGCGATATGCACCCGTTTATCGCTTACGTGGACGGGCAGTTCCGCGTGCGCATCGGCGATTACGCCGCAGAGAGCAAGATGGAGGAAAAACTCGGCACGATCCCAAAACTTGCGGCGGCGCGGGAGTTGCAAATCGTTCCGCCCTCCAAAACCGGAGTCTCGGTCATCGATCCCGCAAAAAATGAGATCCAATTTGAATATGACGACAACGGTAAAAGTTTTCTTGCGCTGACGGCGCTGGATAAAGCGGGGAAAAAACAGTATCTCCGCACGCCCGCGGGGCGCTTGTACGACGGCGCGTTTGTCTATTCCCGTTACCGTACCGATGCAGTAGACGGGATCCAGCTGGTCAATCTCCTGCCGCTCGAGGACTATATCTGCGGCGTCGTGCCGTATGAGATCAGTCCGACGTGGGATTACGAGGCGCTGCGCGCTTTTGCCATTACCGTGCGCAGTTATACCGTCAACAATCTGAATCGCCATGCGGCGTACGGCTTTGATATCTGCAATACGACGCATTGTCAGGTGTACCGCGGGATCGGAAACGCCAATGATAACGTCTATCGCGCGGTAGAAAGCACACGCGGCAGCCTCTTGACCTATCAGGGCAAGCCGGTCGTGACCTATTACTCCTCGTCAACGGGGGGATATACGGCGGGCGGCTACGACACCTGGGGCGGCACGGTCACCCCCTATCTGACCCCGGTGGCAACGCCGTGGGAGCATTATGCCGAGTACGGCAACGGACTTTGGGTCACCGAAGTTGACGCACAGGAACTTGCCGACCATTTGCGGAGCAAGGGGTATTCTGCGCTGACGGGGAAAAAGATCACCGATATCAAGATCAATTCGTTTTCGGGCGACAGTCCCTACGTGTATTCGATCACCTATACCGATTCGGACGGCAAATCCGTGACGATCAGTCGCTGTGACAAGGTGCGTACTACCATTTCAAAGTACGTCAACAGCGCCAATTTCCTTGTGGGTAAGGGGGCGCTTGCGTATGATTATGACGTGGTGGAATCTGTGGATCTCAACTCCACGTACAGCCGCACGCAGCGGGCGTATGCCGAAGTCGGAGAGGCGCCGGACGTGCTGACCGCCGGCGGCGTGATGGAAAGCGGGGAGCAAAAGACCTATGTTATGACGGCGACCGGCGCGGTAAATCATACGGGTGAACTCTTTGTAGCGCGCGGCGGCGACTTGATTTATGAGAGCAATGAAACTTTCCCCGGCGTGATACTTACGCGGATGACAAAAAACTATACTGCCAAAGATGAGGACAACTTTATTTTTGCGGGCAAGGGATGGGGACACGGCGTCGGCATCAGTCAATTCGGCACGCTGGATCTTGCAAAAGCAGGGGCGACCGCCGAGCAGATCCTGGCGCTCTATTTTCCAAATACCGAGATCTCGACAGACGCTTCCTATTTCCCGCGCAATTTTGAAAAAATCGAAGCGGTGATACGAACGGACGCGGGCGCGGCGGAAGAAGCATCGGCGGAGCAAACACCTACGGAAGAAGCGACCGGGGAGGGCGCGGCGTCGACCGACGTCTCGGCAACCGAAGCGCCGCCGGACGAAGAAGATACGTAAAAGCGCTTTGCGCTAACGAAAAAACAACGCAAAAAACAAAAAGAAAAAGCCGCGGATGCGACTTTTCTTTTTGTGGCTGGGGATGAGGGGTTCGGTCTCGCCTGCGGGCTCGGTCAGGGTCGGCTCTGACTGCCACCGGCAGTCATTCACTTCCGACCCGTTCGAACCCCTTGCAAGTCAAAAAACAAAAAGAAAAAGCCGCTGATGCGACTTTTCTTTTTGTGGCTGGGGATGAGGGGTTCGAACCCCCACAGGCAGAGTCAGAGTCTGCAGTGCTACCATTACACAAATCCCCAAGATTTGTTTTGCCGCTCTTGCGGAACAGTTTGTATTATAGCAAAGCCGACAGGTTTTGTCAAGTAGATTTCACGAAAAATAAGAGAAAAAGTTGCAGGTTGAAAAATCTGTCGAACATCGTGTATTTTTTTGTTTTCCGTGTCGCCTATTTACTTTTATGGAAAAATAAACTATAATGTAGGTATAAATACAGAATTGTGGGGTAAAGTTATGGAAAACTTAAAATTCCCGTTTGGTAAAGAACAAATCGAATATACGGTGCCGGATACGCGGCTCTCCGAGGTGCTTGTGTCCGGACTGCATCACTATCATCCGACGGCGGATGAAGTGACGCTTGTCAGAGAGGCGATGGCAAAGCCGTATGGTTCGCCGCCGCTTTGGGAACTTGCGCGCGGCAAACAAAAGGTGGTCATCATCGCAAGCGATCACACGCGCCCCGTGCCGTCAAAGGTGATCCTGCCGCTGATGCTGGAAGAGATCCGCCGCGGAAATCCAAATGCGGAGATCACCATTTTGATCGCAACGGGATGCCACCGCGGCACGACGAAAGAAGAACTCGTCGCCAAATTCGGGGAAGAGATCGTCCAAAACGAAAAGATTTACGTCCACGACTGCGACGATGCGACAATGCTTACGGACATCGGCGTTTTGCCGTCCGGCGGCGCCTGCATCGTCAACCGCCTTGCGGTAGAGGCCGACTTGCTCCTTGCCGAGGGATTTATCGAGCCGCACTTTTTTGCCGGATATTCGGGCGGGCGCAAGAGCGTCCTGCCGGGGATCTGCTCGCGCCGGACGGTGCTTGCCAACCATTGCGCCGAGTTTATCGACAGCCCCTATGCACGCACGGGCATTCTCCGCGGCAATCCGATCCACAAAGACATGGTATGGGCGGCGCGGCGCGCCGGACTTGCCTATATCGTCAACGTCGTGATCAACGCGGAAAAAAAGGTCGTCTACGCGGTTGCGGGCGATATGGAAAAGGCGCACGAGGCGGGATGTGATTTTCTCAGCAGGTACTGCGGCGCAAAAAGCCGCGGCGCGGATATCGTCATCTCCACCAACGGCGGCTACCCCCTCGATCAAAACATTTATCAGTCGGTCAAGGGGATGACGGCGGCGGAGGCGGCGGTCCGTGACGGCGGCGTGATCATTATGCTGGCGTCGGCGGCGGACGGCACGGGCGGCGACGAATTTTACCGCTGTATGAAAGCCAAAGACGACGTCCGAGAGATCTACGCCGACATTATGACGCGCGACCGCGCCCACACGATCAGCGACCAATGGATGACGCAGATTCTATCACGCATTTTGATGCGTGCGCGCGTCATTTATGTTTCCAAAGCCGCCCCCGAACTTGTGCGCGGCTATCATCTGATTCCGGCGTCCGATTTGCCGAGCGCTGTTGCGATGGCACAGGAACTGCTCGGCAACTCGAATGCAAAGATTTCCGCTATCCCCGACGGTGTCTCGGTCATGGTCATGCGCGAGGACGCTTGATGAGCGCAAAGTGATGATGGATGCGGCATTACAAAACAAAATAGAAAGCGCAAAATCTGTGCGTGCGTCGCAAAACGCGACTTGCGCGCAGATTTTGAAAAACGGAGAAGTCAAGGTGTATTTTGAGCGCGGCATACAGCCGCTGCTTGACGCGCACGCGCGCGGCGAACTTGACGGCGCGGTGATCTCGGATAAAGTCATCGGCAAGGCGGCGGCGCTGCTCGCCGTCCACGGCGGCGTTGCGGCACTGCACGCCTGCCTTGTAAGCAGCCCTGCGAAGGCGGTGCTCGACGTGGCGGGGACGCCCTATGTCTATGATGCGGAATGTGCGCGGATCGTCAATCGGCGCGGCGACGGGCTTTGCCCGATGGAGTCCGCCGTTATGGATATCGAAGACCCGGCAGAGGCGCTGCCGCGCATTTTGCAAACAGCGGACGAACTACGGAAAAAATCGTGAACTCATTTTTCCCTGATGCGAAAGGAAAGATAAAAAATGAAAATTGTGATAGCCCCCGATTCTTATAAGGGGACCTTGTCTTCTCCCGAGGCGGCGGAGATCATTGCCGGGGCGATGCGTGAGAAACTGCCGCTTGCCAGGGTACTGCAATGCCCCATTGCCGACGGCGGCGAGGGGACTGCCACCTGCCTTGCCAAGGCGCTGGACGGCGGTATCGTGGTGACGACGGTGAAAAACTGCTATTTTGAGGACACGCAGGTAAAGATCGCGCTGATCGACGGCGGCAAAACGGCGGTTGTTGAGATGGCACAGGCGGCGGGATTGCATTTTGCAGAGGGGCGGAAAAATCCGATGCTGACCACGACGTTCGGCGTAGGACAGATGATATCGACCGCGCTTGCGCTCGGGGTGAAAAAGATCTTGCTTTGCCTCGGCGGCAGCGCCACAAACGACCTCGGCTGCGGCGCTGCGGCGGCGCTCGGCGCGCGCTTTTCAGACGCCGCCGGCGAGGATATGCTGCCGCTCGGCGGCACGCTGGACGAAGTGGCGAAAATTGATATTTCCGCACTCAAGGCGGCGCTCTCCTGCGTGGAGATCGTCGCGCTGACCGACGTTGCGGGGACACTGTGCGGCGAGAACGGCGCGGCAAAGCGCTATGCTCCCCAAAAAGGAGCGGACGGCGCGATGGTGGACGTCCTTGAGGCGGGCGCTGCGCATATGCTCGATCGCATACGCGACGACCTCGGACTTGACCTTGCCGACCTGCCCGGCGGGGGCGCCGCCGGCGGTTTTGGCTGCGGCGCGGCGGCGTTTTTCGGAGCAAAACTGCAAAGCGGCGTCGAAACGGTGCTGGATGCGCTCAATTTTGACCGAATGATCGAGGGCGCCGATCTCGTCGTCACCGGCGAGGGATGTACCGACGTGCAAAGCACACAAGGCAAGGCGATCTCCGGCGTGCTCCGGCACGCGAGGGGCGTGGAAGTTCCCGTTTTTCTTTTGTCGGGGGCGCTTTCCGGCACGGGAAATTTCGGCGCGGACGCGGCGTTTTCCACATTGCGCGATTTTTGCATCTTTGCGGACGTCAAAGACGGCGCGGCGGAAAATCTCCGCGCGGCGGCGGAAAACCTTGCGGCGGCGATCGCTCTCGGCTATGCGGCGGCAAACGGATAAACAACGCAAAGTATAATAAACGTGAAAAAAATACACGCGTTTTCTACATTGACATCGATCGTGTAAAGCGTTAAAATTTAGAAAGAAAATTGTATTTCGGAGGCACAGTTATGAAAGAATTATTCGGAATTATGCCGGACGGCAGAGAAGTTTATGCGCACACCGTCAGCGCGGGCGACCTCTCGCTGACCGTGATCGATTATGCGGCAGCCATTCAAAAGTTTGTCCATAAGGGGACGGATATCGTCTGCGGCTTTGATACGCTGGACGGGTATCGCAAAGGCGGCGGAAACCAGGGGGCTTCCATCGGGCGGTACGCCAACCGCATCAGCGGCGGTAAGATCACGCTGGACGGCGTGGATTATCCGCTGGAACGCAACAACGGCGTTGCCCATCTGCACGGCGGCTCGCACGGGTTCAACACCAAGGTGTGGGACGTGACGGAGGGCGTTTGCAAGTGCGGCGCACCCACGCTGACCTGTACCTACGTTTCGGAGGACGGCGAGGCAGGCTATCCCGGCAGACTTGAAGTGACGGTGACCTATAAACTGAAGCCCGAGGGATTGCTCATTGATTATAAAGCCACCACGGACAAGCCGACCTACTGCAATCTGACCAACCATTCGTATTTCAATTTGCACGGACAGGACTGCACTTCCTGCCTTGATCACGTATTGAAGATCAACGCTGACAATTATACCGACGCCGATCCCAAGACCCTCCTGCCGACCGGCAAGCGCCCGGACGTCACGGGGACTGCTTTCGATTTCCGCACCCCGAAGGCCATCGGCAAAGACATCGACAAGACGGGGTTGGGCTACGCCGGCTATGATCACAACTTTATCTTAAACGGCAAGGAGACTGCACTCTTCGGCAAGCACGAACTGAAAGTGGCGGCGGTCTGCTCGGTGCCCGAGCGCACGATGACCGTGCTGACCACCATGCCCGGCATCCAGATCTATACCGGCAACTTCCTCGGGGACAATCCCAACAATTTCAAGGGCGGTGTCCCGCAGACCAAACACGCCGCCGTCTGCTTTGAAACGCAGTATGAGCCGGACAGCCCTTCGCACGGCGAGGCACGCCTTGATCCAGGACAGGTTTATCATCATATCACGGTTTTCAAACTGAATTGAGGCGGCGGGTACATGATTTATGAGAGCGTAAAGAAACTGATCACCTACGCCACGGAGCATTATCTCATATCGCCGGTGGATCGCGTATGGGCGACAAACCGCGTGTTGGAAGCGTTGCACCTTGACGAATACGTCGAGCCGGCAGAGGACTATGCCGACGTTGATCTTGAATCTACACTGAAAGAGATCCTTGACTATGCGGCAGAGGCGGGGATCATTGAGAACTCGGTCGTTTATCGCGATCTGTTTGATACCAAACTGATGGGACTTCTTACCCCGGCGCCGCATGAAGTGATCGATATGTTTTCGGCGCTGTATGCAGAGTCGCCGCAAGCGGCGACCGC
This sequence comes from Clostridia bacterium, assembly GCA_017445085.1. Taxonomy (GTDB): domain Bacteria; phylum Bacillota; class Clostridia; order Oscillospirales; family CAG-272; genus UMGS902. The sequence goes on along the minus strand of JAFSUT010000107.1, from coordinate 20,996 downwards.
GTATTATTACAAACTCAGCCGCGACACCGACTATATCCGCACCTACCGCGTCAAAAAAGATCTGAGGTGGAAGTACAAGAGCGATTTCGGCGATTTGGATATTACCATCAATCTGTCCAAGCCCGAAAAAGATCCAAAGGCGATCGCCGCCGCCAGAAACAGCACAAAGTCTTCGTATCCGAAGTGCCAGCTTTGTCATGAAAACGAGGGCTACGCGGGCAGAGTGGATGCGCCGGCACGGCAAAACCATCGCCCGATCCCGATCACGATCAACGATTCGCAGTGGTACTTGCAGTACTCCCCCTACGTGTACTACAACGAGCATTGCATTGCTTTCAACGGCGAGCATACGCCGATGAAGATCGACCGCGCGGCGTTTGGTAAACTGCTGGACTTTGTCACGCTGTTCCCGCATTATTTTCTCGGGTCCAACGCGGATCTGCCGATCGTGGGCGGCTCGATCCTCAGCCACGACCATTTCCAGGGCGGCAACTACGAGTTTGCCATGACCAAGGCGCCGATCGAGAAAAAACTGTCGTTTGTCGGCTTTTCCGACGTAGACGCGGGGCTTGTCAAGTGGCCGCTGACCACCATCCGCCTTACGTCAACGTCGCGGGAGCGCCTGATCGACCTTGCGGACAAGATCCTCGGCGCCTGGCGCGCTTATACCGACGAAGAGGCGTTTATCCTTGCACAGACGGACGGCGAGCCGCACAATACGCTGACGCCGATCGCCCGCCGCCGCGGTGAAAAATACGAGCTGGATCTCGTGCTCCGCAACAACATCACCACCGAAAAGTATCCGCTCGGCGTTTATCATCCGCACCCCGAACTGCATCATATCAAAAAGGAAAATATCGGTCTTATCGAAGTGATGGGACTTGCGGTGCTGCCTTCCCGCCTCAAAGGCGAGATGGACGCACTGAAAAAGGCGATGCTACAGGGGCGCGACCTGCGTGCGGATGAAACGCTTGCAAAGCACGCCGACTGGGCGGAGGACATTCTGTCTGCCCGAAAGGTGACCGCCGAGAACATCGATCAGGTCATCGAGGAGGAGATCGGCAAGGTCTTTGCCACGGTTTTGGTACACGCCGGCGTGTATAAATGCGACCCTGCCGGCAGAGCGGCGTTTGACCGCTTTGTTGCCGCCGTCAATGCAAAATAACGTTTTTTTCAAAAACAGGACAGAAAAACTGTCCTGTTTTTTTGTTTTTGCGCATAAAACGATAGAAAGGAGGAATGTTATGAAAATGTCGATATCATCGCGCAGATTGCTTTCTCTCGCTATGATCTTGCTGATCCTCTCGCTCCTTTGCGCGACGGCGCTGTATCCGCGCCTTTCGGGGGCAGGGGAGGCAATGCCGCCGCTGATAAAGCAGGTCGCGGATTTTTTTGATGAAAATGCCGTTGCCGCCTTTTTGGATCTGCCCGCGGCGGATACGCCGGAGGATGCGACGGCGCAGGCCGCGGCGTATATTGCAGCATACAATGAAAAGTACTCGTGTGATTAGCCGCGCGGTGCGCCTGTTTTCGACCCTGATCGCCCCGGCGCTCTTTTGTATGCAGTTTCGCAGTTACGGCATTCCCGTGGCGGCGGCGGTCCTGCTCCACGAGGGCGGGCATCTCCTCGTCCTTTGGCTTGTCGGCGGCAGGGTACGGCGGTTTTTGCCCTCCCCGTTCGGACTTTGCATCACGCTCGATGAAAATACGCTCTCTCTTGCCTCCGAGGCGGCGGTGGCGGCGGCGGGGAGCGCCGTCAATTTGCTCTCTGCGCTCGCTGTTTTTTTATTTGTGCACCCGGCGGACGGCGCGTGGTTCGGTTTTTTCACGGTCAGCCTGTTTCTTGCCGCGGTCAATCTGTTGCCGCTGCACCCGCTCGACGGTGGACGGCTGTTTGAACTTTTGCTTGCCGCTTGTACGGATCCGCTCACCGCGGCGCGGGGCGTGCGTAGGATCGGTCTTTTGTTTTCTTATCTTTTGTTTCTCTTTTCCTCCTATCTTCTTGCGGTGGGAGAGGGCGGGATGTATCTTTTACTGCTCTCTTTGTTCTTTCTTGCGAAAAACGGAGAATTTGAGAGGATTTAAGAGCATTTTTGAGGAAATCGCGGTTTTTTGACGGATAAATTCCATGAGAAACCGATAAAAGTTTGAAAAATGCAAGTTTTTGACGATTTTTTTGTAAAAAAACTATTGCATTTTCACTTTGTTTTTTATATAATGTTTTTCGTCATGAATTCGCAGTTTTATTGCGGGTTTAATCGGTACAAAAGGATGTGTATAAACTCTAAGAAAATGGAAAAAAACGAGAAACTGATTGAACTGCGGGGCATCACAAAGGAATTTGACGGTACCCCCGTGCTTACAGACCTTAACCTGTATATTCTGGATAAGGAATTTGTAACTCTGCTCGGTCCCTCCGGCTGCGGCAAAACGACAACGCTGCGCCTGATCGGCGGTTTTGAAACGCCGGACAAAGGGGACGTCTTTTTTGAGGGCAAACGGATCACGGATCTTCCGCCGTATAAACGCCCGGTCAATACGGTTTTTCAAAAATATGCGCTTTTCCCGCACCTCAACGTTTATGAAAACGTTGCGTTTGCGCTCCGCCTCGGTAAAGTGGCGGAAAAGGAAATTGCCCGCCGCGTAAAAGAAATGCTGAAAATCGTCAACCTCGAAGGATTTGAGCGACGCAACGTCGAAAAACTTTCGGGCGGACAGCAGCAGCGCGTTGCGATCGCACGCGCCCTGGTCAATCAGCCGCGCGTTTTGCTCCTTGACGAGCCGCTCGGCGCACTTGACCTCAAACTGCGCAAGGATATGCAGGTGGAACTAAAAAAAATTCAGCAGCGCATGGGTATTACTTTCGTTTACGTTACACACGATCAAGAAGAGGCGCTTTCGATGAGCGATACCGTCGTCGTCATGGACAACGGCGTGATCCAGCAGATCGGAACGCCCGAAGATATATACAATGAGCCGAAAAACGCCTTTGTCGCCGATTTTATCGGGGAGAGCAATATCCTCGACGGAATCATGCACGCCGACAAATTGGTCGAGTTTTCGGGACACACGCTGGAATGCGTGGACGGCGGATTTGAAAAGGACGAGCCGGTGGACGTGGTCATCCGCCCGGAGGACGTAGACATCGTGCCGCTTGGCAGCGTGCCGATCCACGGCGTGGTCAACACGGTCACGTTTAAGGGCGTCCATTATGAAATCATCGTGGACGTGCAGGGCTTTAAGTGGATGGTGCAGACCACCGATTATGCCGCGCCCGGCACCGAAGTCGGGTTGCGCATCCTTCCGGATGAGATCCACATTATGAAAAAATCCAAGTATTCGGATCTGTACGGCGACTATTCCACCTATTTTGACGAGATGGATAAAAGTGGCGCGGAGGCGACGGGGGATGAAAACTAAGTCGTACATGGCGCGCATCATGGCGGCGCCGCATATTTTGTGGGCGATTTTGTTTATCGCCGCGCCGATGCTGTTTGTGCTGTACTATTCGTTTACCGACGCATCCGGCGCGTTTTCGACCGAGAACCTCCGTCTGCTTCTCGATGCAAAATATCTCACCATCTTTCTCCGCTCGATGGCGTTTGCCCTCGTGGCGACCGTGATCTGCCTTTTGGTGGCATATCCGCTTGCCTATGCGATATCCAGGGCGACCCCCCGCGCACAGAAAGTGTATATGATGCTCATTATGCTCCCGATGTGGATGAACTTTCTCATCCGCACCTATTCGATCATGGCGATCCTTGAGGACAACGGTTTTCTCAACACCATCCTCAACTCGCTGGGGATCCCCTCGGTGCATATCATCAATACGTCTGCCGCGGTCATTTTCGGTATGATCTACAATTATCTGCCGTATATGGTCCTGCCGATCTATACGGTGCTTTCCCGCCTGGACGTCCGCCTCCTCGAAGCGTCGGCGGATCTCGGCTGCACACCCGCGCAGACCTTTACCCGCGTGGTGATGCCGCTCAGCCGCTCGGGCGTGGTTTCGGGCGTGACGATGGTGTTTGTCCCGTCGGTCAGCACCTTTTATATTTCCCAAAAACTCGGCGGTGCAAAGTATGACCTCATCGGTGACAGTATCGAGCGGCAGTTTCAAAGCGCCTACAACTACAATCTCGGCGCCGCGATGTCGCTTGTCCTTATGGTCATCATTCTGATTTCGATGGCGATCATGAATCGCTATTCGGATGGGGAAGGGGGGCTTGTCGCGTGAGGGCGCTCTCGAAAATCTATACGATCCTCATTTACGTGATCCTGTACGCCCCGATCGCCGTGATGATCCTCTTTTCCTTTAACAGCATCAATTCCACGGGGATCTTTGCGGGATTTTCCCTGCATTGGTATCAGGAACTGATGAAGGACGCGGCGACTTTGACCGCGCTGAAAAACACCTTGATTTTGGCGGTGTTATCCTCGTTGATCTCCTGCGTGATCGCCACGGCGGCGGCGGTCGGTCTCTCCAAGATGCAAAATCGTATGCTGCGCTCCGCGGTCGAGACGCTGACCGATATCCCGATGATGAATCCGGATATCGTCACCGGTATCTCGATGATGTTGCTTTTCGTTTTTGTCGGGATGCGGCTCGGGCTGTCTTCCAGCCTCAGTTTTGTCACGGTGCTGATCGCGCATATCACGTTCAATCTGCCGTACGTCTATCTTTCGGTCATGCCGAAGATCCGTCAGATGGATACGCATCTGACCGAGGCGGCGATGGATCTCGGCTGCACGCCGTTTCAGGCGTTTCTCAAAGTGGAACTGCCGGCGATCTTTCCGGGGGTCCTCTCGGGGCTGATCATGGCGTTTACCCTGTCGCTTGACGACTTTGTCATCAGTTATTTCACCACGGGCAGCGGCTTTGAGACCCTGCCGATCCGTATTTATTCCATGACCAAAAAGCGCGTCACACCGGATATGTACGCGCTGTCAACGCTGATCTTTCTCGCCGTGCTGATTTTGCTGATCCTTTCCAACGTGGCACAGCGGGACGGAAAAAAGAAAAAAAAGTGAGGGTTTGAACTATGAAAAAATTTGGTTTTCTCATCGCGGTTTGCATGATGCTTGCGGCGCTTTGCCTCTCGGCTTTTGCGGCAGACCGCGTGATCAACGTTTACAACTGGGGCGAGTATATTTCCGACGGCAGCGAGGATTCGCTGGACGTCAACCGTGCGTTTGAAGAGTATTATAAAGAAACCTTCGGCGAGACGGTACGCGTGGTATATACCACCTACGCCTCCAACGAGGATATGTACGCCAAACTCAAAAGCGGCGCGACGGGATATGACGTGATCATCCCCTCCGACTATATGATCGCCCGCCTGATCGACGAAGATATGCTCGAACCGCTGAATTTTGACAATATCCCGAACTACGAGTATATCACCGAGGACTATCGCGGACTTTACTATGATATCGAAAACCGCTATTCCATCCCGTATTGCTACGGTATGGTCGGCGTACTGTATAACAGCACGGTCGTTGCCGAGGAGGACGTCAAAGACCGCTCCTGGGATTTGATGTGGAATGCGAAATACGCCGGCAAGATCCTGCAGTTCAACAACTCGCGTGACGGTTTCGGCACGGCGCTTTACCGCGCGGGTGCGGACGTCAACTCCACCGATCCCGCCGTTTGGGAAAAGGCGCTGGCGGATCTGAAAGCGCAAAAGCCGCTCCTGCAAGGGTATGTTATGGATGAGATCTTTAATAAGATGGAGTCGGGCGAGGCTGCCGTTTCGGCATACTATGCGGGCGACTTTCTGACTATGTACGACAACAACGAGGACCTCGGCTTTTACTATCCCGTCAATGCGGACGGGCAGATCGTGACCAATCTGTTTGTGGACGCTTTCTGTATCCCGAAGGGTGCGAAAAACAAAGATCTTGCGGAATGCTATATCAACTTTATGCTCTCCGAGGAACCGGCGATCGCCAACGCCGAATTCGTCTGCTACGCCTGCCCCAACGCGCTCGTTTTGGAGAGCGAAGACTACCGCGAGGATATGGGCGAATATGCGATGGAAGTCCTCTATCCCGAGGATTTCAGTTTTTCCGAAAACTACAATGCGATGAGTTATCACAATCTGAATCCCGAGACCTTAAAGCTTGTCAACGATTTGTGGGAAGACCTCAAGATCTCGGGCGATGAGAGCGGCGCCGGCGGCGCGAACTATCTTTCGACGGCGCTCGTGGCGGCGCTGGTCATCGTCGCGGCGCTCGCGGCGTGGCTGATCATCAGCAAAATCCAAAAGAGTAAGCGCGAAAAGATGTATTAAACTACAAAAAAGCGGCGGAAGATTCTTCCGCCGCTTTTTGTGGTTGTAAAAGCAGCCGCCGGAAAAATCCGACGGCTGCTTTTCGTTTGTCTTAAAAATCTTTTTTGTTGCCCGCTTTGAGGAGATCCTGCTTGATGTTCCAGAGCTTTTGCGAGAGGTCGACGTAGTAGTTGTGCGGGTTTTCAAAGCGTTTGACTTCATCCCAAAGGGTGTCGATCTGCGATGCGCAGTAGTCGCGGATCTCGCTTGTCGAGGGGGAAGTGTAGACGCACTTGCCGTCTTTGAAAATCGGTACCTGCAACTCTCTTGCCGTAAAGTCGGTGAGCGTTTTGCGCTTCCACGGAAAGTCGGGGTCAAAGAGTTCCAGCGGCTTTGTTTCGTCGATGACTTCATCGTGGAGGGTGATGTAGTCGGCGACGGCCTTGCCGGTCGCGTTTTCATACAGGCGGTAGACCTTTTTATAATGCGGATTGGTGATTTTTGCGGCATTTTCGCTGATTTTGATTTTCGGGATGATCTGCCCGTCCTTTTCGATGGCGCAGAGTTTATATACGCCGCCGAAGACGGGGGTGGATTTGGAGGTGATCATCCGTTCGCCGACGCCAAATGAGTCCACGCACGCGCCCTGCCGGATCAGCGCGAGAATGATGTCCTCATCCAGCGAGTTGGAAACGACGATCTTGCACTCGGGCAGTCCCGCTTCGTCCAGCATGGCGCGCGCCTTTTTGGTCAGATAGGCGATATCGCCCGAGTCGAGCCGAATGCCGAAGTTGCGGATGCCGCGCGGCAGGAGGACCTCTTTGAATGCGCGGATGGCGTTCGGCACGCCGCTTTTCAGCGTATTGTATGTATCCACGAGCAGAGTGGCGTTGTTTGGATAGAGCTGGCAGTAGGTCTTAAACGCTTCGTATTCGCTGTCAAACATCTGCACCCAGGAGTGCGCCATCGTACCGGTGGCGGGAACGCCGAAATCGCGGTCGGTAATGGTGCAGGCGGTGGCGGCACAACCGCCGATATAGGCGGCGCGTGCGCCGAGATAAGCGCCGTCGGCGCCCTGTGCGCGGCGGGAGCCGAACTCGGCGACTGCGCGTCCCTTGGCGGCGCGCACGATGCGGTTGGCTTTGGTCGCGATCAGCGACTGATGGTTGATGGAGAGCAGGAGAAAGGTCTCGATAAACTGCGCCTGCGCGGCGGGCGCGCGGACCGTGACGATCGGCTCGTGCGGAAAGATCGGCGTGCCCTCGGGGATGGCGTAGATATCCCCCGTAAAGCGAAAGTTTTTCAAACTTTCGAGAAACGCCGTATCAAAGGTATTTTTTGCGCGGAGGTAGGCGATGTCTTCTTCCGAGAAATGCAGATTTTTGATGTAGTCGATAAACTGTTCCAGTCCCGCGGCAATGGCAAAACCGCCGCCGTCCGGGATGTCGCGGAAGAATACGTCGAAGTAGGAAATGCGATTTGCCATGCCCGCTTTGAAATAGCCGTTGGCCATCGTGAGTTCGTAGTAGTCGCAGAGCATGGTGAAGTTTTGACGTTTGGTATCGGTCATATGATTGTCCTCTCTTGTCAAAGAAGTTTCAGGATTTGATAGTCGTCCGGCATGATCGTAACGTTGCCCTCGCCCGTAGCGTCGTGGCGGAGGTCGAGATATTTTCCGCCGACGTCGTAGGTGACGGGGAAAGACACGCGGCTGACAATGACGAGCAGTTTTTCATCCGCATTTTCTCTGGTAAAGGCAAAGAGTCCGCAGTCGTGCGCGGCGACCGCAAAGTCACCGCCGAAAAAGGCGCTGTGGGTGGCGCGGAGTTTGCCGAGGAAAGCGTAGTGCGCCGTAAGGTCTGCATCCTCCCGTCCCCACGGAAACGGCATCCGGCAAAAAGGATCGTGATAGCCTTCCAGCCCCGCTTCATCCCCGTAAAACACCGAGGGAAAGCCGTAGAGCGTATATTGCAGGACCGCGGCGAGTTTGAGGCGTGAAATCGCCGTGCGGCGCTTGTCCGCGCTCATTTTGAGCGTGGAGAGTTCGGCGTTTGTACGCCCCTCCGCGCTCACCCCGCCGAGGACGGTCAAAATGCGCTCGGTATCGTGCGTACCGAGGATGTTCATGAGAACGTCGCATACGCAGCGCGGGTAGGTGGCGTAGATTTCGGTGACGGTGTTGTAGAGCAGGGTACAGTCGCCCGTTTGCATAAAGGAAATGATGGCGTTTTTGGTAGGATAATTCATCACGCTGTCCAGCTGCCGTCCGCCAAAGTAACGGCGGCGGACGCCGTAGGCGACCTTTTCGGCGGCGTTTTCCCAAACCTCGCCGATGATCAGCGCCTCCGGGTCTTCGGCTTTCACCACCGTGCGCAGCCTGTCGAGAAAGTCGTTTGAGAGTTCGTCGGCAACGTCCAGCCGCCAGCCGCTTGTCCCTTTGCGGACGTAGTCGGCGCACACGCCGTCTTTTCCGACGAAATAGTCGCGGCAGGCGGCGTTTTTTGTGTTGAGGCGCGGGAGGATCTCGATCCCCCACCAGGCTTCATACTGGGTCGGAAAACGGGTAAAGTGATACCAATCGGCATACGGCGAGGATTGACTTTGATAAGCGCCGAGACTGTCGTATTTGCCGTAGCGGTTGAAATACAGACTGTCGTCGCCCGTATGGTTGAACACGCCGTCGAGGATCACGCGGATGGAGCGCGCTTTGCACGCCGAAAGCAGGCGGAAAAAGGCTTCTTCTCCGCCGAACATCTCGTCGATCTTTCGATAGTCGCCGGTATCGTATTTGTGATTGGAGTACGCCTTGAAAATCGGGCTGAGATAGATGCAGTTGACCGAGAGCGATTGCAGATAGTCGAGTTTTTCGATAATGCCGTCGAGATTTCCGCCGAAGAAGGTGTTGTTTTTGAGCGGCGCGCCGTTATACGGCGCAAATTCGGGAATGCCGTTTTCCCAGTCCTCGTTCATCACGGCATCGTCGCGGCAGGGGTAAACCATTTTGCCTTTGGCAAAACGGTCAACGAAAATGTGGTACATCGTCGTCCCGTAAAAGGCGCGCGGCGTTTCAAAATCCGCAGCGTAGACGAGGAGCGCAAAGCGCCGCCCCGGCTGCTCGGAGATCGTAAAATCGACGTTGTTGACGCTGCTTGTGTAGAGGTGTTTGTAGTTTTTTGCAAAGCGGAACTCATAGTAGAAGAGCCCGCCGTCGCCCTCGCAAATGTCGCAAAGGGAAAGTTCGAGCGAAAAGACGTCCGCGCCGTCCGCATAGCCGTCGTAGACCGGATAAAGCGTAGTGTCCTCGCCGCCGTCCGGGGCAAAGATCAGGCGGGGTTCCACCATTTCCATTTGCCGCGGGATCGTGAGCGTAAATTTGACGGTCGCGTTTACCGGGAAAGCGTTGACGCTCGAACAGTCGGCGTCACCGACCGATTTTCTGATGAGAAGTTCCATGCAAGAGCACTCCGTAAAACAGCGAATTTTCGGGGCGGTGCATCCGCCCCGAAGCCATACTTATTTTGTAAGATGCACCTTTTGCAGATGCCAGATCTTAGACGCGTATTCCTCAATGCTGCGGTCGGCGGCAAAGAAGCCGGAGCCCGCGATGTTGCAGAGGGACATCCGGTTCCACGCCGTTTTGTCCGCATAGAGGGAGACGGCGCGATCGTGCGTGTTTTTGTAGGACTCAAAATCCGCAAGGCACATATAGGGGTCAGCCACGCCGGAAGCGGCGATGAGGTAGTTTTCGATGCCTGCAAAACTTTCGCCGGCAAAGCCGAAGGAGAGACGGTCGATCGCGCGGCGGAGCGCCGGACTATTGTGATAAAAGTCGGCGGCGTGATAACCTTTGATCCAAAGATCGTCCACCTCTTTGCAGTTGAGACCGAAGATGAACATATTGTCCTTGCCTGCTTTTTCAAGCATTTCGATGTTGGCGCCGTCCAGCGTGCCGATGGTCAGGGCGCCGTTCATCATCAGTTTCATACAGCCGGTGCCGCTGGCCTCTTTGCCGGCAAGCGAGATCTGTTCGCTGATCTCACTGGCAGGGACAAGCGCCTCCGCCATACTGACGCAGTAGTTTTCAAGGAAGACCACGCGCATTTTCTCCCGAATGACGGGATTGCTTTCGATCTCTTTGGAAATATAGAAGATCAGTTTGATGATCTGCTTTGCCATATCGTAGCCGGGCGCGGCTTTTGCGCCGAACAGATAGGTCTGCGGCTGAATATCGAGATTGGGATTTTCACGCAGATCGAGATAGGTGTTGATGATGTTGAGGGCGTTGAGCAGTTGCCGCTTGTACTCGTGCAGACGTTTGATCTGCACGTCAAAGAGCGAGTGCGGGTCGATGATCTGCCCGGTCTTTTCTTTTAAGAGGTTGGCAAAGTCGACCTTGTTTTCATATTTGATCTGCCCGAGGCGTTCGAGGACGGCGGTATCGTTGTTGAATTTGCGGAAGTCTTCGAGTTTCTGCGGCTCTTTGCGGTAGTCGGGACCGATGCACTCGTCAAGCAGAGACGTCAGTCGCGGGTTGGAGTAGCAGAGCCAGCGGCGGTGTGCGATGCCGTTGGTCACGTTCATAAAGCGGTCGGGATACATCTTGTAGAGATCCTTAAACACCGTTTCTTTGAGGATATCCGAGTGAATGGCGGATACGCCGTTGACCATGTGCGAGCCGACGACGGCGAGATTTGCCATCTTGACGCGGCCGCCCGACAGGATCGAGAGCGAATTGATCCTCTCCCAGTCGGAGGGGAATTTGTCCCACGCCTCAGCGCAGAAGCGGCGGTTGATCTCTTTGATGATCATATGCATCCGCGGGAGCGTAATGGCAAAGAGTTGTTCATCCCAGGTTTCCAGCGCCTCGGGCAGGACGGTGTGGTTGGTGTAAGATACGATGTTCGTCACCATATCCCACGCACGCTCCCAGCTGAACTGGTGGTCGTCGATGAGGATGCGCATCAGTTCCGGGATGCAGAGGGCGGGGTGTGTATCATTGATGTGGATGGCGACCTTTTCGGCAAGATTGTCGATGGTGCCGTAGAGCGAGATGTGGTCGCGGAGGATACTTTGCAGAGATGCGCTGACAAGAAAGTATTGCTGTTTTAAGCGGAGCAGTTTGCCCTCGGTATGGTTGTCGGAGGGATAGAGGACCTTGGAGATGGTCTCCGCCTTGGTGCTGTCCTCCAGCGCCTTGGTATATTGCCCCTGGGTAAAGAGCGACATATTGAAGTTTGTGATATCACGCGCTTTCCACAGGCGCAGACGTCCGGCGGCGTCGCTGTCGGCGCCCGAGATCATCATATCGTAGGGGACGGCTTCCACCGCTTCGTAGTTTTCGTAAGCGATCTCACAGCGTCCGTCCGTCCAGTTTTCGCGGATCTGACCGCCAAAGCGGACTTCAAAGGTACGGTCGGTACGCGGCACCAGCCATACTTCGCCGCCGGGGAGCCAGATATCAGGGAGTTCGACCTGGAGACCGTCGATGATCTTTTGCTTAAACAGACCGTATTCATAACAAATCGAAAAGCCGGTGGCGGGATAGTCGAGCGACGCCAGCGAGTCCATAAAGCAAGCGGCAAGACGACCGAGGCCGCCGTTGCCGAGTCCGGCGTCGGGTTCAAGTTCGTAGAGTTTTTCGATGTCAAAGCCGAGGGCTTTCAGCGCCGTGCGGTATTCTTCCACAAGACCGAGGTTTGAGAGGTTGGTTTTGAGCGATCGGCCGAGAAGGAACTCCATACACATATAGTAAACGCGCTTGGCGCCCGTTTTGTTGACTTCTTCTTTGAAGTTTTTGCGTTTTGCCGTCAAAATATCCTTGACCGTCATGGCGGCGGCTTTGTACATCTGCTCGGCGGAGGCGTCCTTCGGCGTGCAGCCGAAATAGCGCGAGAGTTTGGATTCGAGTTTTTCGGTGAGTTGGCGGACTGCTTTGGAATTTTTGTTCATGGGTCAGGTACTCCTTATGCTAGGTATAAAAATAGTGATCAGAATAATCTGTTGTACATTTCGAGATATTTTTGCGCGGATGCGCCCCAGGAAAAGTCGGTTCTCATGATCTTTTGGACAAAGGCGCGGCGGCGTTTCGGATCCCGCCAAAGAGCGATGGCGGCTTCGGTGCGCTCGAGGAGTTCGCCGGAGGCGTAATTGGCAAAGGTAAAGCCGTTGCCGTGCAGCACGCCGTCCGCCTCATAATAGCCCTTGATCGAGTCGAAAAGACCGCCGGTCTCGCGCACGACGGGGATGGCGCCGTAACGGGAGGCGATCATCTGGGAAAGACCGCACGGCTCGCTTTTGGACGGCATCAGGAAGATGTCGCAGGCGGCGTACAGTTTTTTTGACATATCGCGATTGTAGAGGATCAAACTGCGCACTTTGTCGTGGTGGCGGTATTCAAGATCGCGTAAAAAGTTTTCGTATTTTTCGTCGCCGAGACCGAGGACGATGAGCTGAATATCGTTTTGCAGGAGAGCTTCCGCGATCTCGCAAAAGAGGTCAAGCCCCTTGTGTGCGACAAGGCGGGAGATCAGACAGACCATCGGGACGTCGCGGCGCTCGGCAAGCGCCATTTCACGCTGGACGGCAAGTTTGTTTTCCACTTTCTTCGCCGGCGCTTTGGCGCTGTAATTTGCACAGAGCAGCGTATCGGTCTCCGGGTTATACAGGTCGTAGTCGATGCCGTTGAGGATGCCGTAGAGTTTTGCGCTCTCTTTGCGCAGTTCGGCGTCCAGCCCGTGCGAGAAATAGGGGTTTTGGATCTCGCCGGCATAGGTGGGGCTGACGGTGGAAACGAAATCGCAGCATTCCACGGCGGCTTTCATCAGGTTGATGCAGCCGTCGTACAGCATCGTGCCGAGATGCTCGTTGCCGAGTCCGAAGACGTCGCCGAGGATGTACGGGTCGTACTGCCCCTGATATTCGATATTATGGATGGTAAAGATACTGCGCATATCGGTGTAGCGCGGGTCGTTTCTGTATTTGAGTTTGAGGTAGACAACGCTCATGGCAGCCTGCCAGTCGTGCGCGTGCAGGATGTTTGGTACAAAGCCGATGTTTGGCAGCACGGCGAGGACCGCCTCACAGAAAAAGGCGTAGCGTTCCGCATCGTCAAAGTGACCGTACAGCCCGCCCTCTCTGCCGAAATACTGCTCGTTGTCAATGAAATAGTAAATGATGCCTTTGTAGTGCAGGCGGCGGACGCCGACGTACAAACGGCGCCAGGCGAGGGAGATCTCCCCCGTGTAGACGGTTTCCATTTGTGCGCGGTAAACGTCGCTGACCGTGCGGTAGAGCGGCAAAATAACGCGGACGTCCACGTCTTTTCCGCCCGCCTTTTGAATTTCGGCGGGGAGAGAACCGAGGACGTCGCCGAGGCCGCCGGTGGCGGCAAAGGGAAGCGCCTCCGCGCCGACAAATAAGATCTTTCTCATACGATCGCTCCTTTGTCAATATAGAAGGGAAGCGTTTCGTGCCCGACAAGCACTCTGCTGTCCCGGATAACGGCGTTTTTATCGGTGATGACGCAACTTAGCGAAACGTCGCGCCCGAGGATGGTGTCCTGCATCAAGATTGAGTTTTTGACAACGCAGCCGGCGGCGATATGCACGTCGCGGAAGAGGATCGAGTTTTCCACGGTGCCCTCAATGATACAACCGTCGGCGATGAGCGAGTTCTTCACGACCGCGCCGTCAAGATACTTGGTCGGCGCAGAGGAACGCACCTTGGTGTAGACCGCGTGGTAGGGAACGTCAAACAACTGCCGCCGCACTTCGGGGCGCAGGATGTCCATATTGCAAGCAAAATACGCGGGCAGAGAGTCAACGGTGGCGCTGTACCCTTCAAAGTTGTAAATATAGTATTCCGCGTGCATGAGGTTTTTGCCGACGATGTCGTGGTAAAAGCTGCGGTAGCCGTGGGCGATGGCGCTGCGGATCATCGTGAGAAGAAACGCGCGTTTCATCACAAAAATATTCATCGAGACGTTGTGGTATCCCTCGTCTGCGCCGGTGTGCTCCGAAATGTCGTTGATGCGTCCGAGCATATCGGCGTCAATGAGGATCTCTTTGCCGATGCCGTCGGCGTTGACCTTTTCGCGCTTTGTAACGATCGTCATATCGGCGCGGGAGGTGATGTGGCGATCCAGCACCTTTTGATAGTCCAGCGTGCAGACCCGGTCGCAGTCGGTCATAATGACGTATTCCTCATCCGAGCGGGTGAGAAAGTCAATTGCGCCCTTGAGCAGTTCAAGCCGGGAGGAAAACGCACGGTCGGCGGCGTCCGGCGCGGTGACGTAAGGCGGCAGGAGTTTCAGACCGCCGCTGCGGCGGGCAAGATCCCAGTCTTTGCCGGTGCCGATGTGATCCATCAAGGATTGATAGTTGTAGTTGGTGATGACGCCGACCTTGTTGATATCCGAGTTGACCATATTGGAGAGGGCAAAGTCGATCAGGCGGTAACGGCCGCCGAAGGGAATGGAGCCGATGGCGCGGCGGCGCGTAAGTTCAGGGACGGCGGTGTCGTGAATGTTGGAAAAAATAAGTCCGAGCGCGTTCATATCGTATTCCCCCTTAATCCGAGATCATTTCGCCGGCGGCGATCGTTTGCCCCGGCTCGATGTTGTGTCCGTTTCCGATGACGGCGATGCCGACGCCGTCGGCTTTTTCCGCACCGATATGCGCGCCTTGTCCGACCGTGATGTTTTCATCGAGGATCGAATAGGTGACGACGGCGCCCGCGGCGATGGTGGTGTTTGCCATAATGACGCTGTCGCGCACGACGGCGCCGGCTTCCACGGTGACGCCGTGAGAGAGGACGGAGTTTACGACCGTGCCGTAGATCTCGCAGCCCTCGGTGATGATCGAGTTGGAGATCACGGCGCCGTCCCCGACGTATTGCGGTGCGCTGACCGAGGAGCGCGAATAGATGCGCCCGCGCGACTCGTCGTTCAAAGAGAATGCGGGTTTTGCGCCGAGCAGATCCATATTGGCTTCCCAGAGGCTCCCGATGGTCCCCACGTCTTTCCAGTAGCCTTCAAAGGGATAGGCAAACATCCGCTCGCCGCTTTCCAGCATAGCGGGGATGATGTTTTTGCCAAAGTCGTTGTCGGAGGTTTCATCAGCCTCGTCGCTATTGAGATATTCAAAGAGTTTGCGCTTATTGAAGATATAAATGCCCATCGACGCCTTGTTGGAGTCGGGGGTTTTCGGCTTTTCGGTAAACTTGTAGATCTTGCCGTCCGCCTCGGTGGTCAGGATACCAAAGCGGCTTGCTTCTTCCATCGGGACTTCCAAAACGGCGATGGTGCAGTCGGCGTTTTTCTTTTTGTGAAAGCGCAGCATCGCCTCGTAGTCCATACGGTAGATATGGTCGCCCGAGAGGATCAGGACGTACTCGGGGTCGTATTGCTCGATAAACGCCATATTTTGATAGATGGCGTTTGCGGTGCCCTTGTACCAGTCGGCTTTTTTGTTGCCCTGGTACGGCGGGAGGATCTTGACGCCGCCGTAGGTGCGGTCAAGGTCCCACGGCAGACCGTTGCCCACGTATTCGTTGGGCATCAGCGGCTGATACTGCGTCAGCACGCCGACCGTGTCGATGCCCGAATTTATGCAGTTGGAAAGAGGAAAATCAATGATGCGGTATTTGCCGCCGAACGTAACGGCGGGCTTTGCGGTGGATTTGGTCAACGCATACAGGCGGGAGCCTTGTCCCCCTGCAAGCAGCATTGCAACGCATTCTTTTCTTTTTTGATTCATTTATCCGTTCCTCCGATAGATGATTTTACTGTAAAAAAACGCGGATTTTATTTTGCTGTCGGGATCTTTTCTTTTAGGAGCAGTCCGCCGTGCGCGGGCAGGTCGACCGCAAGGCGGTAGGTGCCGTCCGGCTGCTTTTTGGCGCGCTTTGCAGGGGCGGCTTTGCGATAGCCGCCGTATTTTTCCTCCATCGTGTCAAGGAGGAGGGAATAGGTGGCTTTTTCGGGTGCGTGCAGACTGTGCGCGGGACGTTCCACGGGGGTAAAGTTTAAGATGACAAGCACACGGTTGCCCGCACGGTCGATGCGGCGAAAGGCGAGGATGCTCTCGTCCGCGTTGTCCACCTCCACCCATTCAAAACCGTCCCACGCGTTGTCGATCTGCCAAAGCGGACTCTCTGCAAGATAGAGGCGGTTGAGGTCGCGCACAAAGGCGTGCAGTTTTTTGTGCTGGTCGTATTCAAGCATAAACCACTCGACCTGTCCTTTGTAATTCCACTCGGAAAACTGTCCGTTTTCCGAGCCCATAAAGGATAGCTTTTTGCCGGGATGGCACATCATATATAAAAGGAAGGTGCGCATTCCGTCAAACTTTTGCCCGTACAGTCCCGGAAAGCGGTCAAGCAAACTCTTTTTGCCGTGGACGACTTCGTCGTGCGAGATCGGCAGGACGTAGTATTCCGAAAAGGCGTACATCATCGAAAATGTCACCTTGGAGTGATTGCCCCGTCGGAAAAGCGGGTCGGTCGCGGCGTAGGCGAGGGCGTCGTTCATCCACCCCATATTCCATTTCAGATGAAAACCGAGCCCGTCGCCGTCAAAGCGGGTGACGTTTTCATAGGCGGTGGATTCCTCGGCGATCATAAGGACGTCGGGATGGTATTGCCGCATGGTGGAGTTGAGTTTTTTGAAAAAGGCGATGGCTTCCAGCGAGCGGTTGGTGCCGTACTTGTTGGGGATCCATTCGCCGTCCCCCCGGTCGTAGTCGAGATAGAGCATCGAGGCGACGGCGTCAACGCGCAGTCCGTCGATGTGGTATTCTTTTGCCCAGTAGACCGCGTTGGAAATGAGAAAGCATTCGACTTCGTTGCGCCCGACGTCAAAGCAGCGCGTTCCCCAGGATTTGTGCTCCATACGGTCCTTGCCCTGATATTCGTACAGCGGGGCGCCGTCAAACTCGTACAGTCCGTGCTCGTCTTTCGGAAAGTGTGCGGGCACCCAGTCGAGGATCACGCCGAGTCCGGCACGGTGGGCGGCGTCGACCAGCGCCATAAAGTCGTGCGGCGTGCCAAAGCGGGACGTCGGCGCGTAGTAGCCGCAGATCTGATAACCCCAGGAGCCGTCAAACGGATGCTCGGCGATCGGCATCAGTTCGATGTGCGTATAGCCCATATCCTTGACGTAAGGGATAAGTTCTTTTGCGAGTTTTTCATAGGTGTAGTAACTGCCGTCGGCGTTTCGCCGCCAGGAGCCTGCGTGCAGCTCGTAGATGTTCATCGGGCGGTTATAAAAATCGTTCTTTGCCGCCATACGGGCGTCCATCCACGGTTTGTCTTTCCACTCGTAGCCGCCGATCTCGTAGTAGCGGCTGGCGGTGGCGGGCGTCACTTCCGCAAAGGTGCCGTAAGGATCGGCTTTGTAGACGGCACGGTCGCCGCGGACGACCTTGTATTTGTAGACGGCGCCGCGCGCAAACGCAGCGTCTTTCAGCGTATAGGTCCAGACGCCGTCTGCAATTTCCATCGGGCAGCTTTCGTCCCAGCCGTTAAAATCGCCGACCAAAAAGACACGGTCGGCGTTTGGCGCCCAAACGCGAAAGACGACGCCGCCGTCGCATGCGTGTGCGCCGAGATAATCATAGGTGTGATAGTTTGTGCCTTCCAAAAAAAGATATTTGGCAAGGTCGTCGTTTTTTTTCTTCATTGCAAACATATCCTTTAATCGGTTTCTTTTCGGTCGGCGCCGATGCGGACGGCGGCGATGGCGCGCTTGAGTGCGCTTGCCATCTCTTTTTGCGTGCAGTCGGCGGGGAGTTCGACGCTCTTGTCCTCCTGCATCGCAAAGCCGCGCTCCCCCGTGTTGGACGCCGGTGTAAACGCGTATCCCTCATCCGGGGCGTAAAAGGCGACGAGAAGCCCGAGGTTGCGGATGGCGTCGCCGTACGATTTTGCTTTGAGATAGGTCTGGATGCTCGGCGGCATATCGTCTCTTGCGTCCTCACTGTTGCAGACGTCAAACAGACGGTTTACAAATGCGCAAAGCGCGGCGTCGTTGTAGCCGGGCATCAGCAAAAACAGGCGGTCGATCGGGCGTTTGCCGTATTTCTCCGACCTGCCGAAGGGCGCGCCGTAGAGGGTGCCTGATTTGTCGATATAAATATTGGCAATCTTGTAGTCGTTTTTCATGGAGTCGCCTCTGCATTAAATAATAAGTTATACAAAATATAGTATAACACAACTTCACGCAAAAAAAAACTCTTTTTTGCAGAATATTCAACAAAAGTGAAAAATACAAACGCATCTGCAGATTTCGTTTGAAATCCGGAACAATTCGGGCGGAATTTGAGGAGATTGCGGATTGACACCATTTATTCCGTTATGCTATAATAAAACCGTAAATCTAACTCGTAGTTCGGAGGTTTTACACGTCTTATGAAGAAAGTTTTGAACATCTGCCGCGTCCTTGTGCCGGCGTTTGTGTTCCTCCTCTGCCTTGTGACGGCGAGCGCGGCGTCAAAAACCGTGTATCTGTCGTCCGGCGGCGCGGATACAAACGACGGCGCCACCTACCAAAGCGCGGTCAATACGATAGAGCGTGCGTACGCCCTGCTCGGCGACGGCGACGGTCAGATCGTTTTGTGCAGTAAACTTGAACTCGGCAGCGCGTACGTTATGCCGAAGTCGCGCGGGACGGTCACGCTGACGGCGTCCGACGGGAAGTTCTATTTCCCGCTCGGCGCACTCTCCTTTTCCGAGTCGCTCACCTTTTCGGGGCCGACGGTTTTGCAGCGTATCTCGATCACGCCGACCGGGACGGCGATTTTGGCGTGCGGCGGGCAGGACGTTACTGTCGGCAGCCGCGTAAAAACCGTGGGGACGCTCATTCTCATCGGCGGCTATAACGTCACCGAGGGGATGCGCGCGGAAGATTGCAGCATTTCCCGCGATTATACCGTGACCGTCAACAGCGGCAAGTTTTCCTATTTCCGCGGCGGCAACCGCCGCGCCACGGGTGCGGCGCCGTTTGGCAACATCTCCGGCAATGCGAAGATCGTGATCAACGAGGGCACCTTTACCGCAACCGATTCTTCCGCCAACGTCTGCGCCCTGACCGGCATGAACAATCAAAGCGGCGACAGCACGCTCATCATAAGCGGCGGCACGATCATGAGTTCGCTTTACGCGGTCGGGCGTGCGGGGACAAACGAGATCGGCGCTGCTCCGACCGTCAGCGGAAATCTTTCGATCGAGATCCACGGCGGTAAGGTCAGCGGCAAAAAAATCGACCGTCTGCAAGATACTTCGGCGGCTTTCAGCGGTGCCTATTCCCTGAATTTGAGCGGCGGGACCTATCCGCTCATCGAGTCGATCGGCGGCGGGGAAAACTCCACCTTGCAAATGGCGGAAAATCTTAAATCCAACGGCGGCATAGCCGAGGTCGAGTTTACCAATCCGCTGCGCACCGGCGCCGACCCGTGGGTCATTTACCGCGACGGCTATTATTATATGGTCTGCACGGGCAACCCGATCCGCTGCTACAAATCGGCAACGCTGGACGGGCTGGCGACCGCCACCGGCGTGCCGATCTGGACGGCGCCGAGCGGTGCGCAGATCAACGATACGAGCAGGATGTATTCCAAAGATATCTGGTCACCCGAACTTCATTATATCGAAGAGAGCGAGTTCGGCAAAGAATATGCCGGCTGGTGGCTCTACTTCTCGGCGGACGACGGCGACAACGTCAACCACCGTTTGTATTGCGTCCGCTCGACAAACGAAGACCCGACCGCGGCGCCGTTTGTCCATCCCGTGACCGGGGAGAGCAATCTGCCGTATAAAACGGTCATCGGGGACGACAGCGTTTGGTGCATCGGGCAGTCGCTTTTGCGTGCCGGCGGCAAGACCTATATGATGTGGACCAGCGAGACCGGGCGCGGCACGCCGAATTTCAAGCAAAACAACAGCATCGCGCTCCTCAAAAACCCCTATGAGATCTCGGGCACGCCCGTGATCTTCAACACGCCGACCTATGCGTGGGAAAAACACGGCGCGGCGTACAATGCGACCACCGGCGCCTCCTATCCCGAGGTCGTCGAGGGGGCAACGCAGGTGTATTCCGACGACGGCTCGATCATCGTCACGTATACGGGCAGCGGCTACTGGACGACCTATTACGCCCTCGGTGCGCTCGTGCTCAAAACAGGGGGCGACCCTTTGAAAGCCACCGACTGGACGAAATCCGAGACCCCGATGTTCGTTCACCAAAACGGCGTCTACGGACCGGGACACGCGGCGTTTACCAAAGACGCCGCCGGCAACCGCTGGATGATCTACCACGCCTACATCGACGCGGCAAAGACAAAGCGGTACGTGTTTATCCAGCCCTATACGCTAAGCGGCACGACCTTTGATATGAACGGCGGACCGTACAGCACGGACACCGTACTGAAGATCATGGACAATCAGCCCTCGATTTTCTCGGCGGTCCACGATTTTGCGACCGTAAAATAAGTTTCACGGCGGAGCGCCTGCGTTTTTTGCGCAGGCGCTCCGTTTTTACCGATTTTGCTTTCGGGAGATGAAAAATCCGTGCAAAAAGAATCCGGAAATTCAGATTTGACATTTGCGGGCAGACATTATATAATGTTTATACAATTACGGTGGAGTTTGTGTACGCTTGCTTTCGGATTTCTCGAAAAAAATCCGATTTGCGGTGTGCATATTCCGGAGAGGATGGAAAATGAAAAAACG
>JAFSUT010000106.1 GCA_017445085.1 Clostridia bacterium | reverse complement strand
ATATAGGAAGCCGCCCACGCCGGCACGTCTTCAAACGGACAGGGATATTCTGTTCCCTTGACCGCATTCTCCGCGCCGAGAAAGCGAATGACCTGTACCACCGCCTGTGCGCGTGTGAGCTTGTCGGAAAGCCCGAAATCCGGCGCGTCGCCGCCCGTTCCGTATCCCTCGACAAGTCCGAGACAATACAGCGCTTCCGCATAAAGCGGTTCCGCCGCCGCGACCGGTAAAATCACCGCAAGTGATAAAAGCAAGACTGCCAAAAGACCAACGATCCGTTTCATATACGTCCTCCGAAAAATCTCAAATTTCAAATATACTATACCGCAAACTCTTCGTCGGCGCAAGGGAAAATATAAAAAAATTTGCACGTCGCCGAGGATCCGCGCCCACTGCCGCCGATTCGTCCCCGCCCGGCGCCGCTATATCCGCTTGTTCTCCGCCGTTTTGAACGGTCGCGACCGCGCGATCTTAATTTTGCTCTGAACATCCGCAAATCCGACGGTTTGGAGTCTTTTTATGATTTCGACTTGACGGCGGCAACTCGGCGTGCTATAATTATAGGTAATAACTTTGAGCGAAAAGAGTACGTCGATTTTACGACTTACAGAGAGCCGCCGGCAGGTGCAAGACGGCAGCCGCATCGACCGAAATACATTTCGTGAGTTGTGACGTTGAAGGCGCGCCCCGCTGTGTAGACGCCATCGGTCTCGCCCGTTATCGCGATAAGAGTATACGTTTGTATGACTCGGAGTGGTCGGTCTTTTTCCGACAATAGAGGTGGTACCGCGGTAGTAATATCGTCCTCTGTATCATGCAGAGGACGTTTTTTCTTCCTCTGCCATTTATAAAGGAGGGTCAAATATGACCATCGTAGACGTCCTGAACCAAAATGCAAAGCAGTTTGCAAACGAGACCGCGCTTGTGGAGATCAATCCGCAGTTTGAGCCGGAGAGCCACATCACCTGGCGCGAATATGCGCTGATGCAGCCCGAACCGGGCGAGCCGCTGCGCCGTGAAATCACCTGGGCGCTCTTTAATCAAAAAGCCAACCGCTTTGCCAACCTGCTCTTTACACGCGGTATCAAGCGCGGCGACAAAGTCGCCATCCTCCTGATGAACTCGATCGAGTGGCTGCCCATCTACTTCGGCATTCTCAAAAACGGCGCCATCGTCGTGCCGCTCAACTACCGCTATACCGCGGAAGAAATCAAATACTGCCTGGAAAAAGCCGATTGTTCGATGCTTGCCTTCGGTCCCGAATTTATCGGCCGTATGGAGGAGATCTGCGACCGCCTGCCGCATATCCACCATATGTTCTACGTCGGCGAGGACTGCCCGACCTTTGCGGACAGCTACAACGATATGATCTCTTACTGCGCCGCCGAAGCGCCAGATATCCCGCTCACCGAGGACGACGACGCCGCCATCTACTTTTCCTCGGGGACGACCGGCTTTCCGAAAGCGATCCTGCACCCCCACCGCAGTCTGATGCACGCGGCACGCACCGAGCAGGCGCATCACGCGCAGACCCATGAGGATGTGTTCCTCTGCATTCCGCCGCTCTACCACACAGGTGCAAAAATGCACTGGTTTGGTTCTTTCCTTGTCGGCGGCAAGGCCGTCCTCCTCAAAGGCACGAAACCCGAATGGATCTTCCGCGCGATATCGGATGAAAAATGCACCATCGTCTGGCTGCTCGTCCCGTGGGCGCAGGATATTCTCGACGCCATCGACCGCGGCGACATTCAATTGAAAGACTACGCGCTTGACCAGTGGCGCCTGATGCACATCGGCGCACAACCCGTGCCGCCCTCCCTGATCCGCCGCTGGCTCACCGTTTTTCCGCACCACGCATACGACACAAACTACGGTCTGTCCGAGTCGATCGGACCCGGCTGCGTCCACCTCGGCGTTGAAAACGTCCACAAGGTCGGCGCCATCGGCAAAGCGGGCTTTGGCTGGGAGGTCCGCATCGTGGACGAGCACGAACAGCCTGTCGCCCGCGGCGAAGTCGGCGAACTCTGCGTCAAGGGCCCCGGCGTGATGAAATGCTACTACAAAGACGAAGACGCCACAAACGAAGTTTTGCACGGCGACTGGCTGCTCACCGGCGATATGGCGATGGAGGACGAGGACGGCTTT
>JAFSUT010000105.1 GCA_017445085.1 Clostridia bacterium | reverse complement strand
TGCCAGCCGCCGTTACCTTTATAAAAAGGGACGGATCACGCTGCGGTCCTTGCGGATGCGCATATTCGGATGATATATTTTGACAAAAAGAGAGCCGCACGGCTCTCTTTTTGTATATCTTGTATATCAGGTGCAAATTTTTTCAAGATATGAAAAATATTTTTCCAAACCTCTTGACAGAACAAAGTTCTAAATATATAATAAAATTTAAGAATTTTATTCGCATTCGGAGGAAAACGGAATATGAAAAAAATCATAACGCTTTTGCTTGCCGCCGCCCTGCTTTTGTCTATGGCGGCGCTGCCCGCAAATGCGGCGGGTGAGCGTGCGGGGATCACTTTTACCGCGAGTGACAAGTATACCACGTCGGAAAAACTCGGCGGCACGCCGCGCACGATCGAAGCGTGGCTGAAAGTGGACAATGACGCGCCGGCAACGCGCCTCGGCGTCATCGTCGGCAACTTTGTTTCGGGGTCGTACGGCGATACGATGCTTGACCTGGAGATCCGCACAAACGGCAACCCGTATCTCTATTGGCGCGCCGGAAGCGGTTCCAGCGTCAGCGCAACCTTTGATAACGTGGATCTTCGTACGGGTGAATGGACGCATCTTGCGGTGGTTTCCACGGTGACTTCGGCAAGCTGCTATATCAACGGCAGCCTCGTGCAGACGATCACCAAAGAATTTGCCGACTTTGACGAGAGCGGACTCTCGCCCTTTATGGTCGGCGGCGACTTCCGCGCGGACAATACGCAGTATTTGAAAAATACCACGCTCGGTACGGTCTCGCTTTACAGCGAGAGCCGCAGCGCAGAAAAGATCGCGGCAGACTTTGCCGGCGCCGACTACACCGACGGGGCGTTGCTCCTTGCCTACGACTTTTCGGACAGCGGCGTGGAACGCCTCAAAGATCACAGCGCAAATCAAAATCACCTGGGCTACGTCAATACGGAGACCCCTTCGCTCAGCGAAACCTATCTCGGGGTGACGCGCATCGGCACCGCCGCAGAACTTGCTGCCCTGATGGGGACGGGCGAAAAGGTGACCGGCAGTTATCTCTTGACCGCCGACATCGACCTCAGCGGCATTGCCGATCAAAAGCCGATCGGTTTGACGACCGACACTTGCTTCTCCGGCATATTTGACGGCAACGGACATACGGTCCGCGGAATCCGGATCGAAAGCGACGCACAGTATGCCGGGTTCTTCGGCGTCATTGAAGACGCCGTCATCAAAAATCTGACGATCTCCGGTTCGATCACCTCCTCCGCCGACGATGCCGGCGGGCTTGCCGGCGCCGCACGGCAGACGCTCCTCATTGAGAACTGCGTCAACAACTGTACCGTTCTTTCGACGGGCGATTCCGTCGGCGGCTTTGTCGGTCAATTGCGCAACACCTACGCGCACAACTGCACCATCGTTGATTGTACCAACAACGGCGCGATCACCGCTTTGCGCAACGTCGGCGGCATCGTCGGCTACCATAACGCGCACAATTCCGCCGCCTGCACCGGCACGGTACGGATTTCCGGCTGTACCAACAACGGCGCCGTCACCTCGACCGCCGATACCTCCCAAACCGCGCATGCCGGCGGTATCATGGGCGTTAGCAATATGGCGGGCAACCATAAAGTTTATCTCACCGAATGCACCAATACGGGCGACGTGACCGCCGCTTCCACGCATATCGGCGGCATCGTCGGGTATTTCACCGGGGTCGATGCGACCAACGGGCTGTATACCGAAAAGAAGATCGAAAAATGCCACAATACCGGCGTCGTTACGGGGTATTCCTACGTCGGCGGCATCGCAGGGTATCTCCTCGGTTCGGATACTGCCGCTTCCGGCACGAATACCAAGGTGGAGCAGTGCTTCAACGCGGGCGATGTGACCGGTACGATCGCTTCCGGCGCGTCCAGAGTCGGCGGCATCATCGGCTACTTTGAAAAAGTGGCTGTCGTTGCCGACTGCCTCAATACGGGCGTGGTCAAATCTACCTATTATGTCGGCGGTATCGTGGGCGAGTCGAAAAACTTTAACGGTATGACGCGCAATTTGAACACCACTGCGGTCGTATCGACGCAGTACCCCGGCGGACACAACTACGTCAACTCCATCGGCGGCTACTGTCCGGCAAAACCGATCGGCAACAACTACTATTACGGCACGCTCCAAGGGAAAGAATGGGTCAACGGCACGGCAAGATCCACGCAGTATACCGCGGCGGCGTTTGACGATTTGAATGCGGCGGGCGCGTGGATAAACGCCGCTGATCCCACGCTTGCCTACTTCCATACGCATACGATGGAATATACCGACAACGGCGACGGTACGCATACTGCCGCCTGCATCGCCGGCGACTATGAAAAAGTTGAGCCGCATACGTTTGAAAATGGCGTTTGCACGCTTTGCGGCAACGTGACCGTAACGGTCGAAAATCCGCTGTCGCTCTCGGGCGTGTACACGGACGGGGCAGGCAAACTCCGTTTTGTCACCCATGTGGCGACCGGGGAGGATGACCCAAAGATCGAGTATTTCGGCACCTATCTCGTGCCGCTGTCCTATTTCGACGACAACGAACTTGCCGCCGCGGGCGGCGAACAACTCGGCGTTGCGCAGGTCAAGTACACGCAGGACATCGAAAGCGGGCAGACCTTTGCGGCAGACCTTGTCAATATTCCGGAGGAACATTACGGCACCGAGATCTTTGCCTGGTCGTTTGTCAAGTTTGCGGGCATCGACACGGTGTACACGCAGGTGCTCGGCAGTATTGCACAGAACGGTGCGACCTTGGTCAAAGGAGGGTTTTAAGAAATGAAAACGTATGAACGTCCGCTTGCAAAAGAGATCAAACTTGATCTTTGCGATGTGATCCTGACAAGCGCGCCGGAGGCGCCAAACCTCGGCGACGTTGCCGGCGGCACCGCAGAGTGGCTCGGCAGTTTCTGGAACTGAATATAACAAATTCAAAGCGCCCCGCGGCAAAAGCAAAACGCCGCGGGGCGCTTGCTTTTGCCTTTGTCCGCCGTGGCGGAATATTTTTGTCAAACCTCTTGACAGAACAAAGTTCTAAATATATAATTTGATTTAGGAATTAAATTCAACTCGGAGGGACCGGAGATGAAAAGGATCACATCTGTTTTTCTTGTTGCCGTCCTGCTTTTGTCTATGGCGGCGCTGCCCGCAAGCGCGGAGGGCGAGCGAGGGGGGATCACCTTTACCGCAAACGATAATTATACCACGACACAAAAGCTTGCCGGTACGCCGCGCACGATCGAGACGTGGCTGAAAGTGGACAAAGACGCGCCGGATACGCGCCTCGGCGTTATCGTCGGCAACTTTGTTTCGGGGTCGTACGGCGATACGATGCTCGACCTGGAGATCCGTACAAACGGCAACCCGTATCTCTACTGGCGCGCCGGAAATACGTCAAGTGTCAATGTACATTTCAAAGATGTTGATCTGCGTACCGGTGAGTGGACGCATCTTGCGGTCGTTTCCACAACGACGGAGGCAAGATGCTATATCAATGGCGTACTTGCGCAAACGATTTCCAAGACGCTATCCGACTTTGACGAGAGCGGCCTTTCGTGCTTTAAGATCGGCGGCGACTTCCGCGCAGACAATACGCAGTATTTGAAAAATACCACGCTCGGTACGGTCTCGCTTTACAGCGACAGCCGCAGCGCAGAACAGATCGCGGCGGACTTTGCCGGCGCCGACTACACCGACGGGGCGCTGCTCCTTGCCTACGACTTTTCAGACGGCGGCGTGGAACGCCTCAAAGATCACAGCGCAAAGGCAAATCACCTTGCGTATACCAATACGGCGGACGGCTCGCTGAATGAGACCTATACGGAAGTTATCGGCGGGATGACCTTTGACAATATCGACGGTACGTATCACGTCGGTGCGCTTTCCGCCGTGCCGCATACGTTTGAAGCCGAGTTCTATTTCCCGTCAAGTTTTGACGCAAGTGCGCGCGGCGGCGTTATCCTCGGCAACTATCCCGGCTCCGCCAAAAGCTGCGTCAATTTGGAAATCTACACGGACGGGCGGCTCCGCTATTACTGGATCGACGGCGCAAACAAGGATTACGCGGCGTATTTTGACATCTCTGCCTATGCGGGACAGTGGATGACCGTCGCGGTGACCCACGATTTTGAGGCGGGGGTCGTCAAGGGCTACCTCAACGGTCAACTTGTGGGGATCGTGTCCGATAAAAACGTCGGCGGCGGACCCGTCGGCTTTGAAAACTTTGTCCTCGGCGGCGACGGCAGAAGCGGAAACGCACAGTATTTTAAGGGCAATCTCCGCCGCGTGGCAGTCTACTCGGAGATCCGCACGGATGCACAAATCGCTGCGGATATGACTTCCCCGGGCACGGACGGCTTGATTTTGCACTATGATCTCTCAAACTATACCGAGGGAGATCGTCCGCGGGTCGTGACCGATCTTGCGGGCAACAACGACGCTCTCTATGACAGCGTATGGCTGGACGAGGAGCCGATCGAAACCGACTATGCCTACTCGTTTGTCGCCGTCGGCGATACGCAGTGCCTCAACGACTTTTATCCGGAGCATTTTCAGACGCTTTACGACTGGATCATCGAAAACAAAGAGGCAAAGAACATCCAATTTGTGTTCGGACTCGGCGACATCACAAACCAATCCCTGGTGCGGGAGTGGGACGAGGCGGTCATCGCTTTTGACAAGCTTTCCGACGCGGGAATTCCCTACAGCGTAGTCAGGGGCAACCACGACCGCCAGGCGGTCACCTCCGCCACCAAACTCTCCTTTAACGACGCGCTGGCAAACTCCAAATACGCGGCGGAGATCACCGCAGAGCAGAGATTTAAGCCGGATGAACTCGAAAGCACCTATCGTGTTTTCACCGTCGGCGATGAAAAGTTCGTTTCGATCACGCTCGACTACGGTCCGACCGACGAGGAACTTGCGTGGGCGTCTTCGATCTGCGAGGCGTATCCGGATCATAAGATCATCGTCACCACGCACGCATATCTGTTCCGCGACGGGACAACGCTGGACGCGGGCGACGTCGTTCCCCCATCCAATTCCGACCCGGCAAGCAACAACGGCGACGGCGTGTTTGAAAAATTTGTCAAGCAGCATGAAAACATCGTCCTTGTGATGAGCGGGCATGATCCGAGCGCATATATCGCTATGCGCAAGGATATCGGCGTACACGGCAATACGATAACGCAGATGCTCGTTGATGCGCAGACCGAGGAGAAAAACCGCGGTGCGCTCGGTATGGTCACGATGCTCTATTTCTCCAAAGACGGCAAATGCGTCGAGGTAGAGCATTATTCCACCGTGCGCGATCAGTATTTCTTTAAGGAAAATCAGTTTACGATGACTTGGAACGAGCCGGTCGGTGACGTAGACCTCGACTATAAGGTCGATCTTTCGGATGTGATGCTGGTTTTGCGCGCGGCGGTCGATCAAACCGAACTTGAACGCGGCGATATCAACTGCGACGGAAAGATCACGATCTTCGACGTCCTCAAAGTGATGAAGAGGATCGCAGATTAACGAGAGAAAAAGCCTGACGCTGTCAGGCTTTTTCTCTCGGGCGGCGGTGCGGGGAGCGTCATCATTCCTTGCAAAAAAATGCGATTTTCCATTGACCGAGCGCAAGTAAAATGATATAATAGAACAAAATTCCACAGAAAAGGAAAGTATATGACAAACAAATCCTGTTTGAACACCATAAAACAAAAATATGACGCGCTGACCCCGGTAGAAAAGAAAATCGCCGATTATATCCTCGCGGAGAGCCGGCAGGTGATCTCTATGCCGATCTCGGATTTTGCGGAAAACGCGGGCGTTGTCAAATCCGCCATCATCCGCTGCTGCCGCACGCTCGGCTTTGGCGGATACTCCGAGATGAAACTTGCGCTTGCGATGGAACTTTCCAAAAACAAACAACTCGGCTTTGTCCCCTATATCGACAAAAACGACAACGTGCCGACGATTTTGGAAAAGGTCTTTTCCGCCAACGTCAAGACCCTCCACGACACCGCGGAGGAACTTGATATCGAAACGCTGGAAAAGGTCGTGGACGCCATCGACCGCGCGCGCCTCGTGTATATTTACGGCATCGGGACGTCTGCGGTGATCGCGTCGGATTTTCAGTACCGTTTGACGCAGGTCGGATATACCGCCGTTTGTTTTACCGACGTGCCGTCCATGAAGGTCTCTACGCTCAATATCAAAAAAGGCGACCTCGCGTTTGGCGTTTCCAACAGCGGGCAAACGCTTGCCACGACGGACGCGCTTTCGCTTGCGCGGGAGATGGGCGCGACCACAGCGTGCATCACCGGTTTTCCCGACAGCCTGATCACCCGGATCTGTGATCTGCCGCTCGTCATTTCCTCGGATGAGATCCAATATCCCATTGAGGCGATCTCCTCGCGAATCGCGCAGATCAGCGTTTTAGACTCGATCGTGATCTCGCTTTCCGCACGCCATTACAGCGACGCGAAAAAACGCGCCGAAAAAACAAAAGAATTTGTAGACAGAGGACGATATATCACCAAAAACAATGACTAAACGTAAGTTTATCTATCTGTTCTGTTATCTTGCCTATGCATCGATCTACACCGCGCGAGTCAATCTCTCCATCGCAAATCCCGCACTCACCGCGGCGGGCATTTTGAACACGGTGGAGATCGGTATCCTCGGCGGTGCGTTTTCCGCCGTGTATGCGTCAGGACGGCTCTTCAACGGATTTATCGGCGACAAAGCGCCGCCGCCGCTGATGATCGGCGCGGGGCTTTTGATCTGCGGCGCGGCAAACGCCTGCATCGGCGCCTTTCCGCCTTTTGTTGCCATTTTGATCTTGTGGTCGGCAAACGCCTATGCACAGTCGATGCTTTGGGGGGCGCTGATCGCCCTGATGGCGGCGCTGTATGACGAGCGCACCGCCAAAAAGCGCACCGCGTTTCTCTCCACTTCGATCGCCGTCGGCAATATCGTCGGCATCCTGCTTTGCTCGTGGCTGACGGTGCGTTTCGGCGCACGGTACGCTTTTATCGTTCCGGGGCTGATCACGCTTGTCCTCGGCGTTTTGATCGGCGTTGTGATGCGGGACGTGCCGCCGCACGTTTCGGACGCGCCGCATCTTTCATTTTGGCAGCTGCTCCGCCGGCGCGAACTGCAGATCGTTGCCGTCCCCGCGTTTATCCACGGGATCCTCAAGGAAAACGTCAGCCTTTGGATGACGGTGTATATCGTCGATACCTACGGCGTGGATCTCGGCGGCTCGGCGTATTATCTTTTGCTGATCCCGATCTTCGGCTTTCTCGGCAGATTTACCCACCGTTTTTTCTACCGCCTGGCAGGGGAAAACGAACACAAAGTTTCCATTGTTGCATTTATACTTGCGGCGCTCGTTTCGCTGATGGCCGCCTTTCGCGTATCCGCGCTCTACGGGATCTTATGCCTGACGTTTGTGTACGGCGCGGCGTCCACCATCAACACTTCGTTTCTTTCGATCTATCCGCATAGGTTCCGGCGGCAGGGGAATGTGTCCTCCGTCGGTGGGATCGTGGATTTTGCCACTTATCTCGGCGCCTCGGCGGGCTCGCTTGTCGGCGGCGTGCTGATCTATCATTTCGGCTATTCTTCCATGTTTATCCTTTGGGCGGTTTTGTCGGTCGCTGGTGCCGCCGTCCTTGCAAAATTTATACATTCGAGAGGTCAAAGTCAATGAAAAAGTATCTGCTTCCGAAAGAGGGAAATTTTTACAAGGCAAATCTGCACTGTCACAGTACGGTGTCGGACGGCAAACTCACGCCTGCCGAGATCAAGGATGCATATAAAGCGCACGGCTATGCGATCGTTGCCTATACCGACCACGATATTATGATCCCGCACGATGAACTCAGTGACGACGGATTCCTCGCGCTCCACGGCTATGAGATGGAGGCCGGAGAGGTCGGCGGCATATTCAAATTCCGCAAGACCTGCCATATGTGCCTGATCGCGCTGAAACCCGACAATTTACAGCAGGTCTGCTGGCATCGCTCAAAGTATCTTATCGGACACGGAGAAGAATACCGCCATCTGGCGCACTATGATGAAAGTCAGCCGGACTTTGAGCGGGAGCACACGCACGAGTGTATCAACGCCATGATGCGCGCCGGGCGGGAAAACGGCTTTTTCGTCACCTACAATCACCCCGTCTGGTCGCTGGAAAACAGGAGCGACTATGCCGGCTACGAGGGGATGCACGCCATGGAGATCTGCAACTACGGTTGCTTTGTGACCGGCTTTGCGGAATACAATCCCATCATTTATGACGATATGCTCCGTATGGGCAAGCGCATCTTTTGCATCGGCACCGACGACAACCACAACGGCAAGCCGTTTGACAGTCCGCGGTGCGACTCGTTTGGCGCATTTACGATGATCAAAGCGCCGCGTCTTTCGTATACCGACGTCACCGACGCGCTCCTGGCGGGGAACTTCTACGCGTCGCAAGCGCCGCAGATCAAGGAACTTTACTTTGAGGACGGCAAACTGTACGTGGAAACCTCGCCCTGCGAAAAAATCGTTATGACGACCGGTACGCGCAAGGTGCGCAACTTTACGCGGGAGCGCGGCAAACGGCTCACCAAAGCCGTCTTTGAGGTGCTGGAAGAGGATATTTACGTCCGCGTCACGGTCAAGGACAAATACGGCAAATGTGCCGATACCAACGCCTACTTCACGGACGAACTTTTCAAATAAGTGAGAAAAGAGAGGACGAATTCGTCCTCTCTTTTCTTTTGTAAAGCACAAAGGCTTCTTATTTTCTGTACATCAGGGGGATATACTCGATGTCCGGCTGCACCGCCATATACGCGGGGCGGATGATCTTGCCGTTGTTGATGAGTTCTTCGATGCGGTGTGCCGACCAGCCTGCGATCCGCGCGATCGCAAAGATCGGCGTAAAGAGTTCCTCGGGCAGATTGAGCATTGAGTAGGCAAAGCCGCTGTAAAAGTCGATGTTGGCGCAAATCGGTTTTTCGCCGCCGGTGCGGGCGGAGATCAGCGCGGGTGCGAGTTTTTCCACGCGGGTATACAGTTCAAATTCTTCCGTGCGCCCCTTTTCGGCGGCGAGTTTTTCGACGTATTTTTTGAAGATCAGCGCACGCGGATCGGACTTGGTGTAGATCGCGTGGCCGATGCCGTAGATAAGACCGCTGTGGTCAAACGCCTCTTTGTTCAGGATCTTTTCAAGGTACGCCGAGAGTTCGTCCTCGTTTTTCCAGTCGGAAATATGGCTCATAATATCGGCAAACATATGCACGACCTTGATGTTGGCGCCGCCGTGGCGCGGACCTTTCAGCGAGCAGAGCGACGCCGCCATGGCGGAATAGGTGTCGGTGCCGGAGGAGGTGACCACGTGGTTTGTAAAGGTCGAGTTGTTGCCGCCGCCGTGCTCGGCGTGGAGAATGAGCGCAAGATCCAAAAGATGTGCTTCCAGCTCGGTGTATTTTTTGTCGCGGCGGAGCATCAGGAGGATGTTTTCCGCCATCGAGCGGTTTTTGCTCGGCTGATTGATGTAGAGCGAGTGCCCCATGATGAAGTGATTGTACGAGTGATACGCGTAGATGGTCATCATCGGCAGGGTGGAGATGAGGTGCAGGCACTGCGCAAGCACGTTCGGGATCGAAATATCATTGGCGGAACGGTCGTAGGAATACAGCGTCAGCACGCTGCGCGCAAGCAGGTTCATCAGGTCCTGCGAGGGGGCGTGCATGATGATGTCGCGCACAAAGCCCTCGGGCAGCGTGCGGTACGCCGCCAGCAACTCGCAAAACGCGTGCAGTTCGGTCTCGGTCGGGAGTTTTCCCATCAGCAAAAGATAGATCGTTTCCTCAAAGCCAAAGCGGTGTTCGTTGATGACGCCCTCGGTGAGGTCGTTGATATCCACGCCGCGATAGCGAAGCTGCCCTTCGCAGTATTCCTTGGATCCCTGTTCCTCTTTGGTGCCGTGCACCGAGGAGATCTCGGTCAGTCCCGTCAGCACGCCTTTGCCGTTTGCGTCGCGCAGACCGCGCTTGACGTCGTATCGCGTGTACAGCGCGGGGTCGATGTTGCTATGCTCGATACAGCGCCGTGCAAGGTCGTTGATATAGGCAAATTCGGACATATATACTCCTTTCAGAAAAAAGGCTCAAAGCGTTTCGATGAGGTAATCCGTAAATTCTTTTGCGGTCGCGCCGTCGCGGTCGCCCGTGACGACGACTTTTGCCCCGGGGGCGGTGCAAACCTGCATGGCGTTTGCCAGGCGGTCGGCGGCCGCGGCTTTTCCGACGTGGCGCAGGAGCATCTCCGCGGCTTTTAAGATGGAGGCGGGATTTGCATAGTCGCCGATGCCCTCTTCGATCATACGGGGCGCCGAGCCGTGTACTGCCTCAAACATCGCGTATCTGCCGCCGACGTTGGCGCTGCCCGCCGTGCCGACGCCGCCCTGGATCTGCGCCGCCTCGTCGGTGATGATATCGCCGTAGAGGTTGGGCAGGACAAAGACCTGAAACTTTTGGCGGATGGCGGGGTTGACAAGGTTTGCCGCCATGATGTCGATGTACCAGTCCTCGATCATAAGTTCGGGATACTCCGTTTCGGCAATTTCGCGGCAGATGCGTGCAAACTTGCCGTCGGTCTTTTTCATAATGTTGGCTTTGGTGACGATGGCGACGTTGGTTTTGCCGTTTTTGCGGGCAAACTCGTATGCCGCGCGGGCAATACGCGCGGTGCCGAGGTCGGTGGTCACTTTGAAGTCGCAACAGAGGACGCCGGGGATCTCCACGCCGCGGCTGCCGAGAACATATTCTCCCTCGGTGTTTTCACGGTAGAAGGTCCAGTCGATCCCCTCGCCCGGCAGGGCGACGGGGCGCACGTTGGCAAACAGATCAAGCTCGCGGCGGAGGGCGACGTTGGCGCTTTCAAGTTCCTTTGCGCCCGTGCCGCCTTTCGGCGTGGTGGTCGGTCCTTTGAGGAGCACGTGGCATTCCTTGATGGCGCACAGGACGTCGTCGGGGACGCTTTGTTCTTTTGCCATACGGTTTTCCAGCGTCAGTCCTTCGATACGGCGGAGTTCGACCCGACCGGCGGCGATCTCGTCGACGAGCAGGATCTCAAGCACGCGCGTTGCTTCTTTGCAGATGATGGGACCGATGCCGTCGCCGTCGCAGATCCCGATGATGAGTTTGTCCAGCGCAGCGTAATCCACCGGCTTTGAGAGTTCTTCCATGCGTGCGGTCCGCGCGATCTGTTCGTTTAACAGGGTTTCAAACTGCGCGGTGGCGTTTTTGATATATTCGTTCATTGTCGTGTCCTTTCTCAAATCCGGTCATTTCTGATTTTTGGTGTAGGGGAGCAGACCGCCGGCTTTGAGGATGGCGATCTGGCGCGGCGTGTACGCGCAAAGCAGCGTTATCTTTTCGCCGCGGGAGGTGGTGAGCGTCATTTTGCCTTTTTCAACGGCGGCAAAAATGTCGTCAAGGATGATGTCGTCCCCCTCGCTGATCTTATCGTAATCGGCGGGGTCGCGGAAAGTCAGCGGCAGGATGCCGGCGTTGATGAGGTTTGCGGCGTGGATGCGCGCAAACGACTTGGTGATGACCGCCTTGACGCCGAGATACAGCGGGGCGAGCGCCGCGTGCTCACGCGAGGAGCCCTGTCCGTAGTTTGCGCCGCCGACGATCACGCTCTTGCCGAGTTCTTTTGCGCGGGCGGGGAAGTTTTCGTCGCAGACGGTAAAGCAGTGCTTTGAAATTTCGGGGATGTTGGAGCGCAGGGGCAGGATCTTTGCGCCGGCGGGCATAATATGGTCGGTGGTGATGTTGTCTTCCACTTTCAGCGAGACTTTGCATTCGATCTTGTCGGAGAGCGGATAGGTCTGCGGGAACGGCTTGATATTCGGTCCGCGCAGGATCTCCACGTCTTTGGCGTCGGCTTCGCTTGCGGGCGGTTCAATCATATTGTCGTTTACGAGAAATTCGCGCGGCAGTTCAAACTGCGGCATATCGCCGAGTTTTGTCGGATCCGAGAGATAGCCGTTTATCGCGGAGAGGGCGGCAACTTCGGGCGAGACGAGATAGATCTGCGCGTCCTTGGTGCCGCTGCGCCCGAGGAAGTTGCGGTTAAAGGTGCGCAGCGAGATGCCGGCGGAGTTTGGCGACTGTCCCATACCGATGCAGGGACCGCACGCCGATTCAAGCACGCGCGCGCCGGCGGCGATCATCGTGGCGAGGGCGCCGTTTTCGGCAAGCATATTCAGCACTTGCTTGGAGCCGGGGGCGATCGCAAGCGAAACGTTTGGCGCGACCGTCTTGCCCTTCAAAATATATGCCACTTTCAGCATATCGAGAAGGGAGGAGTTGGTGCAGGAGCCGATGCACACCTGGTCGATCTTCATTTTGCCGAGTTCTTCGACCGACTTTACGTTGTCGGGCGAGTGCGGGCAGGCGGCAAGCGGTTCAAGCGCGGCAAGGTCTACGACGAGTTCTTCGTCGTAAACGGCGTCGTCGTCCGCTTTTTGCTCGCTCCATACGTCAGCACGTCCCTGTGCGCGCAAAAATTCGAGGGTGATCTCGTCGGAGGGGAAGATCGAGGTGGTGGCGCCGAGTTCCGCGCCCATATTGGTGATGGTGGCGCGCTCGGGCACCGAGAGGGTTTTGACGCCTTCACCGACGTATTCCATGACTTTGCCGACGCCGCCCTTGACCGAAAGACGGCGGAGGACTTCGAGGATAACGTCTTTTGCGGATACCCACGGACGGAGTTTGCCGACGAGTTCCACCTTGACGATCTTCGGATAGGTGATGTAGTACGCACCGCCGCCCATGGCGACGGCAACGTCCAAACCGCCGGCGCCGATGGCGATCATCCCGAGACCGCCGCCCGTCGGGGTATGGCTGTCCGAGCCGATGAGCGTTTTGCCGGGTACGCCGAAGCGCTCCAGATGCACCTGATGGCAGATGCCGTTGCCGGGACGGCTGAAATAGATGCCGTGCTTTTTGGCGACCGAGCCGATAAAGCGGTGGTCGTCCGCGTTTTCAAAGCCATTTTGCAGGGTGTTGTGGTCGATATAGGCGACCGAGCGCTCGGTCTTGACGCGCGGGATGCCCATCGCTTCAAATTCGAGATACGCCATCGTGCCTGTGGCGTCCTGGGTGAGCGTCTGGTCGATATGAATGCCGATCTCGCTCCCTTTTTCAAAGGAACCGTCGACGATATGTGCTTTCAAAATCTTTTCGGTAAGGGTCAGTCCCATGGTTTGCTTCCTCCGCAAATAAAAGATGTTCCTATTGTAGCATTATTGTTTTGATTTTGCAAGAAGTTTTTTGAAAATTTCATTTATTTTTTGAAATTTGCCGTAAAATCAAGGATTTTCGAGTTTGAAACTGCTTATTTTTGAATGAAAATCAAAATAAAAATTCATAAATGCGCAAAAAAGAGCCGCAAAAGGCGAACTTTTGCGGCAAAAATCACAAAATGCGGCGCACGGCGGTCCGGCGGGGTGCCGTGCGTGGAGCCGCCTGCACGATGGCTTGTCAGTCGAGCAGAGCCGCGCCGAGGATCCCGGCGTCGTTTCCGCAGGCGGCAAGGCAGAGGCGCGTGCGCACGGGCGCCGTGCGGGCAAAATCTTCGGCGTCGATCTTCGGTCGGAGGAGGTCGAGGAGCGGCTGCCCGGCGCCCGATACGCCGCCGCCGAGGATGAGGACGTCCGGCTGAAAAATATTGATGAGCGAGGTGACGCCGCAGGCGAGCCCGTCGGTGTAGCGGTCAAGGATCCGCGCGGCAACGCTGTCGCCGTCCGCATAGGCGGCAAAGACGGCTTTGGCGTTATCGCACGCCGGCGGGATCGAGGTCTCTTCACCGCTGACAAAGCATTTGTCGAGTTCTTCGCGTGTCATACGGACAAGCGCGGTGGCGGAGCCGTAGGCTTCAAAACAGCCTTTTCTGCCGCACCCGCAGGGGACGCCGCCGGCCTGGATGACGAAATGCCCGAGTTCCGCGGCAAGTCCGTTTGCGCCCGTATAAAGTTTGCCGCCGATGACGATCCCGCCGCCGACCCCCGTGCCGAGCGTGATCATCACGGCGTTTTCCGCGCCTTTGCCGGCGCCGACCAGCGTTTCGGCAAGGGCGGCGGCGTTGGCGTCGTTGACCGCGCGCACGGGGAGACCGTCAAGACGCGCCGAGAGTTCCTCTGTCACGCAAAAATCCGAAAAGGGGATGTTGGGGGTAAACAGGATCCTGCCGCGCCCCGTATCCACACCGCCGGGGACGGCAATGCCGACGCGGTCGACGTCCGCGGGCGAAACGCCCGCGTCGCCCGCGACCTTTTTACAGAGCGCGGCAATGTCGGAAAGGACGGCGTCCCGTCCGCGGGCGGGACGCGTCGGTGCGGACGTCTTTTGTACGATCACTTGACGGTCTTTTACAAGTCCGACGGCGATATTGGTGCCGCCGAGGTCGATGCCGATGGTATACATACTTCCTCCGTATGGGCAAAAATCCCGAAAACTCAATCTGCTTCATTATAAAATATGAACAAAAAAAAGTCAAGCGCAGGGGGAAAAACAGAAAATATCGGAGAATTTCCGAAAAAATGAAAAAACGCCCTTGCATGAGGTGCAAAAAGCGTATATAATAGACACGGAATAGAAATAATTAGAAAAGTTTTACGGCACGCACAGCGTGCAAGGAGATAAAATGAGCAGATTTGTTTATGCGGACAATGCGGCGACCACGGCGGTAAAGCCGGAGGTCATTTCGGAAATGATGCCGTATTTTACCGACAAGTGGGGAAACCCGTCCAGCCTGCACAAAAAGGGCAGAGAAGCGGCGATCGCGCTGGAAGAGGCGCGCGCACGGATCGCGGCGTGCCTCGGCGCCGAGGCGAAAGAGATATATTTCACCTCTTGCGGCAGTGAGTCGGACAACTGGGCGATCAAAGGCGCCGCCGCCCTCGGCAGAGCCAAGGGCAAAACGCACATCATCACGAGCAAGATCGAGCATCACGCGGTGCTGCACACCTGTGAGGCGCTTGAAAAAGACGGTTTTGAGGTCACTTACGTCGGCGTGGACGCCGAGGGCTTTGTCAATGTGGATGAAATCAAGACGGCCATCAGCGACAAGACCGCCGTGGTTGCCATCATGACGGCAAACAACGAGATCGGCACGATCGAGCCGATCGCCGAGATCGCAAAGATCGCGCACGCGCACGGCGCACTTATGTTTACCGACGCGGTACAAGCCGTCGGCAATATCCCCGTGGACGTCCGCGCGCTCGGCGTGGATATGCTGGCGCTTTCGGGACACAAGATCCATACGCCGAAAGGCATCGGGGCGCTGTATATCAAAAAAGGCGTCCGTATCCGAAACCTCATTGACGGCGGCGGGCAGGAACGCGGCAAGCGCGGCGGCACCGAAAACCTGCCGTACATTATGGGACTTGCCCGCGCCATGGAACTTGCGGTGGAGCGCCTGCCGAAAATGGCGGAAGTTGCGCGCCTGCGCGACCGCCTGCGCGACGAGCTTTTGAAGATCCCGCACACCTCACTCAACGGTCCGCGCGCGGATGAAAAACGTCTGCCCGGCAACCTCAACATCGGATTTGAGTATATCGAGGGCGAGAGCATTTCGCTCTTGCTTGACGCCGAGGGCATTTGTGTTTCGACCGGCTCGGCGTGCGCGTCGGCGTCGCTCGACCCGTCGCACGTTCTGCTTGCCACCGGCGTTCCGCATGAGCGGGCGCACGGCTCGGTGCGCTTTTCGATCTCGGACGATACGACGGCGGAGGATATTGATTATATTTTGGAAAAACTGCCGCCCGTCATCACCCGGTTGCGAGAGATGAGTCCGCTGTATTCCGAGGCAAAAGCGGCACATTTGATTTGATAAGATCGGGCGCTGTGCGCCCTTCGTCGCCGCCGTTTGTGCGTTTTCGGCGCGTGCGGGAATCGAGAAACAAACGCGCGTTTTCCGAAAGAGAAAGGCAGGAAAGCAATTATGAGTATGTTATACAGTGAAAAAGTGATGGATCATTTTATGCATCCGCGCAACGTCGGTGAGATCCCGAACGCGGACGGCGTCGGTGAGATCGGCAACGCCAAATGCGGCGATATTATGAAGATGTATCTCAAGATCGACAACGGCATCATCACGGACGCAAAGTTCCAGACGTTTGGCTGCGGCAGTGCGATCGCGACCTCGTCGATGGCGACCGAGATCATCAAAGGCAAGCCGGTGGAAGAGGCGTTGAAACTGACCAACGCCGCCGTTGTGGAGGCGCTCGGCGGACTGCCGGCAGTCAAGATCCACTGCTCGGTCCTGGCGGAAGAAGCCGTCAAGTGCGCACTTGCCGACTACTATAAAAAGCAGGGCATCGACCATCCCGTTATCAAAGAAGCAGAAGAATTGATGGGGCGCGACGAGGAGCATGAACACGCACCGGTCGACGAAGACTGATGACCTAAAGAGGGGCTGTAAAAATCTGTTTTTACAGCCCTTTTTGTTTGCACAAAATTACGAAACAACTAATATATTATAGTTTTATTTGAAAAAACGAGCGTGGTTTTTCCTTTTTTTGAGAAAAAAGAAAAAAGTATTGGTCAATTTGTACATGTGTAGAAATCAAATCCGAAAAATTGGTATAAATGCACAAAAACAAGACTTGATTTGCCGCCGAAAAATCGGAGATACCGACGATGTGCGCGTGCGTTTTCAATGTTTTATTTTTTTGAAAAACAGCGCAAATATATAATAAATCCGATCTATTTTTGATATAAATAGAATAATAATTTACATAATTTTGCGCGAAAAAATCAAAAGGCCGCGCTTTGCGCCGCACCGAAAAAAAGCGTTGCCGTTTCGGGGAAAAGTGACAAAGGGGGAGCGGCGAAAAAAAGCCGCGATTCCTGCTATTGACAAGTTTCCCTGCCTTGTGGTACAATACAAACGAACGGTTATGGGTAATATTGCACAGTGCAAAGAGGCTACGGCGGTTTCGTCGGCGCTTTTTGTTTTGTGCGTTTTCGATTCGAAGTCGCTCCCTTGCGCGGCTCCGAGTTCTTTTTACGCGTATGCGCACGCATACGCGTGTCCCCGCGCGCGTATACGCGTATACGCGCAAAGCAGACCGTAAAACATTGCACAAACTTTGGGAGGAACAAGAGTTATGCGAAAAGCAAAGTTGACTTCGGTGTCGGCGTTTCTTCTTGCAATCGTCATGGTCGTCTCCATACTGCCGCCGGTGGTATTTGCAGACGATACGGCGGCAGAATCGGAAGTTGCATCCGGCCGCCGCTCGATGCAGGAGTGGAACGAGATACTGAACACGGTGGATTATGCGACTTATCTTGAAAAGCACGCGTCCGCCGCGGAGGTGACGGACGTCGTCACGATCGACGGCACCCGCTTTGATGCGGACGCCACGTCTGCCGCCGAGGTGGAAGTCATGCACAACGTCCATGCCGACGGCAGAGATTCGCTCTACACGTCGGATTCCAGCCGCGTGACGTGGAAAGTCACCGTGCCGAAAGCGGGGCTTTACACCATCGCCGTAGACTGCTTTACGGGCGATGCAAAACACGGTGCGGAAGCCGGTGAGGCGGAAAAGTCCACCGACGTGGAGCGCATCGTATACATCAACGGCAAAGTTCCGTTCTCGGAAGCGCGCTCGATCGTGTTCCGCAAATCCTGGGCGCCGATCTATCAGAGCGTTTCGGAGGACGGCGAGAGCGTACAGAGCTTCCGCCGCGACCTTGCCGGCAACGATCTCCGCCCCGACAACGCCCCCGCCAACGAATGGCAGACGGTGCTTCTGCGGGATTCGACCGGGTATTACACCGCGCCGCTCCTCTTCTACTTTGAAGCAGGGGAAAACACGATTTCGTTTGAGGCAACGCGCAGCGCCATGAGCGTGCGCGAGATCACGCTGGCGCCCGCCGCAGAGTCGAAAGTGCTGCCGTATGAAGAATACAGAGCCGCCTCTGTCAAACTCAACGGCGAAAAGACCGGCACGGATGAAATGATCAAGATCGAAGCCGAGTTCCCGACCATACAGTCGGACGAGTCGATCTATCCGCTCACCGACCGCACGAGCGCGATCACTTCGCCCCAGGATCCGAAGATCCAGCGCCTCAACTTTATGGGCGGCAACGAAAACTTCAAGACCGTCGGTCAGTGGACGGAATACACGTTTGATATCAAGGACAGCGGTTTTTACACTATCGCTCTCCGCTATAAGCAAAACGACCTGTCGGGTATGTTTGCTTCCCGCAGGATCCTGATCGACGGCGAACTTCCGTTTGAGGAGTGCAACGCCCTCCGCTTCAACTATTCGAGCGACTGGCAGGTCAAAACGCTCGGCGACGGAGAGACCGAATACGAGTTTTATCTGCTCCCCGGCAAGCACACCCTGCGGATCGAGGTCAGCCTCGGCGATTTTGCGGACATCATCCGCCGCGTAAAATCGACGCTGGAGAACATCAACAACTGCTATCTCGAAATCATCAAGCTCACCGGCGCAGACCCGGATGAATACCGCGACTACGGTTTCTCCCGCCTGATGCCGAACACCATCAAGACGATGCTGATCGAGTCGAAAAATCTGTACGCCGTTTCGGAAGAGATCACCGAACTGACCGGCGAAAAGGGTTCGCAGACGGCAACGCTTGACAAGGTCGCGTTCCTGCTCAACCGTATGGGCAGCGACGAGGACGAGATCGCACCCAACCTCTCTAACCTGAAAACCTATATCGGTACGCTCGGTACGTGGCTCAACGGCGTGCGCACGCAGCCGCTCCGTATCGACTACCTGATGGTACAGCCGAAAGGAACGCCGCTCCCGAAAGCCAACGCCAACTTCTTTGAGGCGATCGGCTTTGAACTGAAATCCTTTATTTCGAGTTTCACCACCGACTACAGCACCATGGGTGCGGTTTCGCAGACGACGGATGAAAACACTTCGATCGACGTTTGGCTGACGCTCGGCCGCGACCAGGCGAAGATCCTTAAAAACTTGGTTTCCAGCGACTTTACGCCGGACACAGGCACCGGCGTCAACGTAAAACTCGTTGCCGCAGGGACGCTGCTCCCGTCCGTTCTTTCGGGGCAGGGACCGGATGTATTCCACGCCGCGCTGGGTGTAGACGTTATCAACTACGCCATCCGCAGTCCTGTACTTCCCTTAAATAAATACGACGGCTTTGAATATAGCATCAGCTAGAGC
>JAFSUT010000104.1 GCA_017445085.1 Clostridia bacterium | reverse complement strand
GCGATGGGAGTCGAACCCACGACCTCCAGGGCCACAACCTGGCGCTCTAACCAACTGAGCTACGCCCACCATGTCCCCGCGATTGCAGGGTGGCGTACCTTGGGGGATTCGAACCCTCGACCTACTGCTTAGAAGGCAGTTGCTCTATCCAACTGAGCTAAAGGTACGTAGAAAGGCGAGATACGAACCCGCACGCACATTCGTGCAACAGATGATATTATAACAGTATTTGCACCGCTTGTCAATACGATTTTTGAGAATTTTTCAAAAATTCGACACGCGCGGATATTGCAAGCACGACAGCGGCGAAAAGAACAAAATACCGCCGATGAGGGCGTGCGTGCTATCCCATCTTCCTACTCAAAAATGATCGGCAGGCACTTTGCACCGGTGGCGCGGATATAGTCCTCCGGGTTCAGTTTGATCTGCGAGCCGAGCCGCCCGCCCGACACCATGATCTTATCAAACAAAATACAGGTCTCATCGATCACCGTGGGGTAATCTTTTTTCATCCCGATGGCGGTACAGCCGCCGCGGATGTACCCCGTGACCTTGTTCAGGTCTTTGACGGCGATCAGTTCCACCGCCTTTTCGCCGACCGCGCGCGCCGCCGCTTTGAGATCAAGTTCGGCGGCGACGGGGATGACAA
Source organism: Clostridia bacterium (assembly GCA_017445085.1). GTDB lineage: Bacteria > Bacillota > Clostridia > Oscillospirales > CAG-272 > UMGS902. The sequence goes on along the minus strand of JAFSUT010000104.1, from coordinate 992 downwards.
AAGCAAAATATCCGCCGCTCTTTCCCTGCCCGATCAGCGTCTTAAACGTAGACTCCACCGGTTGCCCGAGTTCTTGCGCCAGCGTCACGCCGTCCGTAAACTCGTCGCAGGTATAAGTGATGACCTCAAACGGGATCTGCAGATTTTCCAGGATCCGCATCGCGTTGGTCTTGACGTCTTTTTCCTTATCTTTTGCCATCTTGAAAAACAAGCCCCTCTCCCGTGTTTACGCTTTTTTTACGCCGCTCTGTTCCATTGCCAAGATCACCGCTTGCGCGTACAGCGACTGCCCTACCGTGTTTGGATGCAACCCGTCAGTATACACCTCGCGGATATGCGGCACGCAGCGCCGCCCGTCGATGATCGTGACGTTTTTATGTCTGCCGTAGTGCCCCTCAAGGATCTCATACACCTTTTCAAACGGCATACACTCGGGATGCTTGTCGAGATTGGCGCGCCAGATCGGCGTGATACCGAAAATTTTGGCGTCCGGATACATCGCGCAGAGTTTGTCGATATACGCGCCCGAATTTTTTGCATATCTCTCGCTGTCCTGCTTGCATCTGCCCCAGTCGTTGGTGCCGTACGCCACGGTGATCACGTCGGGCGCAAACGGCAGATCTTCATCCAGCATATCGGCGTTGAAGAAATAGCCGCCGACCGCCTGGTTGAGCGCGACCGCGTCAAAATAACGGGCGAGCGCCGTCGAATACGCAAGCGACGACTGGCGCGCGTCATACCCGTGGGTGATGCTGTCGCCGAGAATCAGCAGTTTCATCCGCCCCGCCGTCGGCGTGGGTGCAAAGGTCGCGTCGGCGTCCAGCCGCACGTTGTGGATCTCCACCCCTGCGGAAAACGGGAAAAAGATCTGCACGCGGCGCTTTTTGCGGTCGGGAAAACTGTATTCAAACATGGTTTGCCCCTCGCCGTTTGTATAAGTATACATCGTATGCTCCATCACGCCGTCGGCGTACAGGTCAAATGAAACGAAT
>JAFSUT010000103.1 GCA_017445085.1 Clostridia bacterium | reverse complement strand
TGGGGGAACCTTCTTTATAAAGAAGGTTCCCCCACATTTTTTATTCTTTTTTACAATACGCAGGCAAGGAAATCCTTGGTCCGCGCGTTTTGCGGATCGCCGAAGATCGCCTCCGGCGTCCCCTCTTCGACGATATTGCCGTCCGCCATAAAGATGACGCGGTCGGCAACGTCGCGGGCAAAGCCCATCTCGTGCGTGACGACGATCATCGTCATCCCCGCGGCGGCAAGTTCTTTCATGACCGCAAGCACTTCGCCCACCATTTCGGGGTCAAGGGCGCTGGTCGGCTCGTCAAACAGCATAATATCCGGATTCATCGCGAGTGAACGCGCGATGGCGACGCGCTGCTGCTGTCCGCCCGAAAGCTGGTGCGGATAATAATTTGCCTTGTCGGAAAGACCGACGCGCGCAAGCAGCGCGGTCGCCTTTTCCTTTGCCTCGGCGCGGCTCATTTTTTTCAGTTCCAGCGGTGCAAACATAATGTTTTGAAGCACCGTCATATTGGAGAAGAGGTTGAAACTCTGAAACACCATCCCGATGTTTTCGCGCACGCGGTTGATGTTTGTCTTTTTATCGGTGATATTTGACCCGTCAATGACGATCTCGCCTGCCGTCGGCCGTTCCAGGAAATTGAGGCAGCGGAGAAAAGTGGATTTGCCCGAGCCGGACGGCCCGATGACGCAAACGACTTCTCCGACCTTTACGGAAAGGTCGATGCCATTGAGCACTTCAAGATGGTCAAAGTGCTTGACAAGTCCCGTGACTTTGACGATCTCAGTTCCGCTTTTGGGCGCCATAATTCATCCTCTTTTCTATATATTTTGACAGCACCATCAACACCGAGATGATGACGAGGTAAAAGAGCGCAACAAACGAATAAGGCTCGAAAAGTTTGTAACTTGCGCCCGTATACTGTTTTGTGATATTGACGAGTTCCGGCAGGCTGATGACCGACAGGATCGACGTGTCTTTGACCGAGATGATAAACTGGTTGACGATCGACGGGACGGTGATCTTAAACGCCTGCGGCAAGACGACGCGCAGCATCGTCTTGGTCGGCGTCAGTCCCAGCGAGCGCGCCGCCTCGGTTTGTCCCACGGGCACCGCCTGGATTCCGCTGCGAAAGATCTCGGACAGATACGCGCCCGCGTTGAGGCTCAGCGTGATGACGCCGGCGGAAAAGCTGGAAAACTTAAAGCCGGAGGCAAACATACTGACCAGCGCCGGGATCGCGAAGAATACAAAATACGCCTGCACGATCATCGGCGTGCCGCGGATCAGCCAGATGTACCCTTTGGAGATCCAGCGGAGCGGCGCTACGCGGGAAAGCCCCATCAGGCAGGACAAAAAACCGATCACGAGACCGAGTGCAATAGAGATGAGGGAAATGGCAACCGTAACTTTCAGTCCGTCCAAAAGGAGCGGCCACATCTCCGGGATGACAGTTGCAAAATCGAGTTTCATACGTTCACTTCTTCTTGTAATTATTCTTCCTTTCGCGAAAGTCGATTTCGCGAAAATTTCGCATGACGGGTCACCCCGCCATGCGAAAAATCAACGATGTTTAATTTTCCCTAAAAAGCGGAAAATCACATACCGTACTTTGCAAGGATCTCCTCATACTTGCCGTTTGCCTTGAGGTTTTCAAGTCCGGCGTTGACCATAGCGATGAGATCTGCGTTTGCGCCTTTGAGGACGCCAATGCCGTAGAAGGACGGGTTGATGACGTCGCCGACGAGTTTGAGTTCAAGCCCCTTGTTGATGGCGTCAGCGGCAACCGAGCGGTCTTCAAAGCAAGCGACCGCCTGCCCTTGAACAACCGCCATATACATTTCGGTCGAGGACTCGAAAGCGATGGTGGTGTAGCCGTAGGTCTCCTTGTTTGCTTCTGCAAATTCACGACCCATCGTGCCGGTCTTGGTGGCAACGACTTTGCCGTTCAGATCTTCCAGCGCATCGATGTCGCTGTTTGCGGCAACAACGAGGATCTGACCGTCTTCAAAATAGCCGTCCGAGAAGTCGTAGGTTTCCATACGCTTTTCGGTGATGGTGGCGCCGGCGATAAACGCGTCTGCCTGACCTGCAAGGACAGCGGCGAGCGCGGGGTCAAAGCCGACGTTGTCCATCGTGTAGGCAAAGCCCTGATCCTCTGCGATGGCAGCGAGCAGGTCCATATCAAAGCCAACGTAGGTGTTGGTCGCTACATCGAGATATTCAAAGGGAGAAAACGCGGTGTCGGAAACGAATTTGTAGGTCTTGGTCTCCGCAACGGCAGCTTCGGTCTCAACTGCTTCTTCGGTGGCTGCCGCGGTCGTTTCGGGGGCGGCTTTGGTTTCAGCGGGGGTGGTACCGCAAGCGACAAGGCAAGCGGCAACGCAAAGAACTGCAAGTGCAAGTGCGATGATCTTTGTCAAGATTTTGATTTCCTTTCTGTTTGTTAAAAACTTTAGTATGACTTATAGTAGCACACTCCATTCATTTTGTCAACATATTTATGCTATTTTTATGTAAAACAGCCTCGATTTTTGCATTAAAAAAAATTTTCCTTGCAAAAATGCAGGATTTACTGCATTTTGCGATAAAATCTCCTGCAAAAGCGGCGGCTTCCTGCAAAAATATCCCGCGGCAGGAGGCTCTGCCGCGGGATACGACGCATTTTTTCGGTTGGACGCGCTCTTTTTTACATTAAATATATAAACGGTACGGTTTTGGTTTTCGCGTTTCGGGTTTCGCCTCTCATTTGCGAAAATGGATCGGCGAATACCCGTAGATTGACTTGAAGGTCTGCGAAAAGTGCTTGATGGAGGAAAAACCGACGCACGCCGACACCTCGGTGACGGTCATCGGCGTGGTTTGCAAAAGTTCCAGCGCACGGCTGACGCGGTAGGTCAGCACATATTGGTGCAGCGACTGTCCCGTATGCTTTTGCATCACGCGGTTGATGTAGTTTGGATGATAATTGAACCGCTTGCCGAGCGCCTCGTTGGACAGATCGCCCGCGCAGTTTTGGCGGACGTACTCGATCACGCGGTCGCAAAGTCCGATGGGGCGGTCGCCCACGCCGGACAACAGTTTGCGCCCGAGGAGCAGGAGCGCCTGCCGCAACAGATCGGAAAGGAGAAGATCGGCAAACAGTTTTTTGGAAAGATACTCTGCCGCGATCGTTTGAAAGATCGGTTCCAGCACCTGCATCTCTTCCAAATGCAGCGCCTCGGAGAGCGCGGGGAGATCCGAAAAGGACACCGGCGCGATCGCCTTTTGCGGATCGTACCGGCGGTCGGGCACCGTCGGCTGCGGGCGCCGCGGCGCGGCGGGAACAGCAAAATAGTCAAAGTTGACCATCATCACTTTTGCTTCGTCGTCCGCCCCGCAGACGATCGAATACTTGACGTCGGACGGCCAGAGGAAGAGCGCGCCGCGCCCGGCCTCAAAACTGCGGTCGCCGAGACGGACCCTCGCCCGCCCGGACATAAAATAAACCAGCCGCGTATCATAGGCGTGGACCCCCGACACCGCAAACCCACGGCGCAAATACAGGATGTTTGCGTAACGGACAAACGGAGAGATCTCCGTAAAAAGCATTTTTTTCATATCTCTGCTGAAATCCTTTGTCGTATCAAAAGGAATGATCAATATTAGAATACAATAAAATAAACTGAAAATCAATAGATTTTGCGCATTTTTTATTTTTTTCAAACTTATGCGGCAGGATCTGCCGCCGGCAAAAGCGCACGGCGTCAAAGCGGCGGCGGGGGAGATAAATTGGCGCTTGACCTTTTCGGCGTTTTACTGTATAATAAAGTTGAATTTTTATAACATCGGGGAGAAATTATGAAAAACAAGGCTTTGACAGTTGTTTTGCTCCTTTTGCTGTTGATCCCGACCTATATCGGCGTCTACAGTTATATTCATACCAACCGCACGCCCGTCACGCCGCAAAGCGCCACAGGCATCCTCCTGTCCGACCCGTCGGGCAAGTCGTACGATATTCCGGCAAAGAGCGACTTTGCAAAACTCCTTACGTCCATCAACGAGACCTCCACGCCGCTTGCCAGCCTGCCCGAGGCGTTAAACGGCGCCGACTACTACAAAGCCGTCTTTACGGCGGGCAAGCAGGAAACCGAATATCGCTACTACTTCTCCCAAAATACGAGCACAGCGTACTTCCTCACGCAAAGCGGCACGCCGTATCTCATCAGCGAGGACAACGCCCGCGCGTTTCTCGCCTGCGAGTACGCGCAAAGCCTGTATCCCGAGGCGTATATGCCGCGGCTCCAAAACGGCGATAACCTGATTTTGGCAAGCGATTACACCTGGGCGTACGCCAGAGACGCCGAGGGCAAAGACGTTGCCGCCTCCACCCTGGCGGACACCGCCGAAAACGCGACCTACGTCAGCCACGCGGGGCTTTCGCTCCTCTTTGACCGCGCGCCGCAAAACTTTGACGTCACCATCAAAACGCCGGACGGCGAGACCCTCTACACGGGCGCATACGACGCACTGCGCGACGAGGTGGACATCCACAAACACGAAACGCTCGTTATCGACGCCGCCGCCGATTGGGTCGGCAACAGCGAGCATCTTTCCAGCGGCAAGGCAACCTATCACTTCACCCTAAAGATCGAAGCGCGGACGGCGTTCACCCTCTCCACCGACACCGTTTTGCCCGGCAGTCTGCTCACCGTCCTTGCCTCGGGGATCAGCGACCCCGCAAAGATCGGCTTTTCCGCCGCGCCGGCGCTCGTCCACGAGGGCAGAGAGATCACGCCGCGCTTTTATGCCGACGGCAGCGCCTGCTACGCCCTGCTCCCCACCACCTACGAAACCGCGCCCGGGCAGTATCAGTTGAACTTCACCTACGACGGCGTCACCTACCCGCTCACGCTGACGGTGACCGAAAAAACCTTTAAGAACCAGGCGTACGACGTTTCCAAGTCCGTGGCGGACGCAAAACGCAACGCAAAAACGCTTGCCGCCTTTGAGAGCATCCAAAAAGAAATTTGCGGCGGCGACTTTTCCACCCGCTACTTTGACGGGCTGTTTACCACCGGCATTTTGGAAGACGGCTACACCGGCACGGTCATGACCGGTTACGGGCTCCACCGCCGCGTCACCGCACAGGACGACGAATACCGCAACCCGGGCGTTGACTACTACGCCAAGGACGGCAGCACCGTCATCGCCATGAACGCAGGGCGCGTCATCTACTCCGGCGTTTCGGATTATCCCGGCGTCTTTGTGGTCATTGACCACGGCTACGGTCTGCTCAGCTGGTACTGCAACCTGCAAAAGGCGACCGTAAACGTCGGCGACGTCGTCGCCGCGGGCGACGCCATCGCCGTCAGCGGCTCGACCGGCTTTACCAAAGGCAACGCCGTCCACACCGCGCTCACCGTCTTTGACATCCCCGTCTGCCCCTACGATCTGTGGGAGACGCCGATTTACTTTAAGTAAGCGCGGGTAAGCAAAAAATGTTTGTTGTGATCCTCATTGTCACCCTGTTTGTGTTTTTCCTCCCCATGGCGGCATGGCTCAGCGTCCCCATCGGCCTCGGCTATCTCATTTTGAAAGCCTTTCTGCTCGGCAAGAACGGCGCACACGCAAATCCACCGGACGACCGCGCACAAACCGACAGATTGTTTGAAGAATGGGACAACTTTGACGACTTTGACCGAAAATAGAGAAATAAAAAACCATAGCATCGTGGAAAAGTTTCACTTTGCTATGGTTTTTTCTTGGTTTATCAAGCCTTCCCCCTCGGGGGAAGGTGGCTTGCCGTAGGCAAGACGGATGAGGGGTCCTGAGTTGCTGGCGCAACTCGGCGAGTTTGCTATGCAAACATCGCGCTGCAGAGCAACTCAGCGGCAACGCCAGAGGAGCGTGACCGTCTGCG
>JAFSUT010000102.1 GCA_017445085.1 Clostridia bacterium | reverse complement strand
ACCTATACGGGGACAAACCCGCTCTCGGCGTCCTCCTGGACCAAACAGGACAGCACGATCTTTTCCTCCTCCTCGGCAAACAGCGTTTACGGCCCCGGGCACGGTACCTTTACCACGGCACCCGACGGCTCGTGGTGGATGATCTATCACGCAAATCTTTCCACCACCGTTCCCGACGGCTCGACCTGGTGGGCACAGCGCAAGGTCTTTGCCAAGCCCTTCAGCTGGACGACCAAGACGATAAACGGCAAGACCTACGACTGGCCAAACCTCGGCTCACCGACTTCCGCCGCGCAGACGATCAAGGTCGCCTCGACCGACTACCATACCGAACACCTGTACGGCGCGACCTACACGCGGACAAGCGGCGTTGTCAAAACAACGTATGAAGCCTGCCTGATCTGCGGCGCCGAAAATATCGCGTCGGTGACCTTTACGCAAACCCCGACATTGACAGTCAGCGCGACCGCGGCGGGCAAGCTTTCGCTCACGATCACGGCGGTCTCGGGCGCGGACGGGTACAACATCTACCGCAAAGCGCCCGGGCAGAGCGATTATACGCTCCTCACCGCGACCGATAAAACGGCGTATACCGACGTTTCGCTTGCGCCGTACAGCGTCTATTCCTACAAAGTTTGCGCTTACGCCGTGCGACAGGGCAAAACCTACCTGTCCGTCGAGAGTGCGGCGGCAGAGGCGCGTACCCTCTGCACACACGTCTATGACAGCGGCGAAGTCACCAAAGCGCCGACGCTCACCGAAACCGGCGTTCGCACTTATACCTGCACGCTCTGCGGCGACAAGATGAACGAAACGATCGAAAAGGTGACCGCCACACCGAAGAAAACTACCGCGGGCGACCTGTTTGACGCCGTCGGCGCACGCGCACGCCAAAACGAATTTGCGCTTTGGACGGTGGAGACCACCGGGGATGAAAGCCTTGCCGTGCCGGTGGAAATCGAAGCCCCCGAAGACTTTACCGTGACCCATGTTTACGCTATGGTCGGTGAGTTTATCCTGCCGATCGACTTTACCGAGGACGACGGCAAACTCTCATTTACGGCGAAAAAGGACACCGCCTACGCCTTTTGCGGCGCGCCGCTCCTCGTCTACGGCGACGCCACGGGCGACGGCGTACTCTCGCTCGCCGATATCCTGCGCACCCTGCGCACGCTCAGCGGCGAGGAGGTTATCATCGACAAAGCCGCCGCCGATATCAGCCACTCGGCGTCCCTCGGACTTGACGACGCGCTCTTCACCCTGCAAAAACTCCTTTTGGAGTACTGATTTTTAACAAACAAAAAAGGGGCTGTAAAAAACAGAGTTTTTTACAGCCCCTTTTTAGGAAGATGGCGCGAATTTGAACCCGCCCGAAACAGTGCCTTTGCGGCATCTTTGGGTTTCTCCTCCTTGCCTTACTTTTAAGTCAAAGTCCGTATTCCAGGCGGTAGGGCCACTCGACAAGGCTGCCGAGGTTGTAGACCGCGGTGTAGCCGAGCGCTTCCAGCTTTTTTGCGGCGTCAAAACTGCGCCTGCCCGTGCGGCAGTAGGTCAAAATCGCGGTCGTCTTATCGGGGACGGCGGCGGCCGCCGTTGCGGCGCTGATCTCGTCTACAGGGAACAGAAGTGCGCCCGCGGCGTGCCCCGTGATGTATTCTTCCTCATCGCGCACGTCGATCAAAACGTAAGGCGCCCCGCTGTCCATCAGCCGTTTTGCCCCGGTAAAATCAATGTTTTCCATCGTTTTTCTCCTCTTTGCTTTCAGTATACCAAAAACGCCGCGCGCCGTCAAGGAAAATACGAGAAAAACCGTTGCCGAGCGCGGCAACGGTTTTTTCGTATGTGCTTTTGATCAGTCGACTTTCGGACCTGCTTTGACCAGTGCGCGACCTGCGTCGTTTGTGGTATACTTTTCAAAGTTCTTCACAAATCTGCCGGCAAGGTCAAGCGCCTTTTTCTCCCATTCGGACGCGTCCGTATAGGTGTCTCTCGGGTCGAGGATCTTCGGATCAACGCCGGGCAGTTCGGTCGGTACTTCAAAGTCAAAGTGCGGGATCTTCTTGGTGGGCGCCTTGTTGATGTCGCCACTGAGGATCGCGTCGATGATGCCGCGCGTATCCTTGATCGAAATACGCTTGCCCGTACCGTTCCAGCCGGTGTTGACAAGATAAGCTTTTGCGCCGCTCATCTTCATCTTCTTGACAAGTTCCTCCGCGTACTTGGTCGGATGCAGTTCGAGGAACGCCTGACCAAAGCAAGCCGAGAAGGTCGGGGTCGGCTCGGTAATGCCGCGCTCGGTGCCCGCAAGTTTTGCGGTAAAGCCGCTGAGGAAGTAATACTGCGTCTGCTCGGGCGTGAGGATCGAAACGGGCGGCAATACGCCAAACGCATCTGCCGAGAGGAAGATGACGTTCTTTGCGGCGGGCGCCGACGAAACCGGGCGGACGATCTTTTCAATGTGATCGATCGGGTAGGAAACACGGGTGTTTTCGGTCACGCTCTTGTCGGCAAAGTCGATCTTGCCGTCCTTGTCGAGCGTGACGTTTTCGAGCAGGGCGTTGCGCTTGATGGCGCCGTAGATGTCCGGCTCGGACTCTTTATCGAGATTAATGACCTTTGCATAGCAACCACCCTCAAAGTTGAAGACGCCGTT
>JAFSUT010000007.1 GCA_017445085.1 Clostridia bacterium | reverse complement strand
GCTTGTTCGCATAAGTTTTTTACTTGGTGTCGTAAAAGACTTGTTCGAGATTTCACACAACTTTGTTTCAAGTTCGTGTTTCTTCTTTCGTTTTGTTGTTCAATTTTCAATGACCGAAGGCGTCCTCCGCTCGGCGGTTTCCCTCTCGCGGCGACTTTCCTATCTTACCACATCCTATCCCCTTTGTCAAGACTTTTTTCAAAGTTTTTTCAAAAAGTTTCGCATGCGTAAGCGCACCCGCAGGCGCACGGCGCTGATCCCGCCGCTCTCCCCCGAGTGCTTGTCTATTCTATCACCCATTTTCTCCCTTGTCAAGCGCTTTTTGCAAAGTTTTTCCCTTTTTTCGACTGTTATGCAGATGAATATTTTGGAAGCGGCGCGTCAAAAATTTCAATATCCTTTGATTTGGGGGTGAACCTGTGGCGACCGGCATGATCCGCGCTACCATCATTTACATTTTATTGATTTTTACGATCCGCATGACCGGCAAACGACAGATCGGCGAACTTGAAGTTTCCGAACTTGTTTCCACGTTTCTGATTTCGGAGATCGCCTCTGCGCCCATCGGCAACCAAGAGATCCCACTCACTTTTGCCATCGTGCCGATGCTGCTGATCGTTTCGCTGGAAATCATCGTATCCTACTCTGTAACGCGGTTTGAGTTTGCAAAACTGTTATTCCTCGGGCGTCCGATATATCTCATCCGACGGGGCAAGGTGGACAAAGCGGCGCTTGCCGACGCGCGCATGACGGTGGAAGAACTACTCACCGAACTGCGGCAAAGCGGCGTGACGACCATCGAGGACGTAGACTACGCCATTTTGGAGAATAACGGGAAACTATCAGTCATTCCGCGAGCAAACGCCTCGCCGCCGAGCGCCGCCGACCTTGGGATAAACGTCAGTGAAAAGGGCATCGTCCACGCCGTGATCGTAGACGGAAAAATCAAGAAGCAGACGCTTTGCGACCTCGGTAAAAACCGGCGCTGGCTTGACGGCATTCTGCAAAAGCACGACCTTTCCGCAAAAGACGTTTTTATCCTGACTGCAGACGACTGCGACAATATATATATAGTAAGGAAGAAATAAATGAAACTTTTGACCGCCGCTTTGATATGCCTCGCACTTTTGATCGGTTTTTGCGCCGTCGGCACGATCGCAAGCCTCAACTCCATCGGCGAGATCCTTGATCTTTTGGAAAGCGTTGACGACGACGGCGCGCACATCTCTCCCGCCGCCGAAGACGCCGCAAATCAAATCAAAAATACGTGGGAGAAAAACGAATTTGTCATTTCGCTCGTACATCCGCACGGTCACCTTGACGAAGTGGAAGAAAAGATCACCGACCTGTGCAGTTACGCCACGTCCGATGACTACGCCGCCTGGCACAACGCCTGCGAAAGTCTGAAAGCCGCGCTCGGGCATCTGCACGATCTGCTCACCGCAAATATCGACAACGTAATGTGATGAATTTTACAAAAAAAGCGATTTCTTTTACACTTTTTTGCTTTATTTTTGTCTACCTCTTGCAAGAGCGGGTGCAAAATGCTAAAATTAAAACGTAAATATATTTTTTCCGGAGGTAAGTATGCTGAAAAAGATACTCCCGCTGATCCTTGCCGCGCTTTTGCTTGGCATAGGCTGTGCGATTTTGACGCACGCCGCAGAACAAACCGTTTACGTATCCGCCGCGGGCAGCGATGAAAACGCCGGCACGCTTGAGCGTCCGTTTGCCTCGCTCTACGCGGCGTTTCGCGCCCTTCCCTATGGCGGCAAAGTCGTTGTCTGCGGTCCGCTGACCGTTTCGACGACCGAACTCCCCGTCTCCCAGGGGATGATCACCGTCACATCCGTCGGCGACGAGGATTACCGGGTCTCGGGCGGCACGGGCAACGCCATCATCAATCTTTCCGGCAATATCACCATAAAAAGCGCGGTCAAGTTTGAAAATCTGGACATCTGCGTGACCGCAACCAACCTTGTATTTATCTGCCACGGCAATTACGTCTGCTTCGGCGAAAATCTGACCGTCACCCGCTCGAGCGACCAGCTCAACTATCCGGGCATCGTCGCCGGCAGCACCGGCGCCACTTCGTCCGACGGCAGTTTCGTTGAAATTTACAGCGGCAACTGGTTCCGTGTGCGCGGCGGCGCGCGCGGTACGTCCTCCGCACCGCAGGAAGGCGGCGTATTGCTTGCCATCTATGGCGGTATCTTTAACAGCACACTGGATATGGGCGGCGACTCCGCCACAAATTGCGACTGTGCGCTTCTCATTTACGACGGCTATTTCGTTTCCAGCGTCAACGGCGCTTCCGGCGCTGACATGAAAACGACCGGCGACATCTACATTTCGGTATACGGCGGCACCTTTCAAACCGGCATCCGCGCAAGCCGCGGCGGCGCTATTGAAGGCGACGTCACGATCAATGCCTTTGCCGATATTGCAAAAACCACAACGATCGGCGCCGCATCGGAGATCACCGGCAAACTAACGTTTAACACCGCCGCAGGCGTAAACGCTGCGGCGTCCGACGAATTTACTGTAAACTCGCTCTCCGACGCCGAAGCAAACGCCATTCGGAAAGCCGACGAAGCACGGATCGCCGATGCACGCGCATCGCGCATTCCCGTCATCGAAAACACGGTGATGGAACGCGATTTTTCCCGCACAGGGACGACGGGAAAGATCCTCTCGCCAACCGCGTACGAAAGCATCGGCGACGTCAACGGCGACGGGCACGTTTCGCTTGCCGACGTTTTGTATGCGCTCCGCTGTATCTTTTCAAAAACCTACAACGCCAAAGCCGATCTGGATTCCAGCAGTACCATCACGCTCACCGACGTTTTGCGGCTGGTCAAACTCTCCATTCACGGTGCACGCGGTTTTTCGCCCATCGTATCCGAAAACGCGTTTGATGATACGATGACCCTGCACGGCGGCGCGACGGTGCGGAACGAGAAGTTCTCGCAAGGCGCGGTATTCGGCACCTCAAATCTGACCGACTATTCTCTGCTTGCAAACTTTGCGCTGGAAGAGGACGCCCACATCAGCCTGTATTTCGGCTGTGATATCAGCAATCCCGAAAGTCTCTCCGGCTACTGCTTTGACGTTGATCGCGCAAACAACAGCATCACCCTCTTTATGGTAGACGGCGCCGTATACCGCACGGTCGCCTCTCGCAAGATGACCATGTATACAAACGAAGCGCAACTCCTCGTCATCAATGAAAACGGCGCCGTATCGCTCTATTACAGTGACAATCCGTTTGACACTGACCCCTACTTCGTCTTTAACTTGAATCTCACCGCCAAAGGCAACGCTTGCGGCGTATACACAGAACGCGCAACAGCAAGTCTGCCGATCCTCTCCTCTCACACCCCCTCCGATGAAAAGACCTACACCAATCCCTGCCTTGAAGACTTCACCGATCCGGAGATCTACTTTGAAGGTGGCAGATATTACGTCTTCGGCACGGCAAACGGCTCGCAAAACAATGGCGTAAAATGCTATTCAACGACAAACTTCCGCGTATTCAAAGATGAGGGCTTTGCCTTCACCGCGGGCGACGGGTTTGGCGACGGCATCTTCAAAGCGGCAAACGTCGTCAAATACGGCGACGACTACTATATGTTCTATATGGCAAAATCAGAAGAACTCGGCACCACCGGCGTGACCGCCTACGCGAGCTCAAAATCCATTACGGGACCGTATACAAATCCGGACAAGCGCCCCTTGACCGATTCACTTGACTTTATCGGCGGTCAACCGTTTGTGGACGCGGACGGCAAGGTCTACCTGATCTATGCACGCACGACGGGCGGCAATAAACTCTACGGCGCACAGCTTTCCCTGGACGGCGGTATTGCAAAACTGGACTTGTCTACCGAAAAACTCCTCCTCGTCGCTACCGAGCCGTGGGAAAATGCCAAAGCATCGGTCGTGGAATGCGGGTATCTTATCCGCCACGGCGACACCTATTATCTCATGTACTCGGGCGGCAACTACAATTCCACCTACGGCACCGGCTTTGCCACATCAAAGAGCCCACTCGGCCCCTATACCAAATATGAGTACAATCCGATCCTGGTTTCCAACGACCAGGCGTTTGGCGTCGGCGCCGCCTCGGTCTTTGCCTCGCCGGACGGCAGTGAGCATTTTATCATCTATCTGCGCAACTACTCTCCGACGAAAGTGCGCCCGCTTTGCACCTGTATCGACCGTATCCAGTTTGTCAAGGACGCCGCGGGCGGAATGGATATCCTGACGGTGCAAGGCCCGTCGGTCACCCCGCAGCCTCTGCCCGCAAACCGCACGAATACCACTGACTTCCCCGAGTATCAGACGTCGAGATTTGTTTGGTAATCACAAGTAAAAAAGAGAGCCGATTTTGATGAGATCGGCTCTCTTTTTTTCATTTTTCAATCGTTTCAAAACTTAAACGGGCGTTTGCGGCCATACGCAGGGTCGTAGACGCGCGGGGACATCGCATTCATACCAAAGAGATTGTCCAGCCAGCGCGTCGCAAGGCGCGGCCACTCGGCAACGCCGGCATTCAGCCCGTCAGGGGTACGCGCGGTCACCCGGTTGGCAAGCGCCAGCCCGTGTACGCCGTCCTGCGGGATGTGCAACTCAAACGGAATTTCATTTTGCACAAGCGCCTCTGCAAACCAAAGACTGCTCTCCACCGGAACCGCATTATCGTAAAAGGTAGAAAAGATAAAGGTTGGCGGAACGTGCGACCCGACCCTGTTTTGCAGGGAGAGTTTTTCATAAAGTGCGGCCTTTTCCTCTTCCGGCGTGTTCTGTACCAGATTTTTTGCCGTGCCGCTGTGCGTGCGGCTTGCCACGTCGATGACAGGATAAATGAGGAGAAGCGCGTTTGGATGCACGTCCTCTGCCGCGCAGCCCGCCGTCTGCAAGATTTCCGCATCCTGCCAGAACACGCCGAGCGAAGCGGCAAGATGACCACCCGCCGAAAAACCGATGACGCCGATCTTATCCGCGTCGATCGAAAAATGCGCGGCGTTTTTCCGCACGTGCGCCATCGCACGCATTAAATCGCAAAGCGAATTCGGGAAAGCGGCATATTCTTTGACCGAATACCGCAGGACAAACGCGGTATATCCCGCCGCGAGAAAGGTCAGCGCCACGGGTTCTGCCTCACGGTCGGAGGTAAAGCCGTATCCGCCGCCGGGACAAATCATCATCGCGGGGCGCGTATCCATCATCGGCATCTCGGGGCTTTTGTCCGGCAGATACGCGTCCATATAGACTCTGCCGTCGTCAGAAAGAGCGATCCGTTCGATTTTCATAATTTCACCGTCAAACTCAAATGATAGTCACTTTTTTCATCCGCATATCGATCCGCGGACGGTCGTTGTCATCGGTCAGGACCTCGGCGATCTCATCCACGACTTCCATACCGGAGACCACCTTGCCAAACGCCGCATACTGCCCGTCAAGATAGGGCGCGTCGCCGTGCATGATGAAAAACTGTGAGGACGCGGAGTTTGGATTTTGCGAGCGCGCCATCGAAATCACGCCGCGCACATGCGAAATCGGGTTATCGTGCCCGTTAATGGCAAATTCGCCCTCGATATTCTCCCCCGCGCCGCCGCAGCCCGTGCCGGTCGGGTCGCCGCCCTGGATCATAAAGCCGCGGATCACGCGGTGAAAGATCAGCCCGTCATAAAAGCCCTCTTTGACGAGCTTTTCAAAATTTGCCGCCGTGATCGGCGCCGCCTTGGGATCAAGTTCGATTTTGATGATCCCGCCGTTTTCCATTTCGATCTGTACCATTATTCTTCTTCCTTTCCGTCCGTAAAATCCGAAACGAACCATATACGCGTGCGCGGCAGTTCAAATTGCTTTCCGGCAAGATAGCCGAGGGGACCGCCGGCGTCTGCAAAATCAAAGCGCAGGCGATAGGAATAAAGCGCCTGATACTTGTACCCGCGCTTTTTATCCTCGCCGTTTGCGCCGTACTTGCCGTCGCCGAGGAGCGGATGCCCCACAGCGGCAAACTGCGCGCGGATCTGATGTGTGCGCCCCGTCAAAAGTTCCACTTCCAGGAGCGAGTCGCCCCCGCGCTCGCAAAGCACCGTATACCGCGTGGCGATCCGCTTGGCGTCGCGCGGTTTGTGCGCGGCGTCGTAGATCTTTACCGTATTGGTTTTACTGTCTTTTTTGAGCCACGCATACAGCGTGGTATGTTTTTCACGCAAAACGCCGTGTACCGCACAGAGATAAAACTTGGAGATCTCCCGGTCGCGGATCTTTTCGTTCATCACCCGCAGCGCCTCTGCGTTTTTTGCCAGAATCACGATGCCGCCGGTATTGCGGTCAATGCGGTTGCAAAGCGCGGGGGCAAATGACTGCTCGGTCGTCGGGTCGTATTCCCCCTTTTGATACAGATACGCCTTGGCGTGAAACAGGAGCGTATCGTTTTGCCCGGCGTCGTCCGCATGGACGAGAACGCCGGGGCGCTTATCCAGCAAGATGATATTTTCATCTTCATAGAGAATATCCGGCATAGTGCGTACAACGGAAAGCGAGGCGGCGTCGTTTCCCTTTTCACCGGCGGTGAAAAACTCATCGCCGATAAAGAGCTGCAAACGATCCCCCTCGCAAAGCATTTGATGATTGAGCGCACGACGACGGTTGACTTTGATCTTCTTTTGCCGGATCAGACGATACATCAAAGATACCGGCATACCGTACAAAGTCTTTTGCAAAAACTTGTCCAGCCGTTGGCCGGCGTCGTTTTTACCGACGATCAGTTCGTGCATAAATTACTTCGTACCGAAAATACGGTCGCCCGCATCTCCGAGCCCCGGCAGGATATACTTGTTGCCGTTGAGCTGACGGTCAAGGGCTGCGGCAAAGATATCGACGTCGGGATGCGCTTCTCTGAGCGCCTGGACGCCCTCGGGCGCTGCAACGAGGCACATAAAGCGGATATGGGTCACACCGCGTTTTTTGAGCATGGCGATGGCGTCAATGGCGCTGCCGCCGGTAGCAAGCATCGGGTCGACCACGATGACGATGCGGTTTTTGATATCCTCCGGCATCTTGAAGTAGTATTCGACCGGCTTATGTGTTTCTGGATCGCGGTAAAGACCGATGTGACCGACTTTTGCCACGGGGACGAGTTTGAGGAGCCCGTCTACCATACCGAGACCTGCACGGAGGATCGGGACGATGGCAAGTTTTTTACCCGAGATGCGTTTTGCGACCATCTTTTCCATCGGGGTCTCGATCTCATAATCTTCCAGCGGAAGGTCGCGGGTAACTTCATACCCCATCAGCATCGCGATTTCGTTGAGAAGTTCGCGGAAATCCTTTGACCCGGTTTGGGTTTGGCGCATGATCGAAAGTTTGTGCGCAATCAGCGGGTGATTAAAAATGTGCAATTCACTCATCGTGTTCTCCTGACCGCCATTCGGCTGTAAATTTTCTATTTAGCATTATACTATATATTCCGACAAAGCGCAAGTTTTTTTCGCCTTTTTTATTTACGAAATTTGATTTTTATGGTACTATAAAAGCAATCCCGCATCAAGGAGAAGCAAAATGCATTTTACCCTGAAGATCTATACGCTCGGCTGCAAGGTCAGCCAATATGAAAGCGAAGCCATCCTCGAAGAAGGACTGCGCCGCGGTTTTTTCCCGGCAGGGGAGGACGCCCCCTGTGACGTCTGCATCATCAACACCTGCACCGTCACCGCCGAGGGCGACCGCAAGTGCCGCCAAACCATCCGCCGCGCAAAAAAAGAGTCGCCAAACGCCAAAATTTTGGTCTGCGGTTGTTACAGTCAGGTCTCGCCCGAAGAGATCGCCGCCATCGACGGCGTGGACTACGTTTGCGGCAGCGCGGAAAAACTCCGCGTCATCGACCGTGCGCTGGATCTCTTGCGCGGCGAAGACGTGTCGAAGATCGAAATCGCGCCGCTGGACGGCGCCGCTTATGAGCAGATGCGCATTTCCCATGCGCCGCGTACACGCGCCTACGTCAAGATCGAGGACGGGTGCGATAACCGCTGTACCTATTGCAAGATCCCGGACGCGCGCGGCAGCGTGCGCTCCCGCAGCATTGCCGAGACATTGAAAGAAGTCCGCACGCTTGCGGAGGGTGGCGTCCGAGAAGTGGTGCTGACCGGCATTGAAGTCGCTTCTTTCGGTATCGACACGGGCGAGAGCCTTGCCGACCTCATCCTTGCGGTAAACGAACTCCCGGGCATTTCGCGCATTCGCCTCAGTTCTCTCGAGCCGACCCTGATCCTGCGCGGCGACTTTCTCGAAAAAATCAAGAGCGCCGAAAAACTTTGTCCGCATTTTCATTTGTCGATGCAAAGCGGCTGCAGCCGCACGCTTGCCGCCATGCGCCGCAAATACAACGCCGAAATGGCAATGCGCGCGCTCTCGGCACTGCGCGCCGCCATCCCCGGCGCGATGTTCACCACCGATTTTATCGTCGGCTTTCCCGGCGAGAGCGAAGAAGACTTTGAAGAAACGCTTGCTTTTGCCAAAGCGGCACGCTTTTTGGACGTACACGTTTTTCCCTACTCAAGGCGCGCGGGCACGCCGGCCGCAGAGATGCCAAATCAGGTGGACGAGGCGGAAAAACACCGCCGCGTACAGGTTTTGATCTCCGCCTGCGCCGATACAACAAACAAGATCTTAGCAGAGGTCGTGCAAAGCGGAAAGCCGCTGGACGTCCTCTTTGAACAGACCGACGGCGCCTATTGGAGCGGGCATACGCCCTCCTATATCGAAGTGCGCGTCAAATCCGCACAGGATCTGCACGGCGTCACCGCCGCAGTCGTGCCGAGCGCGGTGGAAAATCAGTCTGTCATCGGCAAGTGCATCGCAAAATGATTTTTTTGAAAAAAATGAAAATTTCTCTTGCTTTTTTCATTTTGCCGTGCTATAATATTCGATGTTGTTTGATAAATAAAAATATTTTGGATATATATCGTATCTATTAGGAGGTGCAATTCTTATGGCAAAGTGCAGCGTATGCAACAAGGGCGTTGTCTTCGGTCACAATGTTTCTCACTCGAACCGCAAGACCAACAGAACCTGGAAGCCCAACATCCGCAAGGTCAAGGCTGTTGTCGGCGGTACGCCGAAAACGATCTACGTTTGTACCCGTTGTCTCCGTTCGGGCAAGGTCGAACGCGCGATCTGAATTTGACAAACAAAAAAAAGATGGGCAGGCATTTAGTTTTAAGTGTCTGCTCCATTTTTATTTGCGGAGGTGTTTATGAAACTGAAAAAAACGACAAAGTGCGCCATTTGGTTTTCGCTCGCCGTCCTATCGTTTGCCTATTATCTCATCGTCGGGGCGGACGGCGGATTTCACCTTTCGTTTATTTGGTTTTGGGCGCTTTGCGGCGTCGTGTGTCTCGCCGGCGGGCTTTTAACGTGCAAATACGGCGCACTGCCCCTCCCCGCGCCGCTGAAAACCGCGATCTTTGTCCTTTTTTTCCTGGCGCTTGCGCTGTTTCTCCTCGTCGAGGCGCAGATCGTGTTCCATATGGCGGATACCGGCGGCGACGACCTGGACTGCATCATCGTTCTCGGCGCGGGCGTCCACGGCGACAGACCGAGCCGCGCCCTGCGCTTTCGCATTGACGCTGCCTGCGCTTATCTCACGGCGCATCCCGGGACCTTTGCCGTCCTCTCCGGCGGCCGCGGCGCGGGGGAAAACATCACCGAGGCGGAATGTATGTTTCGCGAACTGACCGCAAGAGGCATTGAAGGGGATCGCCTGATTTTGGAAGAGGCCTCCCGCGATACCAAAGAGAATATCCGCAATTCGCTCGCCCTGCTTGACGCGATGGACCGACCGCAAAAGGTCGGTATCCTCACCGCTTCATATCACGTCTATCGTGCGCTTGCGCTGGCACAGGCGCAAAACAGCGGATATGAGATCCGCGGGGTCGCCGCCGCCGCTCTCGATCCGCTCCTTTTGCACTTTACCGTGCGCGAATTTGCGGGCGTCCTTGCCGAGTGGGCGGAGGGAAATATGAGCGTAAGATCATTCTAAACATTTTCAACGCCGAGATCCCCACCGGGGATGGAAAAAAACGTGGAAAACAAAAGTTTTCCACGTTTTTTGTTGTTATTTTACTTATTTGCGTATTTCTTTGCAAATGCCTTGATCGCCTTTTCAAAGCACTGCATCGGAACGCGGGCAGAACCTGCGCCGATCAGACCGCCTTGATAGTTGAACATACCGCCGTGGATCTCGGGGCAGATACCGGTTTCGATGACCTTCATGATATCAATGCCGACCGGCAGGAAGTCAAAGTCGAGGTTCGGGACCGGGAACGCCGGGTTGTGATCGATACAAATTTCTTCCATCTCACGGGTGATATGGATCGCATCTTTGAGTTTGAGTCCGCGCAGGCTGCAAACGATCGGGCTGGCAGCCGCCGCAAGACCGCCCATACCTGCACATTCGACAACGCAGGAGTCGCCGATCCAGGGGAGCTGATCCTTTTCGGTAAACTTGGAGGAGGTGTAACGCCCTTTCATCAGCGGTGCGGGTGCGGTGAACCACTCGTTATCGCCAAGACCTGCGACCTTGATGCCGAACTCTACGCCGTTGCCGCAGATCGCGGTGACCATCGAGGAGTATTCGGTGCCGACGGCAGAGAGCATTGCACTGCGGCTTGCGCCCTGACCGATACAGTGGAAGAAACGCGGGGTTTCCACGATGTAGTCGAGCGTATCCATGATCTGCTCTTTGGTAAAGCCGCTGTTTTCATCGGCGAGCAGTTTGAACAGTTCGGGCAGGATCTTCTTGTCAAAGATCAGGTCGGTCGCGGTCTGACGGGTGTGGTTTTCATCGCCCATCTGGAAGGACTCGGCAAGGATCGGCTTGACCGCCATGCCGCCCATCTTTTTGAGTACCGCACGCATGACCGGGAAGAATTCCTCGCGCATACGGCGGAGATAATCTGCGATTTCCTCTGAGTAGAGCCCCCAGCCGCAGAAGCCGCCCTGGTTCGGGCCCTCTGCCGGGAAGTTAGCCGAAATTTTACCGGTGGCGCGGTCTTCGATAATGAACATCGCGACCGATTTTGTAATGATACCGGTACCGGCGCCGACCGTGTTGGTGTCGAGCGCGGAGATGATCTTGACCTTGCCGCTCTTGACAAGTTCGACAGCCTCTTCATCGGTCTTTGCCCAGCCTTCAAAACGGCAGGCGCTGACCATACCGCGCTGATGCAGCATGACCATGTCCTCGTATTTGATCGGAGGACCGGAATGGATGATCGTATAGTCGTCCAGCCCCTCGATGACGTCGCCCGCGGGAAGGATATCCACGAGGAACGGCTGAGAGTCGATCACGCAATGTACCGCCTTTTGGTTTGCGGCGTCGATCTTTGCTTTGAGTTCGGGCGTGGAAACGGCCGCAAGCGCCGCTTTGACTTCCTCGCTCTGCTTGACCGGCGGACGCCAGTTGATCTGCGTCGCCTTTACGCCCTGCGCTTCGAGCGCGTCATAGAAAAACTGCGTACCGATATTGATGACACGCAAATCGCTCTTGTAATTCTTTTCTGCCATCAAAATCAACCCCTCTCTTCAAGTGCAGCGAGGAATGCGCTTGCAATCTTCGTGCTTTCATAGTTGCTCTTGGTCACGATAACGCCGGCGTCACGCAGCATCTTCTCGGCTTTGAGCGTATCCTGCGGGTCTTCCAGCGAGCCGCAGACGTTGGAGATGAAGATCAGGTTGCTGCCTGCGTCTTTCAGTTCCTTGCAAGCCTTGGCAAAGGGCGTGACCGGATCGGCGGCAACACCGGGGCCCATGATAAAGTCCATCGTGATGACCGCACAGGTCGGATCGGCAACTTCCTTCTTAAATCTCTTGAGTTTCAGGCTCGGATCAAATACCGGGTGCGGCGCTTCTGCGGTGAAGTCCTCCGCGCCGAGGTCAAGGATGCAGTGACCGATGCTCGTGCCGTGGTCGCTGAGCTGCTCTGCATACTTGGTCTTGAGGTTGGAGTTGAGTTTTACGCCCTTGTTGTGCTGGGTGTAGTAGATCATCCCCTCTTCGGTAAACGTACCGCCGCTGAACAGACCGCGAACGTACTTCTGTTCGGGTTTCAGCGCGGAAACCTTGGATTTGACGAGATCTGCGATCTGCGCGTCGGTATAGCCCGCGTCCGGCTTTTTGCCGGTGCAGAGTTCAACGGCTTTGAGCGCCGCCTCTTCCAGGCTGAACGCGCCGTGTACGCTGTGCCCCTCAAAGAGTTTTTCATCGCCGCCGAGGAAGATGGCAACGACGGGTTTGGAAAGTTTGTCTGCGATGTCGAGGATCTTGCCCATGACCTCAAGGTTTGCAAGCTTGGAAACAAGCACGATGACCTTTGTCTTGGGATCGTCTTCGAGGCGGCGCATCCCCGCGATCATCGTGAGACCGCCGATTTCGGGGAGCAGGTCGTGTCCGCCCGTGCCGATGATCGAGGAAACGCCGAGTCCCCGGCGCTCAACGATGCAGGCAACCTCCTGGCAGCCCGAGCCGGACGCGCCGACGATGCCGACCGGACCGTCTTTGACGATCGAGCCCGCGCCGAGCGCAACGCCCGAAATCAAGCCGACGCCGCAGTCGGGACCCATAACGAGTCTGCCGTGCTTTGCGCCGAACTGCTTGAGTTCTGCCTCTTCTTCCAGAGAAACGTTATCGCTGAAAATGAAGACGTCAAGTCCCATTTTGAGGGCTTTCATCGCTTCTGCGGCGGCATATTCACCCGGCAGAGAGATCTGCGCAAGATCGTAGCCGTCTTCGCGCAGGTCGATCTCTTCGATCGCGTTGTACTGCGCGCTGCCGCTTGCGTTTTTATGGTCGATAATATCCGTGATCATCTGAAGCGCCGCTTCGATATGCTCCTCGGTATCACCGGTAACGGCAAGGGCGAGGTCGTTTGCGGAAACCTCGGGCAGTTCATAGCCGAGGTCATCGACAAGCACTTCGAGGTTGGCGGGCGTACACATCTGCGCCTCGGCATTGGTGATGCCGGGGAGTTTTGTGACTTTGTCGCCAACTGCCATCAGAGATACGGAGTCAACATAGCGGTTTCTTTTAATAACAACCTTTTTCATTGTTGAATTCCTTTCTGAAATTGACTGAAATAGATCAGATTTTTTCTTTGGTTACAAGGACGCCGTCCACCGTATTTTGGAGAACGACTCTGTACTTTTCCTTCTCCTCTATACTGTCGGTACGGACGTGACAGCCATTGGATCCTTGCCGCTCATACGCGGCGAGCGCAAGGAGATACGCGGTCTGCAAATCGTTGACGAGACGAACCGTGCGAAATGCGAGATCCGGCGGCGCATCGGCAAGCGAACGTTCATCAAACTCACCCATCAGGTCGCCGAGTTCGTCGATCGCATCTGCAAGTTCATCCCCGCAGCGAAGTACGTTGAGTTTGTCAAGGAGGATCTTTTGCATCCGCGCACGCGTGTCCGCGAGAAATTCGTCGGTGACCGGCGTCTCTCCGAGAAGAGAGAGCGTATCGTCCACAAAATCCGCCGTTTCATCCGCATCCGCTTCGTTTTTGTCCGCGCCGCCAAGGAAATCGGCGACGCCTTCACCGGCGATGCGTCCAAACACCATGGTCTCCAGCCCCGCGTTGCCGCCGAGACGGTTTGCACCGTGCAGTCCGCCAACCATCTCGCCGCAGGCGAAAAGCCCCTCGACCGAGGTACGGCAAGCGGTATCCACCTCCGCGCCGCCAAGCGAGGTATGCGGTGCGGGGGCAATTTCAAACGGGGTCGTGGCAATATCAATGCCGACGTCCGCATAGCGCTTGACGTAGGAGTCGTACTGTTCATTGAGGCGCTCGCGTCCGACGCCGGTGCAATCAAAGTAAACGCCGCCGTTTTCGGTGCCGCGCCCCTCTTTGATCTCCTTAAAGATACATTTTGCCTGGACGTCTTTGTTGACGCACTCGCCGTCTTTACTGTAACCGAGCATAAAGCGCTCACCGTTTTTGTTGCGGAGGACCGCGCCCTCATAAAACATCGTGGTAATGACGCTCTTGCCGCGCAGTGCCGGCGGCGCAACGGCCGCCGAGGGCTCAAACTGGATAAACTCCATATCAATCAGACGTGCGCCTGCGCCAAACGCCATGGCAATACCGTCGCCGCCGATGTCGCCCATATTGGTCGAAAACGGATAGATATTGCAAAAGCCGCCGCACGCGAGGACGACCGCCTCTGCCGCCACGTAAAAGAAGCGGTTTTCTTTGACCGAATAGCAAAGTGCGCCCATCACGCGCCCGTCCCTGCAAAGCAGACGAAGCGCACGGGTGTCCTGCACCTCGGTAATGTTGTCCGCCGCCGCAAATTCGGCGCGGATCGCATTCATGATAGCGACGCCGGTATGATTGCCGACGCTTGCCACACGCGGATACGAACAGCCGAGCGGACGGATCAGCGAATACTGCCCGCCTTTCCGATTGAACTCAATGCCGAGTTCGCCGAGGATCGGCAACAGTTTTTCAGGTCCCTCACAAAGGAGTTTTACAAGCTCCGGCTTGCTCTGCTCTCTGCCGCCGAGAAAGGTATCTTTCTCAAATGCGGCGGTGGAGTCCTCCGGATTTAGGGGGGGCATATTGAAGCCGTGGACGTAGGGAGAGGCGCCGAGCCCGTTGCCGAGCATCAAGATCTTTGTCCCCGGCTTTTTCTTGTTGAGGCTGCGTGCGCACATAAGACCCGAAAGTCCCGTGCCGATGATCAGCACGTCGGTTTTCTCTACGGTATACTTCATTTTGCTCTTCTTTCTCACAAAGTGCATCGCAAGGCGCCGCAGGGCGCCTTGCGTGCCTTATATTTCAGATCAGCAATCCCAAACGCAGCCCTGTGCCATCGAGCCGACGTTCTTAACGAACAGACGGAGATATCTCTGGTAGTTGCTTGCGGGGAATTCCCAATGGAACTCGGAGAGGCGCTTTGCCATCTCTTCTTCCGAAATGCAGAGGTCGATCTTACGGTTCGTGACGTCGATCGCGATCGTATCGCCCTCTTTGACAACGCCGAGCGGTCCGCCGAGCGCCGCCTCGGGAGATACGTAGCCGACAGACAGACCCGAAGAACCACCCGAGAAACGACCGTCGGTGATGACGGCGCAGGAGTTGAAGAGTTCAGCATGTCCTTTGAGTTCTTCCTGGAAGGTGAATGCGGTGGTGCCGAAGCGCGCCTTCATACCGAGGAAGCGGACGACGCAGGCGTCGCCGGGGTTGATCTTGCCGCTGCGGAGCGCGGTGAGCGCGGCATCCAGCGAATCGAATACGCGCGCGGTGCCCTTGTAACCGGTCATCAGGTTCTTCGGAACAGCGGCGATCTTGATGATCGCGCCTTCGGGAGCGAGGTTGCCGAAGAGGACGCCGATGCCGGGCTCGGTCATAACGGGGTTGTCGAGCGTGTGGATAACGTCAGGCAGATAGACTTCCGCATCCTTGACGTTTTCGCGGAGCGTCTTACCGGTAACGGTCATGACGTCCATATCGAGGACGGATTCCATATTCTTCATCAGGGCAGTCATACCGCCGGCAAGGTCAAAGTCCTTGACGTTGTAGATGCCGGAAGGTGCGAGGTGCGAGAGCAGCGGGATCTCGTTGGACGCTTCGTCGAAATACTTCCACCAGGAGATGTGACCGAGACCTGCTTCGTTTGCAATCGCGGGCATGTGCAGGATCAGGTTGGAAGAAGCCGCAACTGCCATATCGATCTTGATCGCGTTCTTCACGGCGGCTTCGGTGATGATCTGACGAGCGGTGATGCCCTCGTCAACGAGGTTCATGATCTGCTTGCCTGCCTCATACGCGATGTTGTAAATGCGGCTGCCGGTCGCGCAGGAGGACGAGTTGTTCGGCAGGGTCATACCGAGCGCTTCTGCCATCATGCACATCGAGTTTGCGGTGGTCATCGAGGTACAACCGCCGCAGATGCCCCAGGAATCTTTGATCAGGCTGTTGTATTCGTCCATATTCGGCAGGGTCTCGTTCCACGCGCCTTTTGCGGCGGTGCCGACCTTATCCTGTGCGTGGATGTGGAGAACTTCACGTCCCTTATGCAGACCGAGCGGCATATAACCGCCGGTGACGATGATCGCAGGGATGTCAAGGCGTGCGCAAGCCATCAGATAACCGGGGACGATAGAGTCACAGGTGCAGAGCAGGACCATACCGTCGAAAAAGTTTCCGTCTACGGTCATTTCCACCTGGTCGGCGATCGAGTTACGGGACGGAACTTCGATGTACTTAGGATCTTTCAGTACCATACCGTCGCAGATACCGGTGGTCATAACTTCCAGCGGAAGACCGCCTGCCTCACGGACGCCCTGTTTTACGCGCTGTGCGAGTTTGTCAAGATGAACGTGACCGGGGTTATACTCGTTCCAGGAATTGACGACGCCGATGAGCGGTCTCTCAATTTCTTCCTTGGTGTAACCCATGCCGTACATCAAGCCGCGGCGGCACTCCTCTGCTTCGCCGAATTCCCAGCAGGAGCGCATGTCTTCATACTTTTTCTTTTTCAGCATTGTTTCTTCTCCCTATGTAAAAAATTTTGTTTTTAGTTGTCTTTCGGGGTTTTGATGTAGTGTTCCATGTCGACCTTGAGTTTGAACGGGTTGACAGGATTGTCATCGTCGAGCATCTTGTCGATCGCGCCGTCCACCGACTGACCGCCGTCGATCACGATGGTCTCGCCGACGATGAAACGGTTGGTCTCGTTGTCGGAGAGGAAGAGGATCATCGGCACGATGTCGTCTACACAGCCGAGGAAGCCCGCGGGGATCTTGCGGAGAAAGCCTTTTTCAAGGTCAGCCTGATCGTAGCGGTCGGTCGCTTTGGTGGCAATAAAGCCGGGAGCGATGCCGTTGACGTGGATGCCGTAGTGGATGGCTTCGATACCGAGGTTTTTGGTAAACATATTGAGACCGGCTTTCGACGCGGTGTACGGCAGGGTCTTTCTTCTGACCCAGGTGACCTGCGAGTGTACCGAGCTGATGTTAACGATCGAACCTTTGATGTTATTCTCGATCATATTCTTCATTGCGAAATGCGAGAAGTACGCCGGTGCGTTGAGGTTGAGGTTGACCTGGCTTTCCCAGTAGTCGAGCGGCATTTTCTCAAATCCGCCCTCCGGCATTTTGAGCGCGCCGCCGGCGTTGTTGACGAGGACGTCGATCGTGCCGAACTTGGCAAAGAAATCAGCCATCATCTGTTCGACCACTTCGCGCTTGGAAATATCGCCGCCGAAGATCTCGGCACGAACGCCAAAAGAACGGCATTTTTCAGCGATCTTCTGCGCTGCCTCGGGGTTTTTGTTGTAGGTGATCCCTACGTTGTCACCGTTTTTGGCAAACGCCACAACGGTGGCGGCACCGATACCGGTCGAAGAACCGGTGACAAGTACATTTCTGTTCATTGGAAAATTCCTCCGTAAAATTATTTTTTGTTTTCTCCGAATTCCTGTTCATACACCAGCCGCGCCGCACCGAGCGCCGACTGGTACTTGCCGAGCGTCGTTATTCCGATTTTGATATGCGCAAGACGTTCCCTCGGCAATATTTTTTGCACCCCGGCAATCGTTTTTTGATACAGATAGCCGTCCGCGCGGCATTGACCTCCGCCGAACACGACCGCCTCGGGCATATAAAGCTGGATCATACTTGCGATGCCCGCCGCGTTGTAAGACGCCGCCGTATCGAGGATCTGCATCGCGTCCCGATCCCCCTCGTCGGCGAGGACATCCATCGCGTGCGCGTCGGTAAAATCTTTGCGCCGCGGGAATTTTTCTTTTGCCACGCGGGCAAGCGAAGCGCCGCCCGAATAGGCTTCCAGACAGCCGCGAAAACCGCAGGTGCAGACGTTTTCGTTTCCGCTGATGAGCATATGCCCGATATATCCCACCGGCCGCTCCGGGCGGCTGATGAGCAACTGCCCCTCGGACACGACGCCCGAGCCGATCCCGACGCCCAGCCCCACCGTCAAGAGGTTCGGACAGCCCGCCATCTCACCGAAGTGATATTCGGCGGCAGAGGCGGCGGCCTGCGTAGTCATCGCGTAGATCGGCACGCCGAACGCGGCGCCGAGTTTTTCGGCAAGAGGCAGATCCGCGCCCCACGGAATGCCGAAGTTGCGCGCCGATACCAGCACGCCCCCCTCAAAATCCACATTGCCCGACACCGAAACGCCGATGCCACGGAGTTTTGCGCGTTCGATACGCGCCTGCGTGATCGCGCTTTCCACAAGCGCTCTCAACCTATCAAAAAACGAAGCGGCGTCCGTGTAGAATGCCGTATCCGTTTCGTTCATAAATACAGTCTGAAACGAAAGATTGCAAACCACGGCGCGTGTGTGCGCGGCGCCGATATCCAGTCCGACATAATACGCCGCGTCGCCGTTGATGCAAAGCGGAACGGTCGGGCGGCCGCGCCCGTTCGGTTTTTCGCGCAGAGCAAGCACGTAGCCGCGGGCAAGGAGCATATCCACGCCCTTGCACATCGTCCCCCACGCAAGACCGGTGGCTTCTTTGATGTCTTTTTTGGACGCCGTACCTTTTCCGCTCCGGATAGCGTCCAGTATCTGCACCGCCGCGTTCATTGGATCTCCTTCAAATGTTCTCGCACCGTATACATCGGCAAAAAGAGGTGCTTTGGCTGTACGCCGCCGACGTCATCGACGAGCGCTTTTGCGATCTCTGCAATATCCGAAACGCCTGCCTGCCGCATTTTGCGGACAAAATCGCCGTAGCGCCGGGTCAGATCCAGCGCCTCCGCAAAGAACGCGCGCACTTGTTCCCTCCCGCGCACGACGTCGCCGTGCGGCAAGAACGGATGCCCCAAAATCACGGCGTTGGCGTCAAACGTAAGCAGGCGCCGCATCGAGGCACGGTAATCGGGGAGACTCATATATGCGCCGCACCCCTGCACGAGCGTGCCGTTGTGCTGCACCGAGTCGCCGCAGATCAGCGTTTTCGTCACTTCATCGAAAAAGCAAACCGCGTCGTCGTCGTGCCCGGGCGTTGCCACAAGGCGGAGTCTGCCGCCGACAAGGTCGCCGTCCGAAAGGATCTCGTCCACATTCGTGCCGACAAGCCCTGCCGACGGGGGCGGGCTGTTCTTTGGAAAGGCTTTGCGGATCTCGATATTATAATGCAAGGGATCTCTGACTTTATCCGCCGAACGTGCGTACACCGCGATTTTGCGCACGCCCGCTTCCCGCAGGCGCGCAAAACCGCCGATATGATCGCCGTGCGTATGCGTGCAAGTCAAAACCGAAATATCCGCGGGGGTAAGACCGCGCTCTGCCAATGCAGGGAGAATCTCTTCATCGACGAGCGCGGCACTGCCGCCCGCGTCAATCAAAATATTCTGCGTGCCGCAAAGGAGAATCACACCGGTCGTTGTCCCGCCAAACGGCAGACGTAAAAGATAAATATCCTTTTCGATCTGTGTAAATCCCATGGCTTTGGAATTACTTGCGCTTGCAGCTTCTTACTTTGGCAACGACCGCCTCGGCGTGCTTTTTGATCTCGTCGTAGTCACAGGTGCCCTTGGTCGGATGCGTCAGCCCCGAGCCGAGCGAAACGGCGTATGCGCCGTCATTGAACCACGCTTCGATATTGTCGATATTGACGCCGCCGACCGGGATGCATCTTGCCTGCGGCAGAGGACCCATCACAGCCTTGATAAAGCCGACGCCAACCGCGCTTGCCGGGAAGACTTTGACGATGTCGCACCCTGCGTCCATCGCGGTAATGATTTCGGTAAAGGTCTGCACGCCGGGCATATAGCAGATGCAGTAGCGGTTGCACATCTTTGCCACTTCAAGATTGAAGTTCGGCGCGAGGATGAAAGAAGCGCCGGCAAGAATGGTAGCTCTTGCGGTTTCGGGATCCAGCACCGTGCCTGCACCGACGTATACGTCGAGGTGCTTTTCTTTGATCTCGTTTGAAATCGTTTCGATGATGTGGAGCGCGCCGGGCGTGCTCATCGAGATCTCAAGGATGGTAACGCCGCCGTCCATAATGGCGCGGGTACGAGTCATCGCGTCCTCTTCGTTGTTATCGCGGACGATACCGATCAGTCCGTTTTTATGCATATTTTGAATGACCGAATGCTTGAGAATTTCCATAGTCGTGTTTCCTTTCAAAAATCAAATTTTAGAGAATTATCTCTGGATACGGCCGTTGCCGCTGCCTGCGATGAGGTTTTCGACGTCCTCTTTGGTGTAGCGGACAAAGTCGCCGTAAACGGTGTGCTTGAGCGCACTGCCGCCGATCGCGTATTCGATGACCTTTTGACGGTCGTCGCCGAAGTGACGGAGCGCGTAGATGAGCGAACCGCCGAACGAGTCGCCGCCGCCGATGCGGTCAACGATGTTGGTGATGGCGTAGGTGCGGCTGTGATGGAAGTCGCCGTCGCGGTAAGCAAGGACGCCCGACCAGTTGTTGTGGTCTGCGCTGACACTTTCACGGAGCGAAACGGCAAGTGCCTTGACGTTCGGGAATCTGTCCATAACGATCTTGGCAAGATCCTTGTACATCTCAACGTTGAGTTTGCCGGCGTCCACACCGGTCTCCATCTTGATGCCGAGGCACTTCTGGCAGTCCTCTTCGTTGGCGATCATATAGTCAACGTACTGCGCGATCTCCGGCATAACTTCGATCGGTTCTTTGCCCCACTTCCAAAGTTTCTTGCGGTAGTTGAGGTCGCAGGAAACGGTGATACCCTTCTCTTTGCACTTTTTGAGTGCTTCCACGGTTGCAGCGCAGAGAGATTCGGACAGGGCGGGCGTGATCCCGGTCACGTGGAACCAGTCGGCGTCTTTCAGGATCTCATCCCAGTCAAAGTCACCGGGCTTTACAGCGGCGATCGCGGTATTGTCGCGGTCGTAAATAACTTTGGAGGGGCGCATATTCGATCCGGTTTCGGTAAAGTAAAGGCCGAGACGCTTGCCGGTCATCTGAATGGCAGAAGTGTCAAGGCCGAAACGGCGAAGTTCGTTTACGGCTGCACGACCGAGATCGTTGTTCGGGAGTGCGGTGACAAACTTTGCCTCGTCGCCGTATGCGCTGACAGCGACCGCAACGTTGGCTTCCGCGCCGCCGAACGTGCAAACCATATTCGGGGTTTGGAGGATCATCTCACGGCCCGGAGGGGTGAGACGCAGCATGAGTTCACCGAACGTAACTACTTTTTTCATTTTTTTCTTACCTCGATTTAATTTTTTGTCGGGCATCCTTTGCCCATTGTTTTACAGAATAATTATATAATATTCCCTGCCGCAAAGTCAATAGAAAGTCGCATTTTTCAAGGAAAATCCGTACAAAATCCGCGACGGGGATGTCGTCGGTTTTTGCGGAGTTTGACATTTTCTTCACAATCTCGGTGCGCGGAATTCATTTTTTATATCACCGGTGATAAAAATATCGGTACACACGGCACTTGACAGGTCTTTTTCCGCGTTGTAGAATAAAAATAAAGTTTTTCACCGGCGGAGGGGACTATGGCAAAATCGGAAAACCAAAAGCTGAAACTGTATACGACCTTGCAGATCTTGAAAGAAGAAACCGACGAAACGCACGCGATCACCATGCCGCAGTTGATTTCCGCCCTGGAGCGCCGCGGCATCAACGCCGAGCGAAAATCTGTCGGTGACGACATCAAACTCATCAACGACTATACCGACTTTGAGATCGAATACGAGCGAAATCACGGCTACCGCCTGACGGGGCGCACCTTTCAAAGCGAGGAACTGCTGATGCTTGCCGACATCATCGGCTCCGCCCGTTTTATCACCAAGAAAAAAAGCGACGAACTCATCGGCAAACTCTCAAAAGAAGCCAGCCGCTACGAGCGTACCGCCCTCAAAAATCAATGTGCCGGCGCACACATCAAAATGGCCAACGAATCCATCTACTACAATTTGAACACCGTGCAGGCGGCGATGGACGAAAACCTGCAGATCACGTTTTCCTATTACAAATACAACCGCAATAAAGAGTTTGTCGAGGCGCATCCGGGAAAAGTATACACGGTCAGCCCCTGGGACTTCATCTGGAATGATAAGAATTATTATCTTGTCGCCGTGGACGATCTCGGAAAAATCGTCCACTTTCGGCTCGACCGCATAAAAAACGCCGCCCTCACGACCAAAGCGCGCCTCGGGCGTGAAACTTTTGCGCGCGCCGACAAGGGCGAATACGAAGCAAAATCCTTTGGGATGTTCGGTGGGCAGGACTGCCTTGTCACCCTGCACTGCAAAGAAGAAGCAGCGGGCGTTATTGTCGACCGTTTCGGTACGACGCCGACCTTTCGGCAGAGCGGCAAAAACGAGTTTGACGTTTCGGTCCGCGTCTTTCTCAGCCCCCAGTTTTACGCGTGGCTCTGCGGACTGTCCGGCATTGTCACGCTCACCTATCCGCAAAGCGCCATCGACGGGTATCGCGAGCATCTTGCAAGTGCGCTGGACGCCCTTGCAAAAAAAGTGTGATCTGCCCGCAAACAGCAAAAAGATCCGTTGCCGAAAGGCAACGGATCTTTGTATTTATTCGACAAGTGTGCCAAAAGGAACGCCGCTCGTGTCAGACACGATATCGCCGACGCAATAACGGAGTACCTGCAAAACGTCCAAAAGATTGACCTCGCCGTTGCCGTCCGCATCAATGCCGTCGCGCGAAATATTACGCTGCACGCCGCCGAGATAACGCAATACCGAAACAGCGTCGCGCAGATCCACAACGCCGTCGCCGTTGGCGTCACCGGCAAAATGCGTTTGCAACGGGAAGTCGGCACCGCGGCTTGAAAAAGCGGCATAGTTTTCACCGGTCAGCGCAGACGCCGAGACCGTCAAAGCAAAAAGCAGGATCGCAAGGAAAAGTACTGTCTGTTTTTTCATAAGAAACCGCCTTTCGGATCTTGGATTTCACTTCTATTATAATAAAAGACACTCTGATTGTCAAGATAAAAAAGAACGGAAAGATTCCGTTCTTTTTTCAAATTTTATTCGTTGCTCTCGGCAGGTGCTTCTTCTGCGGCAGGTGCTTCTTCTGCGGCAGGTGCTTCTTCTGCGGCAGGTGCTTCTTCCGCGGGAGCGGCTTCTTCTGCGGGAGCGGCTTCTTCTGCAGGAGCGGCTTCTTCTGCGGGAGCAGTTTCTTCTGCGGGAGTTTCCTCCACAGGGGCTTCCGCCGGCTCGTCGTCCTCGATC
>JAFSUT010000101.1 GCA_017445085.1 Clostridia bacterium | reverse complement strand
GTCGTAGTAGGAGGTCAGTATTTCGGGGTGTTCACCGCGAAGTACGTCGCCGACAAATCCCGAAACGATGCGGCGGGTCTCTTCTTTATCAACGTTCTTCTTTTCAAGCGTACCGTCGATCTGGGTATGCCCGGAGGGGTTGGGTGCGGCAAGGTTTTGCAGATTGTCCCAATGCTCGTCAATCTTGCCGTCGGCGTTAAAATGGAACACGTCGAACGCTACCTGTTCACCGGCTCCCGCGAAATTGTAGACGGTCTGCAGGAAAACCTTGTCGCCGTCCTCAAACGCGCGGATGTTGTTTACGGTGGTTTTTACAGGCGCCTGCTGCAGCCCCGCGACCGCCGCCACAAAAGCGTCGGCGCCGGTGCCGAAGGCGAGGTTGTGCTGTTTGTACCCGGGGGCGAGCAGAGACTTTGCGAGTTCCAGATCACCGGATACGAACGTGCCGATCAGGGCGAGTGCTTTTTCTTTGTTTGTCATGGTAGGATACCTCCGAAAATTCATTTGATGTAACCTCTGTGGTTTCATCTCGACGCCATTATAGCACGCCTTTGATGTAATGTCAATAGTTACAACAAAAATTTTTGAAAATTTTTTCGGAGAGGAGATCCGGGGGCACGGTCTGTCGCTGTTTCGTCGCCTTGCGAGGCGGAGCGGAGGGGGGTATATCCGAGGGAACTGCTTTATGCGTCATCGGCGCGGCGGCGCCGTAAAAAAGTTGAGAAAAAAGCGAAAAAACGGTGAAAACTTTGTTGAAAACGTCCTTTGCAAACGTGCGCGGAATATGGTATACTGCAGATAGTGTGTAGCCGAAAGGCGTAAGTCCAGCTTTGTTGGACTTACGCCTTTTTCTTTTTTTTCGGAGGAATGAATAATGAATACGGAACAAAATCAATCTTATCTTGCCACAGAGAGGGTGGGCAAACTGATGGGCAAATACGCGGTGCCTTGTATCATCTCACTGCTGGTCGGCGCGCTGTACAATATCGTTGACCAAATTTTTATTGCCAACGCCGCTTATCTCGGCTCCTACGGCAACGCGGCAAACACCGTCGTTTTCCCGCTGACGGTGATCGCCCTCGGCGTCGCCGTGATGATCGGCGACGGCTGTTGCGCCTTTGTCAGCCGCTCGCTCGGGGCAAATCGAAAAGAGGACGCGCAAAAGAGCGTCGGCAGCGCCGTCGTGCTGTGTGTGATCGGCGGCGTACTCCTCACCGTCCTCTATCTCGTTTTCAGCGCGCCGCTTTTGACGCTCTTCGGCGGCAAAGTCAACGGGGAAACGTTTGCGTTTGCCGAGGAATATTTCTTTTGGATCTCGCTCGGCATCCCGTTTTACGTTTTCGGGCAGGCGATGAACCCTGTGATCCGTTCGGACGGCAGTCCGAAGTTTGCGATGCTTGCCATCCTTTCGGGGGCGCTTGCCAATATCATTTTAGACCCGATTTTGAT
Source organism: Clostridia bacterium (assembly GCA_017445085.1). Lineage (GTDB taxonomy): Bacteria > Bacillota > Clostridia > Oscillospirales > CAG-272 > UMGS902. The sequence continues at coordinate 5,189 of JAFSUT010000101.1, read as the reverse complement.
TTACCCGCTGCAAATGGGAATGACGGGGGCGGCGATCGCCACCGTCATCGGGCAGGTCCTGACGGCGCTTTTGTCGGTTTTTTATCTTTGCCGTATGAAGTCCGTGCGCCTCTCGCGCAGGAGTTTCGGACTCTATTTCGGACTGATGAAAAAATATCTGTCGCTCGGTATGACGAGTTTTATCGCGCAGATCTCGCTTGTCGTTTCCATGGCGGCGGTACAGAACACGTGTATGCAATACGGCGCGTCGGACGCGGTCTTCGGCAGACCGGAATACGCGCAGATCCCGCTGGCGGCGCTCGGCATTGTCATGAAGTTTTTTCAAATTGCCATTTCGGTTGCCATCGGACTTTCCGCGGGGTGTATCCCCGTCGTCGGGTATAATATCGGCGCCGGGCGGGCGGACAGGGCAAAACAACTGTTTACCTACCTTTTGATTTCGGAGGGTGTCATCGGCGCGGCGGCGCTTTTCGTAGTGGAATGCTTTCCAATGCAAATCGCAAGCCTGTTCGGTGCGGCAAACGAGAGCGCCTATTATACCGATTTTGTGGTCAAGTGCTTCCGCGTCTACCTATGTATGATGCCGCTTGCCATGGTCAACAAAGGCACGTTTATCTATCTGCAAGCCCTGGGAAAAGCGGGACTTTCCACCGCGGTTTCGCTGACGCGCGAGGTCGTTTTCGGCGTTTCTTTGCCGATCCTAATGCCGATGCTTTTGGGGCTGGACGGTCTGCTTTGGTCGTTTCCCGCGGCGGATATTTTGACCTTTATCCTTGCGGCATTCATCATACGGAACGTGTATCGCGAGCTTTCGGGCGGGGAAATACAAAATTAAAAACAAGCGCGCCTGTCACGCGCGCCGCGGTTTCTGAAAGAGAAAAGGAGATGCGTTATCGCATCTCCTTTTCTCATGATCTATAAAACGACTGTGCGTATTTTACGGTGTCCATGGCGTCCTTGCAGTATTGATCCGCCCCGATATTTTCGGCGTATTCCGCATTGAGGACGGCGCCGCCGACGCAGATCTTGATCCCGGGGTCTGCCGCGTGGAGAAGCCGTATGGTTTCCTCCATGGCGGGGACGGTGGTGGTCATCAGGGCGCTGAGCCCCACAAGGCGGCATCCCGTGGAGTTTACCGCTTCCAAAATGCGGCGCGGCTCGACGTCTCGCCCGAGGTCAAATACCGAAAAACCGTAACTTTCCAGCAGGACTTTGACGATGTTTTTGCCGATGTCGTGGATATCGCCTTTGACGGTGGCGAGGATCACGCCGTCCGCTTTTTTCTCGGCGGTCGACGGGATAAACTGCCGCAGAACGCCGACGGCTTCCTGTGCCGCTTCCGCACTCATCAAGATTTGCGGCAGATAGGCGGCGCCGCCCTCAAAACGCTTGCCGATCTCGCTGAGCGCGCCGACGATCTCGCCGTTGATGGCGGCAAGCGGTGCGCTTTTGTATTTTTCATCTGCGGCGGCGGTGGCAGCGGCGTCCTTCATCCCGCGCAAAACGGCGTCAAACAGGGAAACGCCCGCCGACGTCTGCGGCGCCGGCGATTCTGTTGTTTCGGCGGCGTATTTGAGATACGCCGCGCACCCGGGGTCGAGGGCGTGGAGCAGGCGGTAGGTAAGCAGCGCCTCGGTCATCCTGGGATCGAACGGATTGAGGATGGCGCCGGTCAGTCCCGCTTCAAGCGCCGAGAGCAGGAACGCCGCGTTGACGACGTCGCGCCGCGGCAGACCGAACGACACGTTGGAAACGCCCATGACGGTGCGGATACCGCGTGCCGCGAGGTATTTCAGCGTTTGCAGGGCGACCGGCGGTGCGTTTTGGTCGGAAGATACCGTCATGGCAAGCGGGTCGATGATGATATCGCTTTTTCGGATGCCGTACGTACCTGCCGTGCGGATGATGTTTTCGGCGATGGCAAGGCGCGCTTTTGCCGTTTGCGGGATCCCGTTTTCATCCAGCGTGAGGGCGATGACCGCGCCGCCGTATTTTTTGATCAACGGGAAAACCGCCCGCATGGATTCGGCTTTTCCGCTGACCGAGTTGACGAGCGGCTTACCGTTGTAGATGCGCATGGCGGCTTCCAGCGCCGCGGGATCGGACGAATCGATGGAGAGCGGCAGGTCGGTGACCTTTTGGATCTCAAAAACGGCGCGGCAAAGGGCGTCTGCCTCGTCGATGCCGGGCAGCCCCGCGTTGACGTCGAGAATGTCTGCCCCCGCTTCTTCCTCTCGCACCGCTTCTGCAACGATGTAGGCGGTATCTTTGGTTTGGAGCGCCGCTTTGAGTTTCGGTTTTCCGGTCGGATTGATGCGCTCGCCGATGACGACGGGGGCGCCGCCGTAGACGACGGCGTGCGTATAGGAAGACACCGTCGTGCAGCTCTTTTCGGCGGGCGGGATCAGCGGGATATTCTTTGTCCGCTCCACCGTTTTTTTGATGTATTCGGGCGTTGTGCCGCAGCATCCGCCGAGGATGGCGGCGCCCGCCGACGCGATCTGTGCCATCTTATCGGCAAACGCCTCCGCGCCCAGAGGATAGATGGTTTTGCCGTCCACGACGGCGGGGAGCCCCGCGTTGGGACTAACGATGACGGGGACGGACGCATAGGTCAGCAGTTCGTCTACGATGGGCAACATCAAATCGGGACCGAGCGAGCAGTTGACGCCGAGCGCGTCCACGCCGAGCCCCTCGAGGAGGGCGACCATAGCGGCAGGCGTGGCGCCGGTCATCAGTTTGTTTGTCGCGTCGTAGGCGTTGGTCACAAAGATCGGCAACTCGCACGCCTCTTTTGCGCCGAGGACCGCCGCTTTGGTCTCGTAGGCGTCGTTCATCGTTTCAATGATGATCAGGTCGGCGATCTGCAGGCTTGCGGCGTAGCCGATGAGTTCTCTGAAGATCGACACCGCATCCTCAAAGGGCAGATCGCCGAGCGGCGACAGCAGTCTGCCGAGCGGACCGACGTCAAAGGCGATCTTTGCGTTTGTCCCCTCCGTCGCCGTCTTTGCAATTTGCAACGCGGCGGATACCAGGGGACGAAAATCCGGATATTTTTGCGGATTGACCCCAAACGTATTCGTCGTGATGATCTCGGCGCCCGCCGCGATATATTCGCGGTGGATCGCACAGATGGCGTCCGGGCGCTCCAAGTTCCAGGATTCCGGCGCGGCGCCGGGGGCGAGCCCGCGCGCGAGCAGGAGACTTCCCGCGCCGCCGTCAAAATAAAAGCGCCGCGTGCGGATCTCTTGTAAAAAGGCTTCTTTCTCAGTCATGGTGTTTCACTCCGATCAAGGCGGTCACGGATTTTTTCGGTGTCATCAAAAGCGAGGGACTTAGGGTGATGCCGACGCGCCGCGCCGCGTCCAGCCGTGCAAGCAGGGCCGGTTGGACGGAGAGGGGCAGGTCGCCGTACCCGGGGGAAAACCGCGGCGTCAGCTTTCCGTACTGCAGTGCGATCTTTGCTTGCAACAGGTTGCAGGCGTCCTCGATCATGGCGGAAGATACGGCGTCCGCAAAATACCGTTTGGACACCGACAGCGCGGACAGCCCCGTCAAATAGCGCTCTACGCCCATACCGACGGTCGCGGCAAACAGGAGCACGCGCGTGCACCCTGCAAGATGCCGGGCGAGCGCACGGCTTTTCACACGGCAAAATCCGAGGTCAAGCGTGCCGTTTGGCAGTAGGGTAAAGTCTTCCTCGCAGTAGACGGCTTTGATCTCGGCGCGTTTTCGGATCTCGGCGACGGCGCTCTCGGTTTCGTCGCAAAGAACGCCGGCGGGGAGCTTCAGCCGTGCGGAGAGTTCTGTCTGCGACAGGAGAACTTCGTCGGATGAAATTGTCATCAGGCGGATATCGTTCATTTCAGTATGGCGGCGAGGTTGCTTTTGATCTTTGCCGCAACCTGCGGTTTGTTCATCGAGTAGACGTGGACGGCGTGAAACCCGTTGGCGTAGAGGTCGATGATCTGCGCGGTCGCATAGGCGATGCCCGCCTCGGTCATGGCGTCGGGATCGTCACCGTAGCGGTCTACGATGCGTAAAAAGCGCTGCGGCAGTATGTTGTGCGAGATCGCGCAAATGCGCTTGATCTGTTTTGCGTTTGTCACCGGCATAATGCCCGGCACGACGGGCACGTCAATGCCCGCGCGGTACATCCTGTACATAAAGTTGTAGAGGATGTCGTTGTCAAAAAACATCTGCGTCACGAGAAAATCGCAACCGGCTTCCACTTTGGCGCGCAGATAGGTGAGGTCTTCGTCGGCGCTTTTGCTCTCGGGGTGATGCTCGGGATAGCAGGCGCCGCCGATACAAAAATCGCCGGATGCGCGGATCTTTTGCACGAGGTCGCCGGCGTGGGCGTACGTAGAAAACGGCGTTTCCATATCCCCCGGGATATCGCCGCGCAGGGCGAGGATATTTTCAACGCCGCGCGCCCGCAGATCCGCGAGTTTTGCGTCAATGGCGGGCTCGTCCGCGCCGATGCAGGTCAGATGCGCCAGCGGGGTGACGCCGCGGCGGAGCAGTTGTTCGCAGAGCTGCGCCGTTTTTTCGGCGTTTTGTACGGGGGCGCCGGCCGTCACGCTCATATAACTCGGGGATAGATCCGCAATTTCGGTCGCGGCTTGCAGGATGACGTCAAAACCGTCGTCGCTCTTCGGGGGAAACACTTCAAAAGAAAGCGTCGGTTTTTCGGATAGAATGAGTTCTTTGATTTTCACGGTGAAGCACCTCGCGCCATCTTCCTAAGATATCATAAGATATCATATCATAAAATCTTGATCTCGTCTATATTTTTTCTCCGATTTCGCGCGTGATTTCTGCAAAAAATGCGCAGGCAGAGCGGCGGACGTCCCCGCACCCGGCAAGGAGGGACAAGGTCATAACGGCAACGAGCAGAAGTGATACAAACCGTTTTGCTTTTTTCATAATCATTCTCTTTTATCGACTATTGTTTTATGTTGACACAACGGGAAGCGATGTAGTTCTTGACAAACTCAAAGTCCTCTTTTGCCGCATAAACCTGATTATGTTCGAGGCGTTCGTTCACCTTTATAAGATCACGGCGGGGATACGCTTTAATTTTTCGGACTTTTGTAAAATCGGAATACATCTCCGTGCGTTGGGCGTTCATTCCGGCGCCGACGGTGCCGATCCTGCCCGACGCCGCACCCGCCATCATCGTTACC
>JAFSUT010000100.1 GCA_017445085.1 Clostridia bacterium | reverse complement strand
GGCCACGGGGTGATCGAAGAACGAAAAATCGGCAGTGACGAGGTTTTGCGTTTTGAGGTTTCCGGCGAGCGGATCGAGGCGGTGCATATGCTGCCCGGCTATACGCACAATATCATCAATCTGTCAGAGACCGAAAACCTTGTGACGCTGATGTGGGCAAACGAACAGTTTGATCAAAATCACCCGGATACGTTTGGCGAGCCTGTATAGTTTTTTCAACGCACTTTTGCAAACTTTATCATATCACGACTGCGAGGTGACGACGTGAAACTGCAACATATTCGTCTTTTGAATGTGCTGATGTGCTTTTGCGTCGTCACCATTCATTTGACGTCGGCGCCCGTGACGGAACTGCAGCAGGACAGTTTATGGTATCTTTTGTTTTTTGTCGTCAACAAGGTATGTTCTCTTGCCGTTCCCGCATTCCTTTTTCTCAGCGGTTTCAAATTGTATACTAAATATCAGAATACAAAAGCGGCGTGGGGGCGGTTTTACGTCGGACGCGCACGGAAAATTCTTCTGCCGTACGCCATAGCGATTGCCGTGTATTTCGCGTTTTATATGACGCAGCACCTGACGACGTGGGAGGAACTTTTGCCGGGATTGTTTCTCGGTACGCTGGCGGCGCATTTTTACTATATCATTATCGCCGTGCAGTTCTACCTTTTGTTTCCGCTTCTTCTGTATCTGTTTGCGCAGGCGGATAAACTTTTGGTGATCCTTTCGTTTGTCAGCACGGTTTGCTTTCATCAGTTTTTCTTTTTTACATATTCCGACCGTTTTTTTGCAACCTATATTTTCTATTTTGTCCTCGGGATGCTGATCGCAAAATACCGTCCGTCAAAACGCATCTCACCGGCGCCTTTATACGCTGTTTTGTATCTTTTGGCGGCGGCGGTGCATATTTTCTTGTGCTACAGGATGAGCCTCGGTGAATTTTGGTACAGAAACAGCGGCGTCGGACAGGTTTTGTACGCGACGGCGGGGATCCTCTTTCTCTACAACGTCTGCCTCGGCATCGGCAGTCCCGGGATACACAAAGTCGCCGCATTTTTCGACCCGCATACCTTTTACATTTTCTTATACCATATCCTGGTGATGAATGTTTTGCAATTTGTGATCCTTCCGCACTTTGCGCTTTCTGTCAAATATCGTTTTCTCATTATTTCCGTCGTTGTTCTCGGCGTCATTTTCCTGTATTGCCTGCTTATGGATCTGATCCAAAAGAAAAAGCGTCTCCCCGCGGCGGGGGAAAAATAAAAAACGGCAGTTCATTTCGAACTGCCGTTTTTTGTATGAATTCAGTTGTGCGGGATGGCGGCGATGCTGTTTTCCACCGTAATGACGCAGTTGTATTCCGGGCGCGCCTTTGCCACTTTTTCGCAGATGGCGCGGCGAAGTTCGGGCGCGGGGATAGAGTATCCGGTCGGCACAACGCAGTCAAAAACGAGGTTGGTATGCGTCGGACCGGCGACAACGCGCAAATCGTGGATGGAAAGCACGGGATCGATTTCTCGGACTCTGTCGGAGAGCCAATGCCGCAGGTCGCCGACGGCTTCATCTTTGGTGATGATCGGATCCATGTGGATCACGGTGTGGATCCCAAACTCGGATTGAATATCGTGTTCGATGTTGTCGATCATATCGTGATTTTCCAGAACGTCGGTCTCTGCGGCGACTTCTACGTGCAAACTTGCAAATTGGTTGCCGGGACCGTAGTCGTGGATCATTAAATCGTGGATGCCGAACACCCCCGGATAAGAGAGTACCTTGTCGCGGATCTTGAGGATCAAATCGGGATCGGGAGCTCTGCCGAGAAGCGGGTCGGTGGTGTCGTGAATCAGACCGAAGGCGTTGTAAATGATAAACGCGGCGACGAGAAGCCCCATATAACTGTCGGTTTCAATGTGTAAGATATAAGAAACCAGCGTAGAGATCAGGACGGCAGAGGTTGAAATCACGTCGTTGCGACTGTCGGCGGCGGTGGCGATGAGTGCCTGCGAGTCGATGCGCGTGCCGATCTTGCGGTTAAACGCCGCCATCCAGAGTTTGACGAGGATGGAGACGATCAGGATCGCGACGGTCAGCGGGCTGAACAAAACGGGCGTCGGGTGCAGGATCTTATCAAAACTGCTTTTGAGAAGTTCCACACCGATGAGCAAAATCAAGATGGAAACGATCAGCCCCGAGAGGTACTCGTAGCGCGCGTGACCGTAAGGGTGATCTTCGTCGGCGGGCTTGCCGGCGAGCTTAAAGCCGAGAAAACTGATCACGCCGGAGGCCGCGTCGGAAAGGTTGTTAAAGGCGTCTGCCGTCACAGCCATACTGCCAAAGAGCATACCGACGGTCAGTTTGCCGACGCAGAGCAGGAGATTGCACAGGATGCCGACAAGCCCTGCGAGTTTCCCGTATGCATTGCGCACGGCGGGGGTGGAGGTGCTTTGATAATCCTTTATGAAAGTGCGTATCAAAAGGTCGCTCATAAAAAATCTCCTCCGTAAAGGTATTTCACATACTATACCATAGTTTGACCGCTTTTGCAAGGGAAAAACAAAAATCCGCCGTTTCGGCGGATTTTTCGGATGTCGTTTTTTTAGTCTTTGACGATTTTGTTTCTGCGGATCTTGTTTGTCGTCGTTTTTTCAAACTCGGTATCGCGAATCTTGATTTTGGAGATCCGCTTGTAGTGCGGCAGAAATTCGACGGCCTTTGCAATATCGGTTTTCAGCGACTCGACAGGGTCGGTGACGCCGAATTCCTCCATCTTTTCGGGCGCGATATAAACCTCGGCGCAGAGCGCATCCTCCATACCGTGTTCGTCTTTGATCGCATAGACGACCACTTCGCTGATGTAGGGGATGGCGGCGATGTAGCCCTCGATCTCCTCGGGGAAAACGTTTTTGCCGTTGGAGAGGACGATCAGGTTTTTCTTGCGGCCAGTGATCATCAGTTGACCCCTGTCGTTGAATTTACCGTAGTCGCCGGTGTAGAACCAGCCGTCTTTGAGGCACTCCGCCGTAAGCTCGGGCTGCTTGTAATAACCGAGCATGACCGTGTCGCCTTTGACGCAGATCTCGCCGACGCCGTCGGGCGTCATATTGTCAAACTTGATTTGCACGCAGGGGATCGGGATGCCGACCGTGTTCCAGTCGTTGAAGTCGTCGTGGTTGGCGGATACCAGCGGCGAGCATTCGGTGATGCCGTAGCCGTTGATCAGCGCAATGCCGATCGCGTCAAAAAACTCGCCGAGTTCGGGGCGGAGCGGTGCGCCGCCGCAGACGATCTTGCGCAGATTGCCGCCAAACGCCTTGTGTACCGAAGCAAACATCGTGCGGCGCATATCAATGCCGACTTTGCGCATGGCGTTGCTGGTTTTGATGAGCGCCTGCAGTGCTTTTTCCTTGCCGTTTTGTCTTGCGTTTGCCCAAATTTTTTTATAAAAGACCTCGACAAAGGCGGGGACGAGATAAACGGTGTCCGGTTTGTACTCCTGCAGGTTTTTCAGGACGAGTTTCAGGCTGTCGTTGATGCAGACCGTGAGGTGCTTGTGGATGGCAACGAGAAGTCCCGCCACCGCCTCATAGGTGTGGTTGTAGGGGAGGACGGAAAGCGAGCGATTATATACGGTGGACACCTGGAGACCGCAGTAGACGCAGTAAACGACGTTGTGCTCGGAGAGCATAACGCCTTTCTGCATCCCGGTCGTCCCCGAGGTGTAAACCAAAAGGCGCATCTGGTAGGGGTCGCTCGTCATACGGGTATAGGAAGTATCGCCGTCTGCAAGGAGTTTTTCGCCCTTTTCTTTGAAGGTCTTAAAGGAGAGGAAGTTGCCGTCGTCCTCCTCGCGATCCAGCCCGATAAAATACTTGATATTCGGCATTTTGCCGACGTTAACAAGCAGGTCGGCCTCGTAGCGCTTGGAATAGAAAAGCACTTCGCTGTCGCTGTCGTTGACGATGTTGAGGATATCCACAAGCGGGAGTTCCTTGTCGATCGGCACGTAAACGCCGGGGGATTGGAGCATCGTCAGATAGACCGAGATCCATTTATAGGAATTTTCGGCGAGCATGGCAACGTGGCGGTCTGCCATGCCGATGGAGGCAAGCGCCGTGCCGATGGCCATCGTATCTGCGTAGAACTCGCTGTACGTGACGTCAACGATTTTTCCGTCTTCTCTGTATTTGAATGCAACTTTATCACCTGCGGATTGCACGGCAAGTTCCATCATTTCTTTGATCGTATCGATCTTGACAACATCATAATATTGGAAAGGGGGCTTTTTTGCCATTTTTGTATCCTCCGAATCTATGTGGTATCAAAAACCATTATAGCATATTGTGCCGGTCATGTCAATTAAATTTTGGCAAACACGGGGGGCGTCAGTTTTGTTTTTGTACACTCTTGTACTCGTCATAAAATTTGAAATAGGGGCAGACGGTGTAGCCTGTATGCATCAGGTCGCCCGCTTCATCCTGGTCAAAACTCTGCGTGCAGACGTAGCCGTCGTACTCTTCGTCATAGTCGTAGTATTCGCAGTTTTCGCAAAGCGGTTGTACCTTTTTCATCGGGCGCTCCTCTCCCCGCGCACGGCGGCGCGGATAAGTATAGGATACACCCAAGCGCCGCAATTTTCAAGGTGCAGCGCGGCTTTTTTTCAATAAATTTGCATTTTTTCAAATAAACGCTCACGGCGGTTTGACTTGCCGCACGGCGTGTGGTATACTATGGAGACGAGAGGAGGCGGGAATGTGACGACCGTTTTGTATACCGATGCGGACATCGCCGTCGCGGTAAAGCCCGCGGGGCTGATCAGCGAGGACGGGACGCCCGCGGAAAGTTTTATGCCGCTTCTTCGGGAGGCGCTCGGATGCGCCGACCTCTACCCGGTGCACCGGCTGGACAAAGCGGTCGGCGGCGTGATGGTCTATGCCAAAACCAAAACTGCCGCCGCCTTTCTGTGCGCCGAGGTGCAAAGGCACGCGGTGGAAAAAACCTATCTCGCCAAGGTGCACGGTATCCCGACGCCGCCGGCGGGACAGATGCGCGATCTGCTGTATTTTGACGCGCGCAAAAACAAGACCTACGTTGTGGATCGCGTGCGCGGCGGCGTCAAAGAGGCGCTCCTGTCGTACGAGACCCTGTGCGCAGAAACGGACGCCGCGTTGGTGCGCATTCAACTTTACACCGGGCGCGCCCATCAGATCCGGGCGCAGTTTGCCCACCGCAAGATGCCGCTGTTTGGCGATAGGCGCTACGGCGCGCGCGACGGGGAAAAGCAGATCCATCTTTTTTCGCACAAACTTTCGTTTATGCATCCGACCCGCCGTGAAAAAATGACGTTTTCCGCACTGCCGCCGTTTGCGGATGGGGCGGAGATCGAATTACGCTGAAAATATTCGAAATTTTCACACACATTTCACAATCGGAGCGTATGATAAATACGTATTTTATATTCAGTACTTATCGTAAGGAGTTTACCATGGCAGAAGAACGCGTAGAAACGCCGAGTGAGAAAACCAAGTTCAAGGCGCCGGCGAGAAAAAAGAAGAATACGAAAAAGATCGGCTGTGCCGTCGCCGCGGCGGTGGCAATCGCCGCAGTGCTCGGCGTACTCATCCTGCCGCGTCTGCTTTTGACCGGGGGAAATGCGCCCGCGGTATACAGCGGCGACGCCGTGACGGTCACCGTGCGCGACGTCTTTGACACCGTCAGCGCAACGGGACTTGTCGAAAGCGACGAGGACACCACGGCAAGAGTGTATTCCACGCTCTCCTATAAAATCGACCGCGTGTTCGTCTCGGTCGGGGACATGGTGCAGCAGGATACCGTCCTTGCACAGTATGAGACCGAAACGCTGGAACGCGCGATCAAAGAGCGTGAACTCTCGGCAGGCTCCGCCAAAAAAGCGTCCGCTCTGAATCTCACAAGCGCAAAACTCAATTACGATACGTTTGCCGCGGGAGTGGCGGACGGCACAAATTCTACGCTTGTCGCGGCAAACAGCACGCTGGCAAACGCGCAGGAAAACTATGACAGCGCAAAGAAAGATTACGATACATATATTGCCAAGCTGGACGCGTCCACCGTGGTGGAACTCAATCAGGCAAAGCGAAATCTCGATACGGCGCAAAAGGACTACGATAAACTCAAAGCCGAAATCGTCGGCGAGACCAATATCCAACTCCGCGACGCAAAGCGTGCGCTTGCGGACGCGCAAAAGGACTATGACGATTACAAAGCGCTGGTGGACAAAAACGAGACTTCCACGCTCTTTACTTCCTATATGCAGTATGTGACTGCAAAAGAGACGTGGCGGGACGCGCACACCGCGATGAAGGACGCCGAGGTGGCGCTGAAAGCGGCGGAAAAAACCGACGACCCGGCGACGATCGCTTCCGCGCAGGCGGCATACAACGCGGCGGTCAGCGCCGAAAAGGCGGCGGATCGCGCTTACGGCAACGCCGATGAGAGTTATGAGTTTGCCAAGGAAAACGAGGCGCGTGCGCTGGAAAAGTACAAGACCGTATGCGATAAGGCGCAGACCGCGTACGACGACGTCTTGAAATCGCTGAACGATACGCTGGAGAAGTATGAAAACGCATTGATCAGCGCCGAAGAAGCCTATCTCAGCGCGGCGGAGGCGGTGGACAACAGGACGGACGCCTACGCCAGAACCCTCCGCACGGCGGAGCGAAATCTCAGCGACAGTACCGTCAATCTGGAAAACGCAAAGATAACGGTCAATAATCAGCTGGAGTCCTACCGCGTTTCCTATGAAAGCGCAAAACTCAATGCGGATACTTCGCTTACCGATTATCAGTTGTCCAATCTGCGCCGGGATCTGGAAAAAGCCACCGTAAAAGCGCCGATTTCCGGGACGGTGACCGCGGTATACGCCACCGAGGGCGAGACCGCCGCCGGCGTGATGTTTGTGATCGAGGATACGGCAAATCTCGTGATCACATCAACGGTCAAGGCGTACGATCTTGACAGCGTAAGAGAGGGGATGGAAGTCCTCATCAAGACCGATTCGACCGGGGACAAAGAGTACCACGGCGTTTTGGAAAGCATTGCGCCGACGGCGCAAAAAGGGACAAACGGCGTGATCATTTCGTCGACTGACGCCGCGTTTGACACGGTCATTCGCGTCACCGATGCGGATGAACGCTTGCGTATCGGTTTGTCCGCGCGGGTCTCCTATGTGCTTGGCGGCGGCGCGGACGCGCTTGCCGCGCCGTCCACGGCGATCCTTTCCGACGGAGAGGGCGCGTTTGTCCTCGCTATTTCGGAGGAAGACGGCACGGGGAGAGCCACGCTCGTCCGCACGGCGGTGACGGTCGGCGCAAGCGACGGCGTTTATACACAGATTTTGTCCGGCGTGGACGCAGGGCAAAAAATTGCGGACAATGCCGCAAATTATCTCTCGCTTGTCGGGCAGACCTTTGATTATTCGGATATCGACGAAAGCGTTACGGACGAAGATCCGTTTGCAAAAATGACAAGCGGACGGATCGAGCGCGGCTCCATGGGCAGTATGACCGGCGGTGCAAGATGAGGCGCGGCAATGGCAGAAACGATTATTGATATGAAGGGCATCCGAAAAAGCTTCTATATCGGAGAGCCCAATGAACTTGAGATCCTGCACGGCGTTGACCTCAATGTAAAAAAAGGTGAATTCGTGTCGATCGTCGGCGCCTCCGGCAGCGGCAAATCCACGCTGATGAATATCATCGGCGTGCTTGATCGCGCGACGGCCGGCACGTATACGCTGGACGGAGAAGTGATCGAGGACGCGGAGGAGCGCGAACTTTCCGAGATCCGCAACCGCAAGATCGGATTTGTGTTTCAGACCTTCAATCTGATCCCTCGTACCAACGCGCTGCTCAACGTGGAACTGCCGATGATGTATGCGGGAGTCTCCAAGCGCGTGCGGGAGGCGCGCGCCAAGGATCTGCTTGACCTCGTTGAGATGGGCGACCGCGCAAAGCATCTGCCAAACGAACTTTCCGGCGGACAAAAACAGCGTGTGTCGATCGCGCGTGCAATGGCAAACGACCCTGCCATTCTCCTTGCGGATGAGCCGACGGGGGCGCTGGATTCCAAGACCGGACGGCTGGTAATGGATATTTTTCACCGCCTGCACAAAGAGCAGGGAAAGACCATCGTCCTGATCACGCACAACGGCGAACTCGCCGCCGAGACCGACCGGATCTTTACGATGAGCGACGGACACCTCACGGAAGGCGGTGCTGTGCGATGAACTTTCTCGAAAATATTCGCCTTGCGTGGGAGGGCATCCGCGCGGGAAAAATGCGCGCTTTTTTGACGATGCTCGGCATCATCATCGGCATCGGCTCGGTCATCGGGATCCTGACGGTGGGCAGCGGGCTGACGAACGATATCAGCGATAAGATGAGTTCGTTCGGCGCGTCCAACGTCTATTTGATCTTGCAGAGAAAATCGACCGATGATGAGGGCGGCGGACGGATGTATGAGGAGAGCGACCTGATCACCGACGAAATGATCTCGGCGCTCCGCACGCGCTACCCGTCGCAGATCAAGTCGGTCAGCCTGTCCGAGAGCGTCGGCGGCGGGCAGGCAAAAAAGAATAAACTGTACGCCAATATTTCGCTCACGGGCGTTAATGAAGACTATCTTGCGGTCAACGACGTGGAGATCCTTAAAGGGCGTGGGATCACCGCCGAGGACAGCGACGGCAATAAGATGAACGCGCTTGTCTCGGATAAACTGGTGGACAATATGTTCGGCGGCGATCGGCAGGCGGCGCTCGGTGAAGAAGTCGTCACCTATATCGGGCAAAACATCTATACGTTCCGCATCATCGGCGTCTATAAGTACGAGGCGTCGGCAATGAGTTTTTCCACCAGCGCCGACGAGGACGTGCAAACGGCGATGTATATTCCGGTGACGACCGCCAAAAAACTTACCGGCGCGGCACAGGGGTATATGATGATCACACTTGTGACGGCGCCGGAGGTAGACAGCAAAAACTTTGCAGCGGTCGCCGAAAACTACGTCAATCGGTTTTACGTTGGCAACCGCGATTATGGCGTCACCAGTATGAGTATGGAGAGCGTGATGGAAACGGTGGATTCGATGATGAACACGCTCAGCATCGCCATTGCGGTCATTGCGGGCATCTCGCTGCTCGTCGGCGGCATCGGCGTAATGAATATTAT
>JAFSUT010000099.1 GCA_017445085.1 Clostridia bacterium | reverse complement strand
GGACGAGACGGCGAGGAAGAACTGCTGCTTGATTTTATCAACTCGGACTATATTTACGAGCGCGAACATTTCGTTGCACTGGAAGACGGGTGCTTTGCCGCGCTGAAATCCGAGGACGACAGCGACGGCTTTACAAAACAGGTCAGCATCGTCATACTGCGCCCCGCCGACCCCGACAGTCTTGTGCCGAAGTACATCATCGAGGTTGCTTCCTCCGGCTATGCGTATGATTTTCAAAAGCAGATCGTCGCGTTCAATCTCTCGCAGGACGAGTATCGCATCCGATATACCGATTATGCAAAGTTTAACACCGAGGACGATATGGAGGCGGGGCAAAAGCGCCTTGCGGACGACCTGCTCTCGGGCAAGGTGCCGGACGTTTTGATCTCGGATATGCTGTTTCATCCTGCAAAGTATATCGAAAAGGGTCTGTTTGCCGACCTGTATACGTACATCGACAACGACCAAACGCTGGATCGCACCGCCTTTTTGCAGAATATCCTCAAAGGCGCGGAGCGTGACGGCAAACTCTATGAACTGCCGACCTCCTTTTCTGTCTACGCCATGGCGGGCATAGAGGAAAACGTAAAGCCGTTTGACAAACGCACGATGGAAGAGTTTGCCGCGGCGGCGCTCGCTCTCCCCGACGGCGTTTCGTTTGTCCGGCAGGGGGATATGGGGCGCCGCGAACTCTTAAACCTTCTTTTCTGCGTCAACTATGCCGATTTTATCGACGAGGCGGGCAAAAAGGCAGATTTCAACAATGCAGAATTCAAGGCGTTGCTTGATTTTTGCCGCACAGCCCCCGAAAAGTCCATTTACGAGGAGGACGGTTTTAATTTCGAGACCTTTGATAGGGACGCATACAACAATATGTACAAAGAGGGCAAGGCGATCGCCATGCCGCTGGGGCTTTCGGGATTTGAAAGCGCATATTCCACCGCTTCGTATTACTTTGGCAATCAAAAGCCCTACTTTGCCTCGATGCCCAATGCGACGGGCAGCGGCTATGCGTTTACCTGCGGCAGTTTGCGCCTCCTCATCGCGGCGGAGTCGTCTGCACCGGATGCGGCGTGGGATTTTGTCCGCCTCTTCTTTACAAAAGAGGCGCAGACCGCAGTTGACTACTATTTCCCCGTGACCGAGGAGGCGATGGCGGCGCAGCGTGACAAAGCGCTTGCCGATATTCGCCTGCGCGACGGCGAGGATACGTATGACTACGGTGAGGACGACTACCGCGTGACGGCGGAGGACATCGCCGCGCTCGACCGCATCGTGCACGAGGCGACGCACGCCATCGTTGTTGACGAAGACCTCGTCAACCTCATTTATGAAGAAGCCACCGCGTATTTTGCAGGGGAAAAGTCGTTTGAAACCGTGGCGCAAAATCTTGAGAGCCGCGTCACCATCAAGATCAGCGAGTAATCAGCGAGTAATAAGCGAGTAAACCGCACAGAAAAAAGGGGCTGTAAAAAACTCTGTTTTTTACAGCCCCTTTTTCTACGGGTCGTCCGTTATTTGAGCAGGATCGTGCCGCCGCCGGGGGATCTGTGTTTCAGGCTCTCGCGCGGCGCCACGCCAAAGCGGCGCTTGTACATCTTGGAAAAGCACAGGACGTCGCTGTAGCCGGTGGCAAGCGCGGCCTGCCCCACCGTATAGCCGAGTTCGGTCATCATCATCACGGCGGCGGACATCCGCAGCTCGTCGATATAGGCTTTCGGCGTTTTGCCGGTCTCCTTTTTGAACTGTGCGCTGAAATAGGAGCGGTTGAGATACAGGCGGTCGGCGAGCGTTTGTACTTTGATGGTGGCGTACTCTTTTTTGATCATCGCGATCGCCGACGCCACGGGGGTGTGCGGCGCGTCCTCTGTCGCCGCGTGCGGCGCGGCGTAGCGAGTCAAAATCGTGTAGATCAGGGCGGAATAGTCGGCGACCGTGCGCGGCGGCGCTGTTGCGAGCGAGAGAAACAAATCTTTGGCGGGCGTGCCGTCAAACACGTATTGCAAGGCTAAAATCCCGGGCAGGGGCAGCTCGGTGGTAAAGCCGAGCCAGACGTAGTGCCACGGGTCGTCCCCGTCCGCGCGCAAAAGGTGCGCTTCATACGGGCGGATGATAAAGCATTCGCCCGCGCCTGCGGCGTGCGCCACGCCGCCGACCGTGTACACGCCCTTGCCCGAGAGAATATATTCGACGATATAATAGCGGCGGATGGCGGGGCCGTAGGTGTAGCCGGCGCTGCATTGCTGGATGCCGCCCATCACCGGACGGAAGTAGGGAAAATCGTTTTCTTCGATCGGAAAGGATTTGAAATATGGCTCCATTTTGCTCACCTCAATAGCATTTTAACATATTTTAATAGCAAAATGCAATATGTTTTTTATCCTGCGTTTGTTATACTGAAGACAGAAATCCATATCGGATATATCTTGACCTCTTTACGGAAAGGAAAACGCCCGAGATGAAAATATTGAAATTTTTAGTATTGTTTTTCTGCCTCGCCGCACTTACGACGCTTTTGGCGGCGGCAAAGACGGTCTACGTTGCGGACGGCGGCAGCGGCAGCGGACAGAGCGCGGCTTCTCCGCTCGGCAGTCTGACCGAGGCTTACGCGGCGGTCGGAAACGAGGGCGAGATCCTGCTTTGCGGTGACGTCACGGTGCCGAAGCACCAGATCGCCACCACGCGAAACGCCTTTGTCGAGCCGGCGCACGCGGGCAAGATCACCCTCTGCGGGCAGACCGGGCGCGAAAAACTGATCTTTGCCTCGCCCTATGAGTATATGATCAGCGGTGAAACCGAGATCTGCAACCTCGTCATTGCTACGGGCGATTACACGGGCGGCGTCAGCATTTGCGCACGCGGCAATCCGCTCACGATGGGCGAAGGGCTCGTGATGTCGTCGGAAAAGACGATCGCGCTCGGCAGCGGGCAGGAGATCGGCACAAAGGTCTATCTGCTTGCCGGCTGTATGAGCGGCGCCACACCGGCGGGCTACGGGACGCACGACAACCGTCTGACCGTGCGGAGCGGCAGTTATTGGGGCATCATCGGTTTTAACCGCTCGTACAACTCGCGCACCACGCACAGGACGTTTCTGACGGTCGGCGGCGACGTGCGCACGGGGTATCTTATCGCGGGTTCCAGCGGCACGTCTTCCTTTGCCGGGGATGCGGGCGCCACCGTCTGCATCGACGGTGACGTCACGGTGACAAAACAGATCTCGCTCGGCAACCAAAACAGCGACGTTGAGGCATTTTCGTCGGTGCTGGTGCTGCGCGACGGCAAGCTGAACTTTATCGGTGACTTTACCGACTATCGGGAGAGAAAGCGCCTGACCTCGCTTTCCATCTATGTCAATGAGGCTTCGTCCGCGGCGATGCGGAGCTACACGGCGTATTTTATCGGCGCGGGCGACAGAGAGAGGAAACTTGCCGACTACTGCACCGAGATCCTCGGCGGGCACGACGTGCGGGACGGGGCCTGCACGGTGTGCGGTACGCGCACCGTCACGGAATGTGCCGCACATATCTTTACGAGTACAACGGAGGGGACAGTCGTGAAAAAAGTATGTCAAAATTGCGGCTATTCGATCAAGGAGACCACACGGCAGGACGCGCGCTCCGGCGTGTTTGAAAAAACGGTCGGCAGCGTGCGCGTGCAGATCCTCGGTGAAGAGATCTTGCGCGTGGAAGAGAGTACAAACGGCAGATTTTTGGATGACAATACGTTGCTCGTCCCCGATCGCACGGCGTTTGCCGGCGCCGACGTGGTCTGCGACGAGGACGGGGAAACCTGGATCTTTTCCACTTCCCGTTTCACCGTCAATTTGAAAAAAAAGGCGCCGTCGATCAGCGACGTGAAAGTATATAATAAAGAAGGAAAAGAGATCTTTTCGTTCTTTGACGCGCAAAAACACGGGATGTACGCCTCCCTCCCCGCGCCGTCCGAAACGCCGGACGTCTTTATGCTGACCGACAGTGAGATCCTGCCGCCGGCGGGCGGACTGACTTACACCGGATCGACGGATGCGGACAGCGGCTGGCGCCGCGGCGAAAACATCGACGCCTACGTCCTCTTGCCGCTCGGCGACGCCGCCGCGCTGCGCCGTGCTTTCGTCACGCTGACGGGCAGGACGATGCTCTCGGACATCAAGGCGCTCGGCTCGTGGTACTCGCGCTGGACAAATTACACGGCGGAGCAAAAACTTGCGATGATCGACCGCTACCGCAAAGAGGAGATCCCGCTGGACGTGATCGTCATCGACACCGAGTGGAAAAATACCAGCGTCGGCGGCAACGGCGGCAGCGGTACGGGCTACGATATCAATACCGAACTCTATCCGGATATGGAAAAGTTCCTTGCCGACGCGAGAGCGGCGGGCGTGCTTGTTCTCTTTAACGATCACACGCATCAGACCTCGATGACCATCATCACGCCCGAGGAACTCAAGTGGCAGTCGGCGGGGATCAAATCCCTCCTTGAAAAAGGCTTGAACGGCTGGTGGTACGACCGCAACTGGACGTACGGACTAAAGACGCCCTTTGCCGAAGTGCTGTTTTCCACCCTCGGGCAGGTGCTGTATTACGATACCATCGCCGACTACCGCGCGGCAAACAAGACGGGGGCGTACGCCGACCGCGTGCTGATGCTCTCCAACGTGGATTGGATCAAGCACGGGCACATCACGGGCGAGCCCTCGGTCATCGGGCACCGCTACGGCGTGCAGTGGACGGGCGATATCTACGGCGAGCCGCTCCAGCTCCGCCGTGAAATCGAAAATATGGTCCTCGGCGGCGTTAGCGGCGCCTCGCCGTATATGTCCAGCGACCTCGGCGGTTTCTGGCACAACGACACCGTCACGCGCAACAACTTTATCCGCTGGATGCAGTACGGCGCCCTTTCGCCGGCGACCCGTGTGCATTCCACGCTCTCCGCGAAAAACGAGCAGTATCCGTGGAGTTATGACGAAACGGCAAAGCAGATCATCGGCGACTATCTCAAAATGCGCTATCATCTGATGCCGTATCTCTATACCCTTGCGCGGGAGAACTACGATACCGGACTCCCGCTGATGCGCCGTACCGATTTTGACTATCCGGAGTTTGCCGAGGCGCAGGACAATACGCAGTACCTCATCGGGCACGATATTCTCGCGGCGCCGTTCTGGAGCACCGAGGGCGACGGGCGTCTTGCCGTCCCGGCAGAATGGCTCACCGCGCCGGACGGCAAGCAGGGACTGAGCGCAAAGTATTATAATGTAGAAAAAGGCACGGCAAAGGACGCGTATTTCACCGGCACGCCGGTCTTTACCGAGCGCGTGTCCAACATTGACAACTATTGGTATACCGGCTCGCCGAACGCCGCCGTCAACGTCGATTATTTTACGGCGCGCTACGAGGGTAAGATCACCCCCGCGTACGACTGCTACATCGGTACGCTGGCGGACGACGGCGCGCGTGTGTATATCAACGGCGAGCTTTGGTCGGACGGCTATGCGTCAAGTCAAGTGCGCCCGTATATCAACAATCAAAAGGCGCTTCGCGCAGGGGTAACGTATGATCTTGCCCTCGAGTATTATGAACTCAGCGGCAGAGCCGTCCTCTATTTCGTCTGTGAGCCGGTCCTCGGCGCCAACCGCTCACAGCGCACCGTCTTTATCCCGGACGGTACGTGGATCCATCAGTTCAGCGGAGAAGAATTTGTCGGGCCGAAGACCGTGACGGTCACCGGCGGCATCGACGAAACGCCGCTCTTTGTCCGCAAGGGGGCGATCCTGCCGACCGCGCGCGTGATCTCCCCGATGGAGAGTGCGCTGTACGACGCGATCTCTTACAACGTTTACGGACTTGCAGAGGGCAGCGCAAAGCTCTATGAGGACGACGGCAAGACCGAGGGCTACACCGACGGCAAGTATCGCAGGACCACGCTGACCGAAACGCAGATCGGCGACAACGTATGGCAGTTTGAACTTTCCGGCGCGGGCAGCGCGTGGGACGGCGGCATGGAGCGCCGCACGGTCAAACTGCGCATCCGGAGTGATACGCCGGTGCTCTCCGCCGTCTGCGGCAGCACGCCGCTGGACGTGACAAAGATCCAGGCGTCTGCCGCGGCGCTCCCGTTTGCGGACAGCGGCGCCGATAAGACGGCGGACGTCTACGAGATCACGATGGACGTCAATGTAAAAGACGGTGCAAAGATCTTGATCTGCACGGGTAACCGTTTCGATTACGACGGCGACGGGCGCGTGACTCTGCGTGACGCGCTCCTGCGCCTTCGCGATATCCTCGACGGCAAGACCGGCGGTAGCATCGCCGATGTGCTGGGTACGCTCAAAGCCATTACGGGTTAAAGAAGACCGTGAGCGGCGAAAGGCATTTTGCCTTTCGCCGCCGCTTTGTCTTCTGTGCAACTTTTACGATTTATGCAGGCAAAAATTTTGGATTTTCGACAAAATATGGGGTTGATTTTTGAAAAAGCGTCTGTTATAATAAAGACGTAATCCAAATTGAATCAGATTTGCCAATATAGGTTCGGATAAAATGGCCCGAATGTTTCTACCGCACGCCAAGTTGCGACTATTGGTTTTTTCTTCTGTTTTTTGCGCGCCGTCTTTTTGTTTTCGGTCGCGGAGCGGAGAATACCGGGTGCGGGCTTTTGGCAAAAAGTCCGCCTTTTTATTTTCTTTTGTATGTAAACCACGTTTACATAGATATTTCAAAAATTTTTTTGGAGGACTCACAAAATGAAAAAGATTCTCGCTCTTCTTCTCGCCGCTGTGATGGTATTTGCCCTGGTGGCTTGCGGCGGCACGCCCGCGTCCACCGATGCAGCGCCCGAAACCACCGCGGATAACGCGGACGCCGCGCCCGCAACAACCGAGGCGGTCGAAGTCAACCCCTATGCTGACGTCAAGGTCGGTCTGATCTGTCTCCATGACGAAAACTCGACCTACGACCTCAACTTCATCAACGGTTTCAAGGAAATGCAGGCAAACCTCGGCCTTGCCGACAATCAGATCGTGATCAAGACCAACATCCCCGAATCCAACGATTGCTATGAAGCGGCCGCCGACCTCGCAGACGAAGGCTGCACCGTCGTATTTGCAGACTCTTTCGGTCATGAGAGCTTCCTGCTCCAGGCCGCAAAAGAATTCCCGAACGTTCAGTTCTGCCATGCGACCGGTACGATGGCACACACCGAAAAACTTGACAACTTCCACAATGCGTTCGCTTCCATCTATGAAGGCCGTTACCTCGCAGGCATCGCCGCAGGTATGAAACTCAATGAGATGATCGCCGCCGGTCAGTTTGCCGCTGAAGACGCCGTCATCGGCTACGTCGGCGCATTCACCTATGCAGAAGTTATCTCGGGTTACACCTCCTTCTTCCTCGGCGCACGTTCGGTTTGCCCCACCGCGACCATGAAGGTACAGTTCACCGGCTCCTGGTACGATGAAGCAGGCGAAAAAGAAGCTGCGACCAAACTCATCAACGACGGCTGCAAACTCATCAGCCAGCACGCTGACTCGATGGGCGCACCGACCGCTTGCGAGACCGCAGGGATCCCGAACGTTTCTTACAACGGTTCGACCGTTGCCGCTTGCCCGAACACCTTTATCGTATCTTCGCGCATCAACTGGGCGCCTTACTATGAATTTGTTGTCAACGCAGTCGTAAACGGCGAGACCATCCCGGCAGACTGGACCGGCAGCATCTCGACCGGCTCGGTTCTCCTCACCGACGTCAATACCGCCGCTGCTGCTGAGGGCACGCAGGCCGCCATCGACGCCGCAATTGAAGCGTTCAAAGCCGGCACGCTCCATGTATTTGCTACCGACACCTACACCGTAGACGGTGCGGCACAGACCTCTTACATGGCAGACGTTGACTCCGACGCCGCGTATACGCCCGACACCGAAGTTGTCGTTGACGGTTACTTCCATGAGTCCGAGTTCCGCAGCGCACCTTACTTCGATGTCCGCATCGACGGTATCACCACGCTGAACCAGGCATTCTGATTTATACTGAACAAAGTGCATAAGGCGGGGAATTTTTCCCCGCCTACACTTGTTCTAATCCATATTTTTTTACAAAAAGATGACGTTTTTTACCTCCCGAGCGCATTTCGTTTTTCAAAATGCACCGGGGAGATAGAAAACAAAGAAAAACGGGGGTAGAGATTTGAGCGCCGCTATTGAACTGAGAGGCATCACCAAAGTGTTTGGTACGATCGTTGCCAACGACGACGTCAACCTGACCGTCAACCGCGGAGAGATCCTTTCGATTCTCGGGGAAAACGGGTCGGGCAAAACCACACTGATGAATATGATCGCGGGGATCTACTTCCCCGATAAAGGGCAAATTTTCATCGACGGCAAGGAAGTTTGCATCCGCTCGCCGAAAGATGCGTTTGACTATAAGATCGGGATGATCCACCAGCACTTCAAACTGGTCGACGTCTTCACCGCCACCGAAAACATCGTGCTGGGGCTGGAGGACGGCGAGCGATTCAACCTGAAAAAAGCGGCGGAGAAAGTACGACAGATCAGCAGTCGCTACGGCTTTGAGATCGACCCCGACAAAAAGATCTACGAGATGTCGGTATCCGAAAAGCAGACGGTGGAGATCATCAAAGTACTCTACCGCGGCGCCGATATCCTGATCCTCGACGAGCCGACCGCCGTGCTCACCCCGCAGGAAACGCAAAAACTCTTTGCAGTCCTCCGCAAAATGCGGCAGGGCGGCAAATCCATCATCATCATCACGCACAAACTGCACGAGGTGCTTGCCCTGTCCGACCGCGTGTCGGTGCTTTGCAAGGGAAAGTACATCGGTACGGTCACCACCAAAGATACAAACGAGAGCGAACTGACCGAAATGATGGTCGGTAAAAAGGTGATGCTCAACATCGAGCGCAGTATGCCGAAAGACCCGCAGGTGCGGCTGGAAGTTCACGGGCTCGATTGCCATGACCGTGAGGGCGTCAAGGTGCTGGACAACGTCAACTTTACCGCGCGCTCGGGCGAGATCCTCGGCATCGCGGGCATCGCGGGCAGCGGCCAGCGCGAACTGCTTGAAGCCATCGCGGGGCTCCAGCATATTACCGACGGCGAGATCCTGTATCACGATCCGAAAAGCGATGCGATCGAAAATCTGCGCGACAAAACGCCGATGCAGATCCGTGAACTCGGCGTCCGCCTTTCGTTCGTCCCCGAGGATCGTCTCGGGATGGGACTTGTCGGCAATATGGACATCACCGATAATATGATGCTCCGCAGTTATCGCCGCGGCAAGGGCGCGTTTTTGCACAGAAAAGCGCCGCGCGACCTTGCAGAAACGATCATTGAACAACTTGAGGTCGTCACCCCCGGCGTGACGACGCCGGTGCGCAACCTCTCGGGCGGCAACGTGCAAAAGGTGCTGGTCGGCAGAGAGATCGCCGCCGCGCCGACCGTGCTGATGGCGGCGTACCCGGTACGCGGACTGGATATCAACTCCTCGTATATGATCTACAATCTGCTCAACGAACAAAAAGAAAAAGGCGTCGCCGTCATTTTTGTCGGCGAAGACCTCGACGTTTTGATCGAACTTTGCGACCGCATTCTCGTCATCGGCTCGGGGCAGGTCACGGGACTTGTGGACGGCCGCACGGCGACCAAAGAGGAAATCGGCTTCCTCATGACAAAATCCGTACACAGGGAGGAGGAAACCGCAAATGAAAATGCGTGAACCGTTGTTTCATATTGCCAAGCGCCGCCGCATGGACTTTTGGAAGGCGTGGCTGATCCGCATCGTCGCCGTACTGTTTGCCCTTGTGGTCAGCGGTCTTGTTTCCTACCTGCTCACAAAAACCAATCCGATCGAAATTTATCAAACGATGTGGAAGGGCTCGTTTAAGAACGCCCGCTACATCTGGAACCTTGCGCAAGGCATAGCGATCCTGCTCTGCGTTTCGCTTGCCGTCACCCCCGCGTTCAAGATGCGCTTTTGGAACATCGGCGCCGAGGGGCAGGCGCTCATCGGCGGTCTTGTCGCGGCGACCTGTATGCTGAAGCTGGAGGGTGCGATGCCGTCCTGGCTCCTTATTTTGGTGATGCTCTGCGGCAGTATGCTGGCAGGCGCGATCTGGGGGCTCGTCCCCGCCGTGTTCAAGGCGAAATGGGGGACAAACGAGACCCTCTTTACCCTGATGATGAACTATATCGCCATTCAGATCGTCAGTTACTTCACCTACATCTGGGCGGTGCCCGCGGGCTCCGGCAAGATCGGCATCATCAATCAAAAATCGCAGATCGGCTGGCTCCCGGCGCTGTTCGGTCAAAAGTATCTCATCAATATCCTGGTCGTCCTCGCCGTGACCGTCATCATCTTTGTTTATCTCAAATATTCCAAGCACGGCTATGAACTCTCGGTCGTCGGCGAGAGTGAAAATACCGCGCGTTACATCGGTATCAACGTCAAAAAGGTCATTATCCGCACGATGATCCTGTCGGGCGCGCTCTGCGGACTTGCGGGCTTTTTGCTGGTTGCCGGCACCGACCACACCATCGACAGCAATACGGTGGCGGGGCGCGGCTTTACCGCAATTATGGTTTCCTGGCTTGCCAAGTTCAATCCGTTTTCGATGATCCTCACCTCACTCCTGATCGTATTTTTGCAGCGCGGCGCCGGACAGGTCGCCACGGATATGGGGCTCAACGAGTCCTTCTCGGATATTATCACGGGCATCATCATTTTCTTCATCATCGGTTGTGAGTTCTTCATCAACTATCAAATCAAACGCACCGGACGCAGAGAGGAGAGTAAATAATGTTTGCTGCTTTTTTACAACGCGCGATCATGCAGGGCATTCCGCTCCTTTACGGCTCCACGGGGGAGATCATCACCGAAAAATCGGGCAACCTCAACCTCGGCATCCCTGGCATTATGTACGTCGGCGGCATCAGCGGCGTTATCGGCGCGTTCTTCTATGAGCATTTTTCGCCCGCGATGAACCCGTTTCTCGCTGTCCTGATCCCGTTTCTCTGCTCGCTGGTCGGCTCGCTCCTCATGGGGCTCATCTATTCTTTTTTGACGGTCACCCTGCGCGCCAACCAAAACGTCACCGGCCTTGCCCTCACCACGTTTGGCGTGGGCATCGGCAACTTTTTCGGCGGCAGTTTGACAAGACTTGTACAGAGTGAAGTCCCGTCGGTCAGCCTGCCGAAGACCAGCGCGTTTTTCAAGACGTCGCTCCCCTTTGCCAAAAACCTCGGCGTCATCGGCGATATCTTTTTCTCCCACGGCTTTATGGTGTATCTCGCCATTCTCATCGCCCTGGTCGCCGCCTATATTTTGAAGCGCACGCGTGTCGGACTGCATCTGCGTGCGGTCGGGGAAAGCCCCGCCACCGCTGACGCCGACGGCATCAACGTCAGCCGCTATAAGTACCTCGCCACCTGCATCGGCAGTATGATCGCGGGGCTCGGCGGACTCTACTACGTCGTCGATTACGTCGGCGTCTGGTCAAACGACGGCTTTGGCGACCGCGGCTGGCTTGCCATCGCGCTCGTTATTTTCGCGGTTTGGCGCCCCAATTCCGCCGTCCTCGGCTCGCTCCTCTTCGGCGGACTCTATATCGTTCACAACTATATCACGGGCTTTGGCGTCGCGGCGCAGGAACTCTTTAAGATGACGCCGTACGTGGTCACCATCCTTGTGCTGATCATCACCAGCATTCGCGAAAAGCGTGAATCCCAGCCGCCGCAGAGCCTCGGACTTTCCTACTTCCGCGAGGAGCGGTAAGCGTAAAGACAAAACAAAAAGAAAAAACGCTGCAATCTATAAGATTGCAGCGTTTTTTTACATCCAAAGGCACGGTATTCACCGCGCCTTTTTATTTATCAGAGGTTCCGTTTTGGATTGTCGGTCTGCCCCAGCAGAAAATCAATGCTGACGTTGTAGTAGGCGGAAAGTTTGATCAAAATGGCGGTGGGAATGTCGTTTTCGCCCGTTTCGTACTTGGAGTAGCCCGTCTGGGACATACCGATGATTTTGGCGAGTTGCGTCTGCGTCAGATCGTGATCTTCCCGCAGGTCGCGAATGCGCTTGTACATACCATCCCCCCTCAAAATCAGTATATCTAATCTGAAACAGGGTATTGACAAATAACCTGAAATAGGTTAAAATATTATTAAAGAAGTGCGAATTTCATTGCACTGGAACATTTTAGTACAGGACAGGAGGCGTTTTTATGCGTAGGCAATTTGCAAAGGAGGAAGAAATCTATATTCTGTTTTTTAATGCATGTGCTTTTAGGGAGGTAACATATTTATTGTGCAATAGGCTTAATAAATTCTCCACGGATTGCAATCAGTTTTCCACTATTATTGTCAATGGGACGTTGTCTGCGGAATTGTTTTTGAAATTCCTTGCCGGACATGATAGTGCTGAAAACGACGAAAGCGAAAATGCGGAATTCTGTTTTGTCCATAGTCTTAAACAACTATACAATTTTTTAAGTGAGGACAGAAAGCAGGAGATTGAAAACCAAATTGGAACATTAAATTGTGATAAGGATGCATTGGAAAGATTTTTAGCATCTGATGAAAATGTTCCCAACAGCAATCAGGTGACGTGGCGATATCTAATAGTGCCTGATAAAGATAGTTACGAGTTTGATATTAACACAATGATAAAACTAATTGAGGTATTATACAATCTATCTCAAAAAATTATAAACAGTTTGAATAATAAAATTAAATTCCCTGATATGAGCAGTTCGATGCTTGATGATAAAACGATTAATATGATTCAAAACGCCTTAGATAACACACAACTTTTGGAGAACAGACAATGAAAATAAAATCAAAACTAACACATATTCTATTCGCTTTACTTGCGGTGATACTCTTTACTGTGTGTATCTCGGCGGAGATGTATGGCGATTTAACCTATACCGTCTCAAACGGAGAGGTCACCATTACAGATTGTAACGAAACAGCTTCTGGTGCGCTGATTATCCCTGCCGAAATCGAGGGCTATCCGGTGACGAGCATCGGGGAATTGGCATTCTACGAGTGCAGCTACTTGGATAATATCACAATCCCGTCCACTGTGACGAGCATGGGGGAAGAAGAATTCGAAGAAGCATTCATCTATTGTAGCCGCCTTATGAGCATCACGGTAGATGCGGCTAATCCAAATTACAGCAGTGATGAACAGGGTGTGCTGTATAATAAAGATAAAACCACCTTGCTATGTTGCCCGGGCGGAAAGAGCGCGTGTACGATCCCGTCGTCTGTGACAACCATCGGGTTTGTTGCATTCTACGGTTGCAGCGGACTTACGAGCATCGAGATTCCGTCCTCGGTGACAAGCATCAGGGAACAAGCATTCCACTATTGCAGTAGCCTGACGAGCATCGAGATTCCCTCCTCGGTGACGGGCATTGAAGCCGGGGCATTCGCGAGTTGCTATAATCTTACGAGCGTAACGTTTGCCGAAGGGAGTCAATGCACGGGCATCGATCTGTGGGCATTCAGGGGTTGCAGCGGACTTACGAGCATTGAGATCCCCTCGTCTGTGACGTATATCGATATAGAAGCATTCGCATTTTGCGGACTTACGAGTATCGAGATCCCCTCGTCTGTGACGCAGATCGGGGGTGGGGCATTCGCGGGTTGCGACAACCTTACGAGCATTACGATTTGGAACGCGCATTGCGCTGGTATAGGTAATGATGGTAGCTTCCCCCTTCCGAAAAGTGCCGTCATCTACGGTCGATCGGGTTCGTCGACAAAGGAGTATGCAAACGAATGCGGGCTGGCGTTTGCGGTTGCGACTTGTGCACACCCTGCGACATATCGGGACGCGCTCGTAGAAATCCCCGCGACATGCACCGAGGCGGGAAGTCGAACATATAATTGCCTGATGTGCGGCGACGCGGTCGAGGAGATTATCCCTGCATCGCACGACTATGTGCTGACATTGACTGCCAAAGCGCCGACTTGTACCGAAAACGGCGTTGGGCGCTATTCCTGCACGCGCTGCGGCGACGTCAAGTATGACGATATTCCCAAAGTGAGCGCGCTTGCGCTTTCCGGCGTATATACCAACGGGGAAGGCGACCTGCGGTTTGTCACGCGGGTGACGAGCACGGCGGGTGACCCCGAGATCGAATACTTCGGCACCTATATCGTGCCGCTGTCCTACTTCACGGCAAATGCGTTGACCACGACGGGCGCAGAGCAAGTCGGTGTGGGCACCGTTAAATACACGCAGAGCATCGAAAACGGCAAGACCTTTGCCGCAGACCTTTGCAACATCCCGACGTCGGCGTATGACGCCCCGATTTTTGCATGGTCGTTTATCAAATTCAAAGGGGTCAACGATATCTGTGTACAGACGCTCGGAAGTTTTACCGTGAATGAAGCAACCCTTGTCAAAGGAGGATTTTAAGTGATGAAACAATATGAACAACCTGTGGCAAAGTCTGTGGAACTTGCACTTTGCGACCTTATCCTCACCAGTGAAGAAACGCAAGAGACGCCTGACCTTGGAGATGTTAACGGCAACTCCGTCAACTGGCAGGAGATTTGGAACAGCATCGGCTGAAATGAAAAGAGCAGAGGTAAAAACCTCTGCTCTTTATTTGTTCGTCAAAACCGGATATGCACGTCGAAGCGCTTATGGCAGGCGGGGCAGTTGACCGAGTGCTTGCCCTTATCGGTCGGCAGGCGCAGGATGGCGCGGCAGTACTTGCACTTGCGATAGCGGCAGACCTTGCGGTCGCGGATGCGGTCGCGGAAGAGTTGCCACTCGCGCTTTATCGCGGCAAACGCGGCGCAAAACTTGCGATTTTCCTCCCGCCGGCGGTAGATGTTTTTGGAAAAGTAGCGGAGCAGGGCGAGGATGAAAATCACGTCCGCCGCCGCGAGCACAAAAATCGAGCGAAAAAACAGCCGATTGAAAACATTAAGGACAAAGGCGGCGACGAGCATGGTATAAAAGAGGGGGTCGGCGCCGTATCGACCGTACATAAAACGGTTATAGCGGTCGAGCCATCTGCGAAACATGGAAAATCAACTTCCTTTCTTTGAAACGCATCGTTCCTACTTGTTATTTTACCACAAAAATGGTATGATGAACACAGAAAAAATTTATTTTGATTCTATCATACGAAAATTTCGGAGAGAAAAATGTCAAAACAAGTCTGGAAGGGCGGCGCCCTGCTTGCGCCTCTGCCTGCGGCGCTGGTCACCGCCGGCACACCGGAGGCGAGTGGCGTTTGCACGGTGGCGTGGACGGGGATCGTCAACACCAAGCCGCCGAAAACCTATATTTCCCTGCGCAAGAGCCGCTATACCTATACGCTCATCGAAAAGACCGGCGAGTTTGTCCTGCATATCACTACGGCGGCACAGGCGCGCGCGGTGGACTATTGCGGGATGTACACGGGGCGCAAGGTGGACAAATTTGCAAAGTGCGGCTTTACCAAAACGGCGGGGACGCAGGTCGTCGCCCCCGTGATCGCCGAGTGTCCGCTGGCGCTGGAATGCAAGGTGAGCTCCATGCAGGAACTCGGCACGCACGTTTTGATTTTGGCGGATATCCTTGCGACCGACGCGGACGAGGCGATCATAGACGGGAGCGGCAAACTCTGCCTTGACCGCGTGCGCCTGCTTGCCTTTGCCCACGGGGAGTATTTCGCCCTCGGCGAAAAGCTTGGCAAATTCGGCTTTTCGGCGGCGAAAACCAAGGCGCCGCGCGCGGTGGGCAAAGCCGGGGCCGCCGCAAAGGCGCAAGGCAGAGAAAAGCCGCGGCGCGGGACGGGCGCGGCAAAGCAAAAAAAGAAATAAAAGAGGGAATGTAAAAAACGTCCGGATCGCAAAAAAAGACCTATCCCCTAAACCGGGGCTGTAAAAAACTCTGTTTTTTACAGCCCCCGGTTTATTCTGTATCTGCGGAAGAAGTCAACGCCCGTGGAACGCCGGTGACGAGGTCGCCCATCTGGTCGCACTTGTTTTCATAGAGGATCTCAAATTTTTCACCGTCATAGACAAAGGCGCTGACCGAGGCGTTGTTGACGTAGGAGACCGAGTCCATTTCGTCAAACGGAATGCCCTTGATATGGGCAAACATAAATTTGATGAGCGCGCCGTGCGAAACGACGCAGACGCGTTTGTCCTTGTAGGTATCGAGGATCTTGTGCAGCACGCGCACGGCGCGCGCGGCGCAGTCGCGGACGCTTTCGCCGTCGGGGAGGACGGCGTCGATCAGACGGTCATACCAGGTCGCCATCACCTCGGGATAGAGCGCCTTGGCGTCGGCGATGGGCATACCGTCCAGTTTGCCGAGGCAGATCTCGGCAAGGTCGGGTTCGGTCACAATTTCGAGACCGTGGCTTTTTGCGATCGGCGCGGCGGTTTCTCTTGCGCGGCAAAGGGGGCTGGACACCAAAACGTCCAGCGGCGTACTTTTGAGAAAAGCGGCGGTGCGTTCTGCCTGCACCCGCCCCTCCTCTGTCAGGGGAAAATCCGTGCGGCCGGAGAACTTTTGCTCGGCGTTGCCGACGCTGTATCCGTGCCGGATGATGTACAGGGTGGTCATGTTGCGGTGTTGCCTTCTTTCGTGTTCTGTCGCTTTATTGTAGCACAATGGCGCCGAAAAAACAAGCGAATGCAAAAAATGCTTGACAAATCATTTTTCCTGTGGTAGAATACTGTAATGGTACAGGTATGGAAATCGTCTATACCCATACCCCCTTGCCGTGACGGCAGTGTCACGGCCAAATGTCCATAAGGAGGTGTAAAAAAGATGGAAAAGGCAGTAAATTCTTACGAGACGCTGTATATCGTCAACCCGACGATCGCTGAGGACGACCTCAAAAATACAGTGGAAAAGTTCAATGCGCTCATCGCAGAGAACGGAACCGTCGCCGAAGTCAACGAATGGGGCAAGCGCCGTCTTGCATATCCGATCAATGACATTCCCGAAGGGTACTATGTCCTCGTCAACTTTACCAGCGATCCTTCTTTCCCGGCTGAACTTGAGCGCCGCTACAACATTGATGAAAACATCATGCGCGGTATCGTCATTCGCCTGGAAACAAAGAAAGCAAAGTCGTAAAGATCAAAACAGAGGAGGAAAACGCAAATGGCAAGTCTCAATAAGGTAATTTTGATCGGCAATATGACTGCCGACCCTGAACTGAAAACGACGCCGAGCGGCATTTCCGTTTGCTCGTTTTCAATTGCCATCAACCGCAGATACAGCAAAAACGCGGCCGAAGGACAGCAGACGGCGGATTTTATCAACATCGTTGCATGGAGACAGACGGCTGAGTTTGTATCCCGCTATTTCAAGCGCGGAAAACCGATCTTGGTTTGCGGTGCACTTCAATCGAGAAGTTACAACGACAGTCAGGGCAATAAACGCTACGTTACCGAAGTTGTTGCGGATGAGGTCGGCTTTGTGGAAAGCAAGGGCGACGCCGCAAATGCGGGACAGTATACGCCGGATGCGTATACTTCGCCGTCCTTCTCCAATGCGGAGAGCGGCGCACCGAAGTTTGAATCTGTTTCCGCCGATGAGGATCTCCCGTTCTAACAATTTTTCAGAAAGGATTATCTGTACTTTACAGGTTGGTTAAGCTCATGGAAAACAATGAAGTTGTAACTGCGCCCGCAGCACCCGAAGCAGCAGCGACGAGTGAAGCGGCACCTGCACAGCGCCCCTTCCGTCCGATGAAGAAGCGCAAAAAGGTTTGCATTTTCTGCGCAGACAAGATTGACTACATTGACTATAAGGATACCGTAAGACTGAAAAAACTTGTCAGCGAGCGCTCCAAAATTCTTCCCAGAAGAATTTCGGGCACCTGCGCCGTTCACCAGCGTCAGCTCACGGTTGCCATCAAACGCGCAAGACAGATGGCACTGATCCCTTACGTCAGCGATTGATCGAAAACAAAAAAGACCGCTTTTGCGGTCTTTTTTTGTTGTAAAATATCGGTGCTATTAAGGGTTCTTTTGCTCATCGTTGTCTATGCAAAACAAGGATTCTACAGAAACACTTAAAATCTTGGCAATCGCGTATATTTCTTTATCCGTCGCCAACCGTACTTGTCCTTCTAATTTTGAATAACTTGTCGGATTTATATCAACGCCCATAATTTGCATTTTTGCAATAAGGTCTTTTTGCTTTATGCCTTTCCGTTTTCGGAGCGCTTCGATGTTTTTGCCAACAATATTACAGTTTCCATAAGCGATTTTTCTTGTTTTCATTTTCACCACATATAGCATATTTTTTTTCATTATATTATTAAAATCCATTGACAAAATTCTGATACGGAATTATAATATTATTGTAATTCTATATCGGAATTATAATTTGGAGGAAAAATGATAAATAGAAAAAGTATGATTGTAAAAATATTAGCAATTATGTTGATTTTATCAACGTTGTTTGCTATTGCTTCATTGCCAGCAGCTGCTGCGGTTTATACAACAACTGCTACTGCAAGAAGTGCTTCGGACCTGTTGGCAAAAAGGAAGGCAACTTTTAGCAGTTTGCGCACAAACAAAATCACGGTTATGAACAAAGGCAGCGTTCCGATGTGGATGTATATCAATGGTTGTTGGACGAAAGAGATTCAACCGGGGAAAGAATATACTTATTCTCAATATGGTTATAGGTGCAGAACTTTTTATGTTCAAGTCTACGCAAAAAATCCTTCGTATAAAAGGCAAACCGTTACCATTAAAACAACCAGCGGTAGTTTAACAAATTATTAAAATATTTAGTATTTCCGATATAGAATTACAATACGTCAGCGATTGATCGAAAACAAAAAAGACCGCAAAAGCGGTCTTTTTTTTGTGCGCCGACGGCGTGTTTTTGGATATTGACGGCGGGGCGAGGATTTGTTATAATGGTCATAACATAGACAAAAATGACAACAAAGGAGAACTGTTCCAATGGCAAACTTTTGCCCGAATTGCGGGGCACAGCTTTCCGAGGGGACAAAATTCTGCCCTTCGTGCGGCGCGCCCGCGGCGTAGCCGCAACAGCCTGCGTATCAGCAACCCGTGCAGCAGCCGGTGCAGCAGCCGTATCAGCCGCAAGCGTACGCCGCGGGCGGCGCCGTGCGGCAGGGGATCCCCGCGCCCGGCTATTCCGACAGGGTCAACCACCCCGAACTTTTGGCGGCGGTCAAAAAGAACCGCGGGGCGGCGGCGACTTTTTTCGCTTTTTGCTATTGCAATCGTGCCGGAAAGAGAGTATAATATTGTCAAAAATAAATCGCATCAAATACGGTTTGAAAAGTTGTAGACTGAGTAGATTAAAAAGAATTCGGTTCAAATCCGAAACAACCACCATTCCTGTATTTGGACGTTGCCGTGGGCGGATTGCGCCGTTTTTTGTCGCGCGTTTTTGCGCCTTTGGTCGTCCATCAGTCAGATATTGCCGTATTTGTGTTTCATTTCTTTGGTGTGAAGAGTGCAAACAGACGCGCGGGGCTCCCCGCGCCGCTTTTGCGCTCTTTATTTTTTCATTATTTTCCCAAAAGAGGGAGTTACAGGAGGAAGAATTATGAAAATCACTCAAAAAATCTGTTCGCTCGCGCTTGCCGCGGGGATGCTTTGCGGGCTTTGCGCCTGCGGGCAGAAGCCGCAGGAAACCGAGGCCGCACCTGAAACGACCGACGCCGCGGTTGTCACGACCGAGGCTGCCGCGCCGACCGATGAGGAACTCGCCGACGAGGTCGCCGCACTGATCGACGCCATCTACGTCCAGACGCGCACCGATACGACCGACGAGGACTGCGCCGCGGCAAAAGCGGCGTGGGACAACCTCACCGACGCACAGAAAGAACTTGTCGAGGGGGAGAACGCCGACCCCGATTACTTTGGCAGAGATACCGGCGACGCCGCGCTTGACGATCCGAGAAACGGCGACGAGATCGGCAAGAAAGAACTGCTGGTCGTCAGCTTCGGCACGTCGTTTAACGACAGCCGCGCAAAGGATATCAAAGGCGTAGAGGACGCGCTGGCACAGGCGTTTCCCGACTGGTCGGTCAGACGCGCTTTCACCGCGCAGATCATCATCAACCATATTCAGGCGCGTGACGGCGAAAAAATCGACAATATGGAACAGGCAATGGAACGCGCCGTGGCAAACGGCGTGGAAACGCTGGTCATCCAGCCGACCCACCTGATGCACGGCGCCGAATATGACGAACTCAAAGCGACTGCCGACGCTTACGCCGACAAGATCGCCACCATCGTCATCAGCGAGCCGCTGCTCGGCAAAGTCGGCGCCGCCGCGTCCAACGTAAACGCGGACAAAGAGGCGACCGCCAAAGCCATCACCGCCGCCGCTGTGAAGGAGGCAGGCTTTGACAGCCTTGACGCCGCCGAGGCGGCAGGCACCGCTTTTGTCTTTATGGGACACGGCACCTCGCACAACGCAAAGATCACCTATTCGCAGATGCAGACGCAGATGAACGAACTCGGCTACAAGAACGTCTTTATCGGCACGGTCGAGGGCGAACCCGAAGAAACCGCGTGTGACGCCGTGATCGACGCCGTCGCTGCCGCAGGCTACAAAAACGTCGTTCTCCGCCCCCTCATGGTGGTTGCCGGCGACCACGCCAACAACGATATGGCAGGGGAAGAGGAAGATTCCTGGCTGAGTATGTTCGGCGCTTCCGGAAAATTTGACAAGGTCGAGGCGCAAATCGAAGGCCTCGGCAGACTCGGTGATATCCAGGCGATTTACGTCGCACACGCACAGAGCTCGATCGACGCTTTGAACTGAAAAGCAAACGAAAATAACGAATGATGAAAACAAATCAAAGATTTCTTTTCCTGATCTGCGCTTTGCTTGCCGCCGTCCTCCTGCTCGCCTCCTGCGGGCAGACGGGCGAGGCGCAGGCGACGGGCTCGCCGACCGAAACGGCGGCGGTGACACGCTCAAGCGGCGTCGCCACAGCGCCGATCGCGGACGGGATCTATACCGCCGAGTTCAAAACCGACAGCAGTATGTTCCACGTGTGCGATGCATATGACGGTCGAGGTATCCTTACCGTCAAAGACGGCGCCATGACCATCCACGTCTCGCTCGCATCGAAAAACACGCAAGTCCTCTTCCGCGGCGCCGCCAAGGAGGCGATCATGGATCACGCCGTACTCCTTCAGCCGTCGGTGGATACCGTACATTATCCCGACGGGACGACCGACGAGGTGCATGGATTTGATATCCCCGTGCCGTATCTCGACGCGGAATTTGAATGTGCGCTCATCGGCAAAAAGGGGATATGGTATGACCATATGGTTTCGGTATCGGACCCTCTGCCCACGGCGGCAAACGGCGACTATACGGCAGAGGTCACGCTCACCGGCGGCTCCGGCAAAGCGTCGGTCGCCTCCCCGGCGTCGATCCTCGTCGAAAACGGAAAGTGGTTTGCAACGCTGGTATTCAGCAGTTCGCACTATGAATACGTCACGGTCGGCGATATGCGGTACGACCGCTTGGATACCGAGGGCAATTCGACCTTTTTCATCCCCGTTGTGCCGGATGAAGATATGCAGATCAGCGCGCTGACCACCGCGATGAGCGAGCCGCACCTGATCGACTATACCCTCCGCTTTGACGGCGCAACGCTGCGCGCAAAATGAGTTTGAAAGAATTATTTGCCGCGCTCTTTTGGATCTGCCTTTTGTCGGCGGTACTGCTTGGCTGTGCCGCCGACAGGGAGACCCCGTCCGCACAAGAACTCGTGCCGACCGGCAGGATGCCGCTCTCTTTTGCCACGCAGTTTTCGGTCGACTATTACGAGGGCGGCTACAAGATGATCTCGCTTGCGGACGGCAGTCGGTTTTTCCTTGTGCCAAAGGGCGCCGCGCTCCCCGCGGGCGCAGACGCTTCGGCAACGCCGCTCTATTTGCCGATCGACAATATCTATCTTGCCGCAACGTCGGCGATGTGCCTGTTTGATGAACTCTCGCGGCTCGACGCCGTTTCGCTCTCCGGCACGGCGGCGGACGGCTGGTATATCCCAAATGCAAAAGCGGCGATGGAGGCGGGGGAGATCCGCTTTGCGGGCAAGTACAACGCGCCCGACTATGAGTTGATCACCGCCGTGCATTGTCCGCTTGCCGTGGAGTCGATGATGATCGGGCACGCCTCCGATATCAAAGCGCAGCTTGAGGGGATGGGCGTTGCGGTGCTGGTCGATCAGTCGAGCAACGAGCCGCATCCGCTCGGGCGCACCGAATGGATCAAACTCTACGGCGCCCTGCTCGACGAGGAAGAAAAGGCAAATGAAGTTTTTGCGGCGCAATGCGCCTACCTCGACGCCGCCGTCGGCGATGTGCCGTCCGGCAAGACGGTCGCCTTTTTCCACGTGAGTTCCACCGGCAAGATCGTCGTGCGTAAAAGCGGCGACTACGTCAGCCAAATGATCGCGCTTGCCGGCGGCAGATATATTTTCGATGACCTCGGCGACAAGGGGACGCGGACGTCCACCGTGACGATTGACCCCGAGTATTTCTACGCCGCGGCCAAGGACGCGGATATTCTGATTTACAACGCGACCATTGCCGATACGGTGGAGTCGCTCTCGGAGCTCATCGAAAAAAACGCTCTGCTTGCCGATTTTTCGGCGGTGCGCTCCGGCAACGTGTGGTGTACCGGCAAAAATATGTATCAGGAAGCTACCGCGCTCGGGCAGATGATCGGCAGTCTGCACACGATATTTGCCGCCGACGGCAGCCTCTCGGAAGTGCCGTTTTTTTACCGTTTGAAATAACAGCCGTGCGGCAAAGTCTATTGACTTTGCCGCCGCGGCGGTTTTGTGAAAGGGGAAATGCCATTTGGATTCTTTGCAAACGATCCATCAAAACAGGATCCGCCGCTGTGCGGTCGTGCTTTTCCTGCTTTTTGCTTTTCTCTCTGCAGCGGTGATTTGCAGTATTTGCATCGGCAGCGTGGAGATCCCCATGCAAAAGATTTTTTCCGTTCTCTTTTACGGCGACACGTCCGACCCTGCCGCCTATAACATCCTTTGGAAGATCCGCCTCCCAAGGATCGCGCTTGCCGCCCTGCTCGGCGGTGCGCTTTCGCTCTCCGGCTTTTTGATCCAAACCTTTTTCCGCAACCCGATCGCGGGTCCTTTTGTGCTGGGCATTTCGTCCGGCGCAAAACTGTTTTTGACGGTTGCCGCCGTTTTTCTCTACGGCGCGGCAGGCAGTTTGCCGCCGCTCTTTACCGTCCTCGTTTCTTTGATCGGCGCATTGCTTTCCATCCTGCTCGTCCTCGGCATCGGCGTCAGGGTGAAAAATATGTCGGCGCTCCTTGTCATCGGTATTATGGTCAGTTATATTTGTTCTGCGCTGACCGATATTTTGATTCAATTTGCAAACGACGCGGATATCGCAAGTCTTACGCATTGGTCGCACGGGAGTTTTTCTGCCGCGACTTTTGCGGACGTGCGTTTTTCCGCTTTTATCATTTTTCCGGCGCTCATCCTCACGTTTCTCTTTTCCAAACCGATGGGCGCCTATCTCTACGGGGAGGGGTACGCGCACAGCCTCGGCGTCAACGTCCGCGCCTTTCGCGTACTGCTCGTACTGCTCACGGGCGTTCTTTCGTCCGTCGTTGTTGCATTTGCGGGACCGATCTCGTTTGTCGGCGTTGCCGTGCCGCACATTTCGCGGCGGCTCCTCAAAACGCAAAAGCCGATTTGGATGATCCCCGCGACCTTTCTCTGCGGGGCGCTCTTCTGTGTTTTGTGCGACCTGTTTGCGCGGACGCTGTTTGCCCCGACAGAACTTTCCATCAGCACCGTGACAAGCGTCCTCGGCGCACCGATCGTGATCCGGCTGATGGCTCTCGGGAGGCGAAAAAATGAAATTTGACGCACAGGATACGCGCCTTGCGCTGGACGCGCTCACCGTCGGATATGGCGGCGTGCCGCTGATTTCGGATATTGCGCTTTCCCTGCGCGCGGGGGAGATCGTCACGCTGATCGGTCCCAACGGCGCGGGAAAATCCACCATCTTAAAAAGCATCACGCGGCATCTTGCCGCGCTCGCGGGCACGGTGTATCTCGACGGGGAGGATATGCGCCTCCTCGGCGGCAGGGAGATCGCGCAAAAGATGGCGGCGGTCTTTACCGACAGCATCCGTCCGGAGATGACGACCTGTTTTGAGTTTGTCGCCGCCGGTCGGTATCCGTATACCGGCAGTTTCGGTGCGCTCACGCCCGAGGATAAAAAAATCGTCGGCGCGGCGCTTGACAAAGTCCGCGCGTCCGAACTCGCCGCGCGGGAGATCTCCTCGATCAGCGACGGGCAGCGGCAGAGGATCCTTCTGGCGCGCGCGCTTTGTCAAACGCCGCGGGTCATCGTCCTTGACGAGCCGACCTCCTTTCTCGACGTGCGGCACAAGATCGAATTGCTTGAAATTTTGTCCGATATGGCAAAAAAAGACGGCATCGCCGTCCTGATGAGCCTGCACGAGATCGACCTTGCGGCGCGGATCTCGGACAGGATCGTCTGCGTGCGCGGCGGGGAGATCACCGCCGTCGGCAGTCCGGATCAGATTTTTACCGATGAAATGATCCGGGACCTGTACGGCATCGAGCGTGGCTCGTTTGGCGCCCTGCTCGGCAATATCGAACTCCCCGCACCGTGCGGTGCGCCGCGCTGTTTCGTCGTCGGCGGCGGCGGATACGGGATCCCGTTTTACCGTGCCCTGCAAAAGCGCGGCGTCCCGTTTGCGGCGGGGATCCTGCTTTGGGGCGACGTCGACCTTGTCGTTGCAAAGCCGCTCTCGCAAGAGGTCGTTTGCACGCCGCCGTTTCAGGCGGCGAGGGCACAGGACACGGCAAAGGCAAAGGCGCTGATCGACGCGGCGTCGCTCGTTTTGAACTGCGGCGCACCGGTGGGTGAGTACAACCGCTGCAACGCCGAACTCTTGCAGTACGCGGCAGGCGCGGGCAAAACGGTAGTGACCGATCTTGACGGGCTGGACGCGGCGATCGCGCGGGAGGGGACGGTATGAAGTTATCGAGAGTTTTGATCGCCGGCACGTCCAGCGGCAGCGGCAAAACCACCGCCGTCTCCGCGCTTCTTGCGTTGCTTTTGCGGCGGAGCATCGAGGTTTTTGCCTACAAATGCGGACCGGATTATATCGACCCGATGTTCCATCGGGCGGTTTCCGGCGTGCCGTGCGCAAATCTCGACCCGTTTTTCTGTGATGAAGATCTGTTGCGTGCGCAACTCTGCCGTGCAAGCGGGGCGCGCCTTGCGCTGATCGAAGGTGCGATGGGATACTACGACGGCGCGGGGAAAGACGGCACGGCGTACAGTACGTTTACGGTCGCCAAAGCAACGCGCTCGCCGGTGATCCTCACCGTGGACGCGGGGGGCGCCGCCG
This sequence comes from Clostridia bacterium, assembly GCA_017445085.1. Classification (GTDB taxonomy): domain Bacteria; phylum Bacillota; class Clostridia; order Oscillospirales; family CAG-272; genus UMGS902. The sequence continues at coordinate 27,006 of JAFSUT010000099.1, read as the reverse complement.
CGTCGCTCCTTGCAACGATCGAGGGCTTTCTCCGCTTTGTGCCGGAGAGCCGGATCGCCGGCGTTTTGTTCAACCGCGCCACCAAAGGGCAGTATGCGATGCTTAAGCGGTGGGTAAACGAGCATTTCGGCGGCAAAGTCATCCCGGTCGGCTATATTCCGCGCCTGCCGGAGGACTGCCGCATCCCGCAAAGGCACCTCGGACTTGTGACGGCGGCGGAGATCACCGACCTTGCGGCAAAGATCGAAAAAATTGCCGATATTTGTGCCGAGACGGTGGATACGGACGCGATTTTGTCGCTTGCCGACCTCGCCCCGGAGATCGACTGTCAGCCGCCGCGCACGCCGCGCTTTGCAAGCGTGCGGCTTGCCGTTGCGCGGGACAACGCCTTTTGCTTTTACTATGACGATACGCTGCGCCTCTTTTCCGAAATGGGCGCCGAACTTTGCTTTTTCTCACCGCTTTCCGACGAGCCTCTGCCAAAGGATTGCGACGGGCTCCTGCTCGGCGGCGGTTATCCCGAACTGTACGCCGATACGCTGGCGAAAAACCTGCGCGCAAAAGAGAGCGTGCGCGCGGCGGTATGCGCCGGAATGCCGACGATCGCCGAGTGCGGCGGATTTCAGTATCTCGGCGTAGAACTTGCCGGCAAAAAAATGTGCGGCGCCTTGCCGCACGTCTCGTTTGATACGGGCAAACTCGTGCGCTTTGGGTATATCACGCTCACGGCAAAGCACGGCGGATTGCTCGGCGGCGCGGGTACGGTACTGCCCGCCCATGAGTTCCACTATTTTGACAGCAGCGCCTGCGGCGACGCCTTTACCGCGCAAAAACCGAGCGGCAGGGCGTGGGACTGCGGCATTTTGACCGAAACGCTCTACGCCGGCTATCCGCATCTCTATCTGCCCGCCTCGCTTTCCGCGGCGGAATGCTTTTATCAAAAATGTTTACGGTACAAGGAGGACAGGATATGATCATCACCGATCCCGCGCAGATCGAAGCGCGCAGTATGCAGATCATCGAGAGTGAACTTACCGCTGAAATCCCGGAGGAACACCGGGCGGTGGTCAAGCGGGTCATCCACTGTACCGCCGATTTTGATTATGCGGTCAATCTTTGCTTTTCAGCGCACGCCGTAGAACTTGCGCTTGCCGCCTTGCGCGGAGGGTGCGACATCGTGACCGATACGCAAATGGCAAGATCCGGCGTCAACAAGGCGGCGGCAGCCCGCCTCGGGTGTGAGATCCACTGTTTTATGAGCGATCCCGACGTCGCCGCAGAAGCCAAGACGCGCGGTATTACCCGCGCCGCCGTTTCGATGGAAAAGGCGGCAAAACTGAAAAAGCCGCTGATTTTTGCGGTGGGCAACGCGCCGACGGCGCTCCTCAAGCTATGCGAGCTCATCGACGCGGGCGCTCTCGCGCCGCGCCTTGTCATCGGCGTGCCGGTCGGATTTGTCAACGTGGTCGAGTCAAAGGAAGAGATCATGCACACGGGCGTCCCCTATATCGTTGCAAGAGGGAGGAAGGGCGGCTCCAACGTCGCCGCGGCGATCGTTAACGCGCTGATGTACGAGATCACGAGATGACAGACGAGTTTATCACAAAAGACGGAAAAAAACTTCGCCGCGGCTATACGACGGGCACTTGCGCCGCCGCCGCGGCAAAATCGGCGGCGCTGATGCTGCTTTCGGGTCAAAAACTTGAGCGCGTGCATCTGATCACGCCGCGCGGCACAGCCCTGGACCTCGCCGTTTGCGACGTCGCGCTCTCCGCGGACTTTGCCTCTTGCGGCATCGTCAAGGACAGCGGCGACGACCCGGACGTGACCGACGGCGTCACGGTATATGCCCGTGTGGAAAAGACCGACCGACCGTATACGGTCGAAATCGATGGCGGAGAGGGCGTCGGCAGGGTGACAAAACCGGGGCTTGACCAACCGGTCGGGCACGCCGCCATCAACTCCACGCCGCGGCGGATGATCGAAGCCGAACTCCGCGCCGTAGGCGAAGACTACGGCTACGTCGGCGGCTTTTCGGTGCGGATCTCTGTGCCGGGGGGCGAAAAGATCGCAGAAAAGACCTTTAATCCGCGCCTCGGGATCGTCGGCGGGATCTCCATCCTCGGCACCACCGGCATCGTCGAGCCGATGAGCGACGAGGCGGTGGTGGAAACCATCCGCGCCGAACTTTCGATGCGCGCGGCAAGCGGCAAAACCGCGGTTTTGCTCACGCCGGGCAATTACGGCGCGGATCATATCCGGGACGTATTGCATATCGACCCCGCGGCGGCGGTCACCACCTCAAACTTTATCGGCGCCGCCTTTGGTATGGCGGCGGAATACGGCTTTACCTCCGCGCTCCTCGTCGGGCATATCGGAAAACTCGTCAAACTTGCGGGCGGGATGTTCAATACCCACTCGCGCTACGGCGACTGCCGCGCCGAGATCTTTGCCGCGCACGCCGCGCTTTGCGGCGCCGGCAGAAAAGAGGTCGTTGCGATCATGGACAGCGCCGTCACCGACGATATGCTGGCGATCCTTGACGGCGCGGGGCTGCGCGAAGCCGTTTTGCAAAGCGTCCTCGATAAAACGGCGGCAGAACTGCGCGCACGGTATCCCGTCGGGATGCAAACCGGGGTCTTGACCTTTTCCAAAGTGTATGGCACGCTCGGCAAAACCGAAAATGCCGATGAAATTTTGAAACAGATCCGAAAGGAATACTGATATGGTGCATATTGTAGGCGCCGGATGCGGCGCGCCCGACCTCATCACCCTGCGCGGTAAGGCGTATCTTGACCGCGCCGACGTGATCATCTACGCCGGCTCGCTCGTCAATCCCGCGCTTTTGGCGTACGCCAAGGACGGCTGCGCCGTCTACGACAGCGCGAAAATGACGCTGGAAGAGATCGTCGACGTTGTCGCCGCCGCCGAGCGCGACGGAAAAACGACCGTGCGCCTGCACACCGGCGACCCCTCGCTCTACGGCGCCATCGGGGAGCAGATGCGCGCGTTTGACGCGCACGGGATCAAATACGATATCACGCCGGGCGTCAGCGCTTTTGCCGGTGCCGCCGCCGCTCTGAACATCGAGTATACGCTGCCCGACGTTTCGCAAACGGTCATCATCACGCGTGCCGAGGGGGCGACCCCCGTCCCCGCGCGTGAAAAACTTTCCGCTCTTGCCGCGCACGGCGCGACCATGGTCCTGTTTTTAAGCACCGGACTCCTCGGCAAAGTGACGGCGGCGCTGACAGAGGGCGGCTACGCCGCGGATACGCCCGCCGCGATCGTGTACAAGGCGTCGTGGCCGGAGGAAAAAGTCTTGCGCTGCACCCTTGCGACCCTTGAAAAGACGGCGGCGGAAAACCATATTTCCAAGACCGCGCTGATCGTCGTCGGGCGCGTCCTCGATACCGATTTTGCGCGCTCGATGTTATATCATCCCTCCTTTTCCACCGAATTTCGGGAGGCGAGCAAATGAAGATCTGTCTGTTTTGTTTTTCGGCGGCGGGCGCGGATCTGGCAGAGCGGCTTTGCCGACGGTTGGAGATCCAAAACGCCTGTGTCCACACCACGGAAAAATTTGCGGCGGCGCACGGCTTTACCGCGCATGGGCGCGTCGGTGAGGATATGGGCGGACTGTTTTGCGAAAACGACGCGCTGATCTTTATCGGCGCGTGCGGCATCGCCGTGCGCGAGATCGCGCCGCATCTCGGGAGCAAGGCGACCGACCCTGCCGTTCTCGTCATCGACGACGGCGGACAATACGTCATCCCGATCTTGTCGGGACACATCGGCGGCGCCAATCGCCTGGCGCGGAAAATCGCGGCGGATATCGGCGCCGTGGCGGCGGTGACCACCTCCACCGACGGCGCGGGGAAATTCTCCGCCGATGCATGGGCGGCAGAACACGGCTTTGCGATCTCGTCCCTGCAAAGGGCAAAAGAGATCTCCGCCGCCGTTCTGGCGCACGACGTGCCGATCTGCGCCGAGCGCCCGTTGCCGGAGACCCTGCCGCACGGACTCATGCGCGGCGAGCGCGGCGAATGCGGCATTTATATCGGCGTTTACGAAAAAGCGCCGTTTGACGAAACGCTTCGACTTGTGCCGCGCGCGCTCGTCCTCGGCGTCGGCTGTCGTCGGGGGACGTCGGCGGCGTGCATCAAAGCGGCGGTCGAAAACGTTTTTGCCGAGCATCGGCTGGATCTTTTCGCGGTGTCCGAGATCGCCACCATTGATATCAAAAAAGACGAGGCGGGGCTTTCGGCGTTTGCCGCAGCCTGCGGTGTGCCGACGGTGTTTTACACCGCGGAGGAACTTTGCGCCGTGCGCGGTGACTTTACCGAGTCTGCATTTGTGAGGCAAACGGTCGGCGTGGGCAACGTTTGTGAGCGTGCCGCCGTGCTTGCGGGCGGCAGACTGCTTGTGCGTAAGACCGCCGCACACGGCGTAACGGTCGCCGTTTCGGAAAAAGAATGGGGGATCGACTTTTGAAAAAGTTATACGTCGTCGGCATCGGCGCGGGAAACTATGAGGGGATGACGGTCGGCGCCGTGCGGGCGCTTGGGCGCGTTGATCTCATCGTCGGTTATACCGTCTACTGTGATTTGTTAAAGCCTTATTTTCCGGATAAAGAATTCCTTTCCACGCCGATGATGCACGAGATGGAACGCTGCCGTATGGCGCTGGAACACGCGGCGGACGGAAAAGTGTGCGCAATGGTCTCTTCGGGGGACGCCGGCATCTACGGGATGGCGGCGCCCGTGCTTGCGCTTGCCCCCGCGTACGGCGTGGAGGTGGAAGTGATCGTCGGCGTCACCGCCGCCTCCTCCGGCGCGGCGCTGCTCGGCGCACCGCTGACCGCCGATTTTGCGGTCATCAGCCTGTCGGATCTGCTGATGCCGTACGAGGTGATCGAGCGGCGGCTTTGCGCGGCGGCACAGGGAGATTTTTGCATCGTACTGTACAATCCGTCAAGCCGTAAGCGCGCCGACTATCTGCAAAGGGCGTGCGAGATCGTCCTGCGCACCCGTGCGCCGGAAACTATTTGCGGCATTGCGCAAAATATCGGGCGCGCGGGCGAGAGTTTTCGCGTCCTGTCGCTTGCCGAACTTGCAAAAACGCCCGTGGATATGTTTACCACCGTGTTTATCGGCAATTCGACCACCGCGTGTATCGGCGGCAAAATGGTCACGCCGAGATCGCCCGTTTAATAAATTTTCAGGGAGGAAACGTCGCAAATGGCAGATAAAATTTGTATTTTTGCCGGGACGACCGAGGGTAGATTTTTTGCAGACCTCTTAAAAGACGCGGCGGAGGTGACCGTGTGCGTCGCCACCGAGTACGGGGAGGTCCTCCTCGATGAGATCGAGGGAATCACCGTGCATACGGGACGTATGGACGCCCGCGAAATGGCGGCGTTTTTTGCCGACCGCCGCTTTGACAGAGTCATTGACGCAACGCATCCTTACGCGCAGCTCGCCAGCGAAAATATCGCACGTGCGGCGGCGGATGCCCGTCTGCCGCTCCTGCGCGTTTTGCGTGCGTGCGAGGACGACGTCCCGGACGCCGTCTACGTGGACAGCGCACAGGCGGCGTGCGATTATCTCGCGGCGCGGCAGGGAAATATTTTTCTCACCACGGGCGCAAAGGAACTCCCGGCGTATCGGGGGCTCGATATGTCGCGCGTTTTCGCACGCGTTTTGCCGCTTTCCTCCTCGCTTGCCGCCTGTGCGGATGTCGGGATCCCGCCGGCGCACATCATCGCCGCGCAGGGCCCGTTCAGCGAAGAACTGAATTTGGCGGAACTCCGCAGGACGCAGGCAAAGTATATGGTCACCAAGGCGTCGGGCAAAGCCGGCGGCTTTGCGGAAAAAATCAACGCCGCCCGTACCGCCGGTGTGCAGATCGTCATCATCGGACAGCCGCGCGAGCGCACGGGGGTAACGCCGGAGGCGGCGGTGGAGGAACTTGCAAAGATCTATCCGCTCAAAACGCAACAGATCTGCCTTGTCGGCATCGGTCCCGGGGGCGCCTCTCTTTTGACGCCCGCGGCGCAGGCAGCGCTTGCGGCGTGTGACGCCGTGATCGGCGCCCCCTCGGTCGTGGAGGCGCTTTGCACCGACAAGCCGACCTTTTCCGCCTATACGCCGGAGAAGGTGCGCACGGTGCTTGCGGCGCATCCGTCCATCCGCCGCGCCGCCCTTGTCTTTCGCGGCGATACCGGCTTTTTCAGCGGCGCAGCGAAGATCCTCAAAGAACTCGGCGGCGACGGGATCGAGGTCATCCCCGGGGTATCCTCGCTTTCGGCGTTTGCCGCAAAACTCGGCGTCAGCTGGGAAGACGCGGCGTTTTGCAGTTTGCACGGCAGGGAGGGGGACGCGGTGTCCGCCGTGCGCCGCCACCGCAAAGTCTTCTTTTTGTGCGGCGGCGAAAACACGCCGCAGGCGGTGCTTGAAAAACTGACCGCCTACGGGTTTGGGGATCTCCTTTGCGCCGTCGGCGAAAATCTCTCTTGCAAAAACGAGCGGATCGTGCGCGGGTGCGCCGCCGATCTTTCGGCGGCGACGTATGCGCCGCTCTCGCTTGTGTTTGCGGAAAATCCCGCCGCACAGGGCGCGGTGCGCTTTGGCATCGACGACGGCGAATTTGTGCGCGGCGAGGTGCCGATGACGAAGGCGGAGGTGCGCGCGCTCACGCTTTCCAAACTGCGCCTGCCCACAGACGCCGTCGTGTGGGATATCGGCGCGGGGACAGGATCGGTCTCTGTGGAATGTGCGCTGGCGGCGCTCGACGGGCGGGTCTATGCGATCGAAAAAGAGGCGGACGCGCTTTCGCTGATCGAACAAAATAAAATCAAATTTCAAACCGACAATCTCATCCCCGTCTTTGGAACGGCGCCTGCGGCGCTGCAAGATCTGCCGGCGCCCACGCACGCTTTTATCGGCGGCAGCGGCGGAAATCTGCGCGGGATCTTTGATCTTCTCCTCAAAAAGAATCCAACCGTTCGCGTGGTGATGAATACTGTCACGGCGGAGTCGCAGGCAGAGGCGTTTGCTCTTGCGGGGGAATACGGTTTTGACCGTTTTGAGGCGGTGAGCGTCAATATCGCACGCGCAAAGGCGGCGGGGAAATATCACCTGATGATGGCGCAAAATCCGGTGTGCGTATTCGTAATGCAGAGGGAGAGCGGCAAATGAGCGCGTGGTTGATCTATCAAACCGCCGCGATCTTTTGCGGCTTTCTCATTGATTTTTTCGTCGGCGACCCGCACGCCCTGCCGCATCCCGTGGTCGGCATCGGCAAACTGATCTCGTTTTTTGAGGGGCGCTTGCGCCGCGGCGGTAAAGCCGACGTCTTTCGCGGTTTTTTGACGGTGCTGCTTGTCACCGTCCTCTCTTCTATCCTGCCGGCGGCGGTGCTCCTCCTTGCGTGGCGGCTGCATCCGCTCCTGTATTTTCTCCTTGACAGCGTGATGTGCTGGCAGCTCGTTGCCGCACGGCAGCTTGCCCGTGAGAGCGGCAGGGTGCAAAAGGCGCTGGCGGCGGGCGATATCCCGTGTGCACGTCGCGCGGTGTCCTATATCGTCGGGCGGGATACCGACGTTTTGGATGGCGACGGTATCTGCCGCGCTGCGGTGGAAACGGTTGCCGAAAACGCATCGGACGGCGTGGTCGCCCCCCTCTTTTGGATGTTCCTCTTTGGTGCGGTCGGCGGCTTTTTTTACAAAGCGGTCAACACCATGGACTCGATGCTCGGCTACAAAAATGAAAAATACTTGTATTTCGGCAGAGTCGCCGCAAAGACCGACGACGCCGCAAACTTTATCCCGTCCCGCCTTTGTGCGCTTTGTATGATCTGCGTCTGCCCGCTCCTCGGGCTGGACGCCGGCGGCGCGTGGCGAATTTTTTGCCGCGACCGCAAAAAGCACGCAAGTCCGAACAGCGCACAGACCGAGTCGGTGTGCGCCGGGGCGCTCGGCGTGCGGCTCGCGGGCGATGCGGTCTACGGCGGCGTCCTCTGCAAAAAAGAATACATCGGCGACGATTTGCGAAAAATCGAGCCCGCCGACATCGGGCGTGCCAACCGCCAAATGTACGCCGCGTCTCTCCTCTTTCTCTGTTTGGGACTTCTTTTGCGAACCGGGGTGATCTTTCTGTGTATATAGACGAGCAAAATCCGCACGGCGGCGATATTTATACGCATCGCGGCTGTCTGGATTTCTCCGCCAATATCAACCCGTTTGGGATGCCCGCCGCCGTCCGTGCGGCGGCAGAGTCCGCCGTCGCGCAGTCGGTTGCCTATCCCGACCCCGCCTGCCGTGCGCTTGCGGAAAAAATTGCGCTCTACGAGGGCGTGCCGCGCCGGATGATCCTTTGCGGAAACGGCGCGGCGGAACTGATCTACGCTTTTGCCTACGCTCTGCCGAAAGAAAAGCCGGTGCTCCTGATCTGCCCCGCGTTTTGTGAGTATGCCGCGGCGTGCAGCGCCGCCGACCTGCCGTTTGCGCAGTATTTCCTCAAGCGGGAGAACGGATTTCGGGCAGACGCGGATCTTTTGTCGGCGGACTTTGCCGCCTACGGTGCGGTGATGCTTGCCTCGCCAAACAATCCGACCGGCGTTTCGATAGACCTCTCTCTCCTCGAAGAAATGGCAAAGCGCGGCGTCCATCTGTTTTGTGATATGTGCTTTGACGACCTGACGGATACGCCGCGGCGGGAGGAGGTTTCGCGCCTGCTGCTGCGGTATCCGAATCTCGTGGTGCTGAAAGCGTTTACCAAAAGTTTTGCCATGCCGGGGCTCAGGCTCGGCTATGCGATGTGCGCGGATGGAGAGTTCCTCTGCCGGATGTCGCAAAAAACGCAGGGCTGGAACGTGTCGCTCCCCGCGCAGGCGGCGGGCGTCGCGGCGCTCTCTTGCGGCGACTGGCTTTGTGATACCGTGCGGGTGATCTCGGCGGAGCGGCGGCGGATCGCAGAAAGTTTGCAAGCCATGGGACTTGCCGTGTACGCAAGTGAAACCGATTTTCTCCTTGTGTATGCAAAATGTGACCTGTATAGTCGCTTGCTTGCGCGCGGGATCCTCGTGCGCGACTGTGCAAACTATCCGGGGCTCGGCAAAGGATTTTATCGAATTGCCGTCCGCCTGCCCGGGGAAAACGACCGACTGCTGTCGGTGATGAAAGAGGTTTTAAGTTGAAAAAAGCAAAACCGATCATGATCCAGGGGACGATGTCAAACGCGGGAAAAAGTCTGCTCTGTGCGGCGCTCTGCCGCATTTTCAAACAGGACGGCTACCGCGTGGCGCCCTTTAAGTCGCAAAATATGGCGCTCAACTCGTTTATCACCGAGGACGGGCTGGAGATGGGCAGGGCGCAGGTGGTGCAGGCGGAGGCGGCAGGGCTTTCCCCCTCCGTTTTGATGAATCCGATCCTGCTCAAACCCACCACCGACGTCGGCTCGCAGGTGATCGTCTGCGGCAAGGCGATCGGCAATATGCGCGCCGCCGATTATTTTAAGTACAAAAAACAACTCGTGCCGACGATCATGGAGGCGTACGACGCCCTCGCCGCCGAAAACGACGTCATCGTGATCGAGGGGGCGGGCAGCCCGGCGGAGATCAATCTCAAAGCCGACGATATCGTCAATATGGGACTTGCCAAAATGGTACGCGCACCGGTGCTGCTGGTCGGCGATATCGACCGCGGCGGCGTGTTTGCGCAGCTTTACGGCACGGTCGCGCTCCTGTCCGAGGAAGAGCGAAAAATGGTCAAAGCCACGCTCATCAACAAGTTTCGCGGCGACGTTTCCATTCTCGCCCCGGGGCTGGATATGCTTTACGACCTTGTCAAGGTCCCTTGCGCGGGCGTTGTCCCGTATCTCCACGTGGAGATCGACGACGAGGACAGCCTTTCCGAGCGATTGCGCGCGGGTGCGCGCGGGCAGATCGACGTTGCCGTGATCTCGCTGCCGCACATCTCCAATTTTACGGATTTTTCACCCTTTTCGCATTTTTCCGGCGTGTCGCTCCGCTATATCAAGCGGCTCTCCGACTTCGGTGCGCCGGACCTTGTGATCCTACCGGGGACCAAGTCCACCATCGCCGATCTGAAGTGGATGCGGCAGAGCGGGCTGGAAGCCGAGGTCCTCAAAGCCGCGGCGCGCGGCGTGCCGGTCTTCGGTATCTGCGGCGGCTTTCAGATGCTCGGCAAAAGGATTTCCGATCCGCAGGCGGTCGAGGGGGGCGGTGAGATCTGCGGGATGGGGCTGTTCCCGTTTGAAACGGTGTTCGGCGCCGAAAAAACACGCACGCAAACGGCGGGTACCCTCTCGGGACTGGACGGCATCTTTGCGGATCTGTGCGGCCGCCGCTATCGGGGCTATGAGATCCACATGGGGCAGAGCGGCACGCAGACTGCCGTTTTGCAAAACGGCAACGTGTACGGCAGTTATATCCACGGGCTCTTTGACGAGGACGGCATCGCCGCGTGCATGGTCGAGGCGCTCTATCGCGCGCGCGGACTCACATTTGACGCCTCCGCCGGCTTTGACGCCCGCGCTTTTCGTGAGTCGCAGTATGATGAACTTGCCAGCGCCGTGCGCGCGGCGCTGGATATGGATATGATCTATTCAATATTGGAGGGCGGCGTATGATCCACCTGTATTACGGCGACGGCAAGGGCAAAACCACCGCCGCTTGCGGACTTGCCTTGCGTGCGGCGGGCAGCGGTATGCGCGTATTGTTTCTGCAATTTTTCAAGGACGGCTCTTCGTCGGAGATCGCCGTCCTCTCCGCTGTGGAAAACGTCACGGTCAAGATCCCGGACGTCTATTACGGCAGATATAAAAATATGACCGAAGCAGAGCGCACGGCGGTCGCCGAATGCTACGACAAAGTCTTAAACGAGATCGCGGGGCGTGCCTTTGCGTATGATCTGATCGTCTTTGACGAGGCGGTCTCCGCGGACGCGCACGGATTTTTTACGCACGGCAGACTGCTCGACCTTTTGAAAACCGAGGGGGCGCGGCGTGAGATCGTGCTGACCGGGCGGTCGCCCGCGCCGGAACTTTTGGAACTTGCCGACTACGCCACAGAGATGAAAAAAGTAAAACACCCGTTTGATCGCGGGATCCCGGCGCGGCGCGGGATCGAATATTGAGTTTGGAGGGCAGAACAGTGGAGCAACTGCAAGAAACCCTGCAAAAACTGATCCTCGCCGTGGAGGCGCCGGACGCCGCCGCCGTCCTTGCCGCAAAGGCGTATCAGGCGCGGCTGGCAAAACCGCCGGGCAGCCTCGGGCGGCTGGAAGAACTCTCCCTGCAGCTCAGCGGGATCACCGGGCGGGTGAAGAACCGGCTCGACAAAAAGCGCATTCTCGTATTTTGCGCCGACAACGGCGTCGTAGAAGAGGGCGTGGCAAGCGCACCGCCTGCGGTAACGCTTGCGCAGACTTTGAATATGGCGCACGGCAAAAGCGGTGTGGCGGTGCTGGCAAAGCGCTTTGGCTGTGAGGTCTGCGTCGTTGACGTCGGCATCAACGCCGCGGTTTGTGACGGCGCGGTGCTTGACCGCAAGATCGCCTACGGCACGAAAAATATCGCAAAGACGGCGGCGATGACGAGAGAGGAGGCGCTCCGCGCCATCCTTTGCGGCGCGTCGCTTGCCGCGGATGCGGCGCGGGAGGGCGTGGACGTCCTCGGCGTCGGTGAAATGGGCATCGGCAACACCACAACGTCCGCCGCGGTGCTCGCCGCCCTCACGGGGCGGGACGCCGCAACGCTTACCGGGCGCGGCGCGGGACTGACCGACGCGGCGTACCGGCACAAATGCGCGGTGATCTCCGGCGCCGTGGCACGCAACCGACCGGATAAAAACGACGTCGTGGACGTGTTGGCAAAGGTCGGGGGGCTTGACATTGCGGCGATGACCGGCGCGTTTCTCGGCGCGGCAAAGCACCGCGTCCCCGTGGTGATCGACGGCTTGATCTCGATCGTGGCGGCGCTTTGCGCCTACCGGCTGTGTCCGGCGGCGCGCGCCTATATGATCCCGTCGCACGCCTCGTTTGAGATCGGCTACCGCGTTGCCGCAAATGAACTTGAGATCCGACCGCTGTTTGACCTCGGTATGCGGCTCGGCGAGGGGAGCGGCTGCCCGATCGCCATGATGATGCTGGATGCCGCCTGCGCCGCCGTTTGCGATATGGCGACCTTTGACGAGGCAAACATCAACGACGATTATTTGGATGAGATCCGAAAAGGCGACGCTTTTTCGGTAGGGGAAAAGGAATGAACATTTTGATTTCCGGCGGATGCAAAAACGGCAAAACCGCCTTTGCGGAGGATATCGCCGTGCGGCTCTCCGCCGCGGGCGACCGCTACTACGTCGCCACGATGGTCCCGTTTGACGGAGAGGATCGCGCACGGATCGCACGCCATATCGCCGAGCGCGCGGACAAGGGCTTTCAAACGATCGAGCAGGGCAGGGATATTGCCGGCTGCCTTACGCGTGCAAATCGCGGCGGTACGTTTCTCATCGACAGTACGACCGCGCTCCTTGTCAACGAGATGTTTCCTTTTGCGGGCAAAAGCGTGGACGATGGGGCGGCAAACCGCTGTATCGCCGGGCTTTGCGAGATCGCAAAAACGGCAAAAAACGCGGTGTTTGTCACCGATTACCTCTACGCGGACGCCGCGCGGTACGACGCCTCTACCGAAAACTTTCGCGCCGCGCTTGCCGCCGTGGATCGTGCGCTTGCCGCCGTGTGTGACACCGTCGTTGAACTTTGCGTGACCAACGTGATCTGCCATAAAGGGGGACTTGACTTTTGAAAACCTGTTTTCATGCTTTTGTGATGTGCCTGACGACCTTCAGCGTGCTCCCGTGGCCGCGCCCCGTGTGGGATGAGGAGGCGCGGCCGAAAATGCCGCTCTTTCTCCCGCTCCTCGGCGTTCTCCTCGGCGGGATCTGTGCGGCGGCGGCGTATCTTTTGCGCCTGCTCCCTCTGCCGCAGCCGGTCGGCGGCGTCCTGCTTTGCGCCCTGCCGTTCTTTTTGACGGGCGGGATCCACATGGACGGCTTTTGTGACACGGTGGACGCGCTCAAATCGCGGCGCGACCTTGACGAGCGCCGAAAGATCCTGAAAGATCCGCACGTCGGCTCGTTTGCGGTACTGTCCGCCGCCCTGCTCGTCGTGGCGCAGTTTGCCTTTTTCACCTCGGCGGGGGCGGATGCGGATTCGCGGGCGCTGATTTTGATCTTTACGGCGTCGAGGACGGCGGCGGCGCTTGCCGTGACGGTTTTGCGCCCGATCGCGGTCAGCCGGTACGCAGGGATATATCAGGAGGGGATCCAAATCTCAACGGTCGTCCTCTTGTCGCTGATCCTCGTGCTCTCGGTCACGCTCGGCTTTCTCTTTCTCGGTAAATACGGGTTTGCCGCGCTCTTTACGCTCGGCGGCTATCTTTTGTATCTTTTTCGCGGCGTCCGTGCGCTCGGCGGGATGTCGGGGGATATCTCCGGCTATGCGCTGACCTTTGGCGAACTGTGCGGCATCGCGCTTTACGCGCTGATTTAAGGAGGATCTTACCAATGGATTTGATCATCGGCGGCGCGTATCAGGGGAAACGCGCATACGCAAAGGAAAAATACGCGCTGACGGACGCGCAGATCGCAAGCTGCACCGAGCGCGGCGATCTCCCCCTCGGCGCGCGGTGCATTGACCACCTGGAACTTTACACGCTCCGGTGTGTCAAAGACGGCGTGAACGCGACAGAGGTCTTTCGGGCGCACGCAAAAGAATGGGAAAACAGCGTCCTCATCTGCGAGGACATCTTTTGCGGCGTCGTGCCGATGGGCGCGGAGATGCGCGCCTGGCGCGAGGTGACGGGAGAACTCTGCGCGTATCTTTCCCGGGAGGCTGTGCACGTGACCCGTATGTTTTGCGGACTTGCGCAGGTGCTGAAATGAAACTTATCCTTGTGCGTCACGGGATGACGCTTGCCGGAGAAAAGCACCTCTACTGCGGAAAGACAGATCTTTCGCTCTCGGCGCGCGGTGTGCGGCAGTTGCAGAAAAGGCGAGGGGATTTGCCCCCGTTGGATCTTGCCGCCCTGCGGTGCGTGAGCAGCGGAATGAAACGCTGTGAGGAAACGCTGGAGATTTATTTCGGCGCCCTGCCGCACGAGATCGACCCCGCCTTTTGCGAGATGGATTTCGGCGCGTTTGAAATGCGCTCGTATGCGGAAATGCAAAATGATCCCGCCTATATCGCCTGGATCTCCGGCGACAACGAGGCAAATATCGCCCCCGGCGGCGAGAGCGGAAACCGGATGCGCGCGCGCGTGCTTTCGGGGCTTGCGCGGCTTTTGGCGGACGGGCGGGATACGCTGCTCGTCACGCACGGCGGCGTGATCGCCGTCCTCATGGCGCATCTCTTTCCCGAGGAAAATAAAAACCGCTATGCGTGGCAGCCGCCGCCGGGCGGCGGCTACGTCGTCGATCTTACCGCGCACGCGTATACGCTCTTGCCTTAGACGAGATACGCTCATAAACGAAAAAACGGCAAGATCCCGAAAAAGGGATCTTGCCGTTTTTTGTCGCATTTATTTGACGAGATGCCGCTTGATCTTACGGGAGGTCGTTTTTTCAAACGGCGTATCCCGCAGCTCAATGCGGTGGATCTGCTTGTAGGAGAGCAGGCGGCGGTTGAGTTTGTCGATCTCCGCCTTGATCTTATCGTAGATCTCCGTCTCGGTCGCCGACGGGTCAAAGCACTCGCGGCGGGGATAGATCAGCGCGGTCAGGCGGAGGGCGCCGTGCTCGCCGGTCGGTCTGCCGACCACAACGCACTCTTCGATGAGGTCGATGGTGGCGAGGTATTCCTCAATTTCTTCGGGGAATACGTTTTTGCCGTTTTCGAGGACGATCACCGACTTTTTGCGCCCGGTGATGTAGATATAGCCGTCCTTGTCGGTATAGCCGAGGTCGCCGGTGCGGAACCAACCGTCCTCGGTAAAGGCGGCTTTGGTCGCCTCTTCGTCTTTGTAGTAGCCGAGCATGACATTTTCGCCGTGTACACAGATCTCACCGATGGCGTGTCCCGCCTCGTCGGGGACCGTGTCCTCGATACGGACCGTGCAGCAGTTGACCGCGGGGCCGACCGAGCCGGGCTTTGACTTGTAGTAGACGTCCACGGCGATCAGGGGCGAGCACTCGGTGATGCCGTAGCCCTCCCAAACGTGGATGCCGAGCGAGCGGAAGGTCGCGGCGGTATGCTGGTCGAGCGGCGCGCCGCCGACGATGATCTTTTGGAGGCGACCGCCGAATGCGGCGCGGATCTCCCGAAACAGGACGGAACTTGCGTCAAGACCGATGCGGCGGAGCCCGTCGGAAGCGGCGAGCGCCGCTTTGACAAAGCGGACTTTGCCCTTTTTGCGGATCTCGTCCCAGATCTTTTTGTCCATCGTGGTGAGAAAGAGCGGCACGAGGACGAGCGCCGTCGGGCGGAAACGCTGAATGTTGCGCATCACATGGCGGAGCGAGTCGTTGATGGCAATTTCCATCCCGTAGCACATCCCCGCAAGCGAGCAGGTGAGTTCATAGGTGTGATGTACGGGGAGCACCGACAAAAGTACGTCCTCGGCGCAAAAGTAGACCGAGGCGCACGCGGCGTTGATGTTGCTGCAAAGGTTGCGCTCGGAGAGCATCACGCATTTGGAAGTGCCGGTGGTGCCCGAAGTAAACAGCAAAACCGTCAGCCGGTCAAGGTCGCGCGCGTCCGCCGGCACAAAGGGATGCGCCGCGCCGGCGGCGATCACCTCGTCCATCGGCGCGTGATAGGGGGCGCTTGCGGTCGGCTTTTCCATCGGAAGAAAGACGATTTCCGGATGGCGCTTTGCCATATCGCGGAATTTGTTTTCAAACAGGAGCGAAAAGACGACGACGTCCGCTTCGGCGCGCACGAGGAAGTTTTCGATCTCGTTTGTCGCAAGTTCCTTGTCCAGCGGTATGGCAACGCCGCCGCCGATGATGGCGGAAAAATAGGCGGTGTACCAGGCGGGCGAGGTCTCGCCGATGACGGCGATGCGCTTGCCGACGAGATTTTCGCTTGCGAGTCCGGACAAAAAGGCGAGGACGCGCGCTTCAAAGCCGCCGTAGGAGAGGGTATGTACGTTGCCCTCCCGGTCAAAATAGTCAAACAGCACTTTGTCGCCGTGGGCACCCATCAATGTGAGGAGATGCTTAAAATCGGAAATGGGCGTAAAGACACGTTCAGTTTTTCTCATTGTCGTTGTCCTTTCCTGAGAGTTTTTTCAAAAACGCCGCCGGTGAAAACTGCTGGATAGAAGAGAATACGCGGTTGACCAGAGAAATATGGTCGCGGTCGATCGACCGCATAAAGCCGGAGAAGTATTCCTCCTCTGCGGCGGCAAGTTTTTCAAGGACGGGCGCCGCTTTTTCGGTCAGTTCCACGGTGAGCAGGCGGCGATCCGCCGCGTCCACGTTGACCGAGACATAGCCTTTTTTGCGCAGAGTCTCCACCGCGGTGGAAATATTGCCTTTGGAGATGCCCGCCGCCTCGCTGATGGCTTTGACGGTGTTGTTTTCGGGCGCTGCCGAAAGCGAAAGCAGCACGTCGGTCTCGTTGAGCGAAAAGCCGTCTTCCATCACGGCGCGGTGACAGTGAAAGCGCATGGATTTGCCGAGGCTCATAAACTTGGCAAAGATCTCGTACGGCCGAAATCGCATTTTTTTCGTATCCGTAGTTACACCTCCCAAACCGTTTTGGATAAAATCGTTTTATTTAGAACGAAAAAAGTATAGCATATCGTATACGGAATGTCAAGGGGGCGCGGCGAAAATATCGCAGGCGTGCGAAAAACAAAAAAAGGACTGCGGCGCAGTCCTTTTTTTCGTAAAACCTTATTTATCTTCAAACTCGGTATCGTCGGCGCTTTCGTCGCGCTCAACTTCGATATGCACGTCTTCCGGCGCGTCTTCGTCGTCCAAAAAGTCTTCGCACTCGCAGTCGATGCAAGCGGGAACGTAACGCTGATAGAGTTTGTATGCGGCAATGGCAAGCGCCGCGATCCCCGCGATGGCGGAAATCACGATCAACGCGATCGTGCCGGGATTGGTCTGTTTCGGCTTTCTTCCAATGTACAACATAATTGATCCTCCTGCTTTCCGAAAATGTATTTTTACATTTATAGTATACCATATTCCCGCGAAAATGCAACAGGAAAATAAATTTTTTCCGAAAAATTACAAAGAGGCGCACCCTCGCTTGATTTTGCAAAAAAAACATTGTATAATTATACTGTATAGTATCTTTCAGACAGCGGAGGACAGCATTTTGAAAAAGCGGATTCTTCTTATCGGATATCCCGAGATCGAGCTCGGGCTTGCTGCCGAGCACTTTGCGGCGGCGGGCGAGACCGTCGCGACGGATAGGACACAGACCTTTACGCCCGGCGGCGCGCTCAGTTATGCCGGCGTTGCGGTGACCCGCCTCGGCGGGGAGGCGATCCTCTGCGGCACGGTCGGCGCGGACAATCACGGCAGGGAACTGCTCGGATTTTACAAGGAACTCGGGATGGACACCCGGTTTGTGCAAACGGTAAAAACGGCGGAAACGCCGATCTCGGTCTATCTTTCCGCCGAAGGCGGGCAGGCGGCGTATCGCCACACGGCACTTTGCGGCAGCATCACGCCCGATCTTGTGGAGGACGCCTTTACCACCGAGCCGGACGCGGTATACGTGAGTATGGACATCCCCGCGGACGCGTGCCTCTGCGCGGCGGCGCTTGCGCGGGAGAAAAAGATCCCCGCCTTTTTCGACGGGGAGGATATTGCCGAGGATTTCCCGCTGGAGCGCCTCGGCGACGTATCGTTGATCGCGCTTTCGCCGCAGATGACCGTGCGGTATACCGGCATTGCGCCGCGTGACGCACAGAGCAATCTGCGTGCGGCGGTCGAGCTGTCAAAAACGGTCAAAGCCAAGACCTACGTCTTTAAGTTCGGCGTGGGCGGCGCCTTTGCCTATAAAGGCAATTTCTCCTACTACGTTCCCTACGTCGAGTATGCGGATCCGCGTTTCACAAAACTGTTGATCCCCGCCATGATCCTGGAGAATCTCCGCTCGGCAAAGAGCGTGCGCGCTCTGCGGTACGCTTCCACGGTGATCGCCCGCGCCGCCGCACGCGGCGACGCGCCGCTCTCCTCGATCCCGAGCGAGACCGACGTGCTGCGCTACATCCTTGAGCACGAAGTGGAACTTTGATCTTACGGAGAGATTTATGAAAACTTCTGCGGCAGAGCATCAGCCGATCCGCGCGTTGGCGGTCGTCGGCGCTACGGCAAGCGGCAAAAGCGCACTTGCTCTTGCGCTTGCGGCGCACCTTGGCGGCGAGATCCTCTCGGTGGACTCCATGCAGGTGTACCGCGGTATGGATATCGGCACCGCAAAACCGAGCGCGGCGGAGCGCGCCGCCGTGGCGCATCATCTGATCGATATCTGCGACCCGAGGACCTCTTTCTCCGTGGCGGAGTACATCCCGCTCGCCCTTGCGGCGGCGCGGGAGGTGACGGCGCGCGGACGTCTGCCGATCCTTTGCGGCGGTACGGGACTGTATCTTGACGCGTTGCTCCGCGGCGAGGCGCCCGCCGCCCTTGCATCCGATCCCGTGCTGCACGCGCAGCTGGAAAACGATTTGGCAACGTACGGCGCGTCCGCCCTGCACGCGCGATTGCGCGCGGTAGACCCCGAAAGTGCCGACGCCATCCACGAAAACAATACCCGCCGCGTTTTGCGCGCGCTGGAGATCTATCTGTGCAGTGGCAAGCCGAAAAGCGTGTGGGACAGGGAGAGCCGGCGCCGTCCGCCGACGCTGGATCTTTGCTGCATCCGCCTATGCTACCATCGGCGGGATACCCTAAACGACCGCATTGACCGGCGGGTGGACGAGATGATGGCGGCGGGCCTGCTTAACGAGGTACGGCGGCTTGCCGCCGACGGCGTGTTTTCCCAAAACTCGACTGCGGCGGCGGCCATCGGCTACAAAGAACTTTTGCCCGTCCTTGACGGCAGGCAGACCGTGGCGGACGCCGTGGAAAACCTGAAACTTGCGACGCGGCATTACGCCAAACGGCAGGAGACCTGGTTTGCGGCGCGTCCCTACGCCCGTCCGCTCTATTGTGATGATGAAAACGGGCGACTTTTGCAAAAAGAAGACCTCGTCGCGGCGGCGCTTGCCGTATGGCAGTCTGCCGCGCACTGATTTTGACAGAAAGGAAAACCGCCATGGAATCCGGAAAGCAACAAACGAAGATCCGCCGCGTTTTCGGCAGTTTTTTCAAATTGCTGTTGGTGATGGCGCTCATCGGCTATATTCTCTATCACCTGACCGGTGGTTTTTCCGCGCAGATACAAACCATGCCGGCGACGGAGGACACCGTCTCGCTGACGCTCCCGCTGGTCGGCAGTATTTTTCGTGAAGAAACGGTCGTCTACGGCGCGGGGAGCGCCACGGTCGGCTACGCGTTTGCGGACGGGACGAGGGTTTCGCTCCATGAAAAGGTAGCGTCGCTGTATCGCGCCGCCGATCAGACAAGCATCCCGCGCCTTGTGCAGATCGACGCAACGCTTGATTTGCTTGCCGCCGCCGATATCAGCGAGACCTCGCGCATTTCCTACGGCGTTTCGGCGAGAGAAACGGTGAAAAACGAACTGCTCATGATCTCGGACGCGCGGGCGCGCGGGCAGATCGGCAAACTCGGCGCACGGGAGGGATCTCTGCTCTCCGCCATGCTCCGCCGCGACGTGATCCTCGGCGGTGAGCGCGGCGTAGAAGATCTGATGCGCGCGCTGAATGCCGAGCGCACGGCGCTCACGGCAAAACTTGCGGGGGACAGCACCACGGTCGTCGCGCCGGTGGCGGGATACCTTTATCACACGGCGGACGGTTATGAAAACGCCGTGGATTTTGCCGCCGTACCGTCGCTTACACCGTCGGCGTACCGCGCGGCGATGGAGCGGCGGGCGGACGCCGGTGACGCCGTTTGCAAACTTGTGATGGATCCGCTGTGGTACTTTGCCGGCGTCTGCAAGTTTGACGACGCCACCGCCCTTGAGGTCGGGCAGAGATATGACGTCGCCTTTGGCGACAAGAGTATACCGATGCAGCTGTACGCCAAAAACAGAGAGGACGGGGAAGTCTTGCTCGTCTTCGGCACACGGTTGATGCAAAACGAGTTTTTTACCCTGCGCACACGCAGGGTCAGCGTTACCGTATCGCAGGTGACCGGTTATAAAGTGCCGACGTCGGCGCTGAGGATCCTGGACGGCGCGACCGGCGTGTACGTGCGGCGCGGGAGCACCATTGAATATCGCGTTTGCGATATTTTGTACGAGGACGACGGCTACGCCTGGCTCGGTACGGACACCGAGGGAAAGACCCTGTTTGCGGGCGACGCGGACGAGGAAAACGACCTCTTTTGCAAGGGGCTCTCCCGCTACGACAACGTGGTCATCGCCGGCGCGGTCGATCTTTCACCCGACAAAATTCTGAAGTAGAGAGTAGATCTATGGAAAACTTTGAATATATCAGAGAAAATCTTGCCGAAATTTCCGCAAAGGTCGCGGCGGCGCAAAAGCAGACCTCTTTTTCTCATCCCGTGCGGGTACTGCTGGCGACAAAATACGCCGCCGCTCCGGAAATCAACTTTGCAAAGTCGCTCGGCTACACCTATATCGGGGAAAACCGGGTGCAGAGCCTCTTGGAAAAGTACGACGCGCTCGACCGCGACGGTCTGCACCTCTGGTTTATCGGCAGTTTGCAGCGCAACAAGGTGCGGCAGATCATAGATAAAGTCGAGATGATCGCGTCGCTGGACAGCCTGTCGCTGGCACAGGAGATCGAAAAGCAGGCGGCGCGGCGCGGTCTGCGGATGGATTGCCTTGTGGAGATCAATATCGGAAAAGAGAAAGCCAAAGGCGGGATCTTTCCGGAGGCGGCGGAGGAATTTATCACATCGCTTTCTTCGTTTTCACATCTTCGCTTGTGCGGACTGATGAGTATGGCGCCGCGCTGTGACAGCGACGCGGCGTACCGCCCGTATTTTGCCGAATGCCGCGCTCTGTTTGAGCGCCTGCGGGCACAGGGGGCGTTCCCCACAGACGAACCGATCCTCTCGATGGGGATGAGCGGCAGTTTTGTCCCCGCGATCGCCGAGGGCTCTACCTGCGTGCGCATCGGGCGCGCGGCGTTTGCCAAAGCGGGATCCGCCGAAAAAACGCAGGAAATTTGATATTTTTTATAAAAAGTTCAAAAAATATCTTTTCTTTTTGAAAAACATATGCTATACTGTATTATAAAGTAGTATATGTTGAAGAAGAGTACCGCTTTTTACGGATAAAAATTAAAATAAAATAAATATAGATTTTGACTTTTTCGGAGGAACGGAAAATGAGCTTTTTTGAAGGAATCAGAGAAAAATTCAACAAGGACTCGTATGACCAAAACGGGTATATGTACGAGGACGACGGCGACAATGGCGCAGGCTGGGATGACGGCGAACAGCCCGAGGCCCCCGCACAGGACAATGCGGCAACCATCGGCGGCGCAGGTTACGACATCATGGGCGGCGGCGGCGCCATCGAACTGAAAGTGGTAAAACCGCTTGATTTTGCGGATTCCGCACAAGTGGCAGACCATCTGCTCCAAAAGCGTACCGTGGTTTTGAATTTGGAGGACACCAATAAAGAAGCGGCACGCCGCATTTTGGACTTCCTCACGGGCGTGGCATATTCCATCGGCGGCAGCATCAAAAAGGTTGCCAACAGCGCGTATGTCGTTACGCCTTCCAACGTCGACGTCAGCGATGGGCAGATCAAGCAAAAAGTGGCTGCCGCGGCACCCGCACAGGACGCAGAATAAACGAAATAAAGTCAATCGCCGCACCGTCGGGCTTTTCCTCGCGGTGGGCGATTTTCTTTTTGACGGCGGGGCGGCACCCGCCGGAAAGGGATCACGAAAAGTATGCACTACCTTGACAGCGATGAATTCAAGTTGCTTTTCGCCCACGTGCGGGATCTTTTGGATCGTCCGGCGGCAGAGGCGCTGAGTACCGCGTTCCTGAATCCTAAGGAGCAGTATTTTCTCTCGCAAGAGCTGCGGCGGCAGGGGGCGTTTCACCGTACGCTGTTTTACGGCGGCGCACCGGGCGCCGCGCGACAAAAACTCTTTGTCCTGCCGCTTTACGTCTGCGATCTTTGCGAGGACGGCGGACTGTTTGACGCGGCAAAACTCTATCTCGGGGACGAGGCGTTTTCTTCCATCGTCCCGCTCTGCATCACCGGCGGCGGTTTTCGCACGTTTACGCATCGGGATTATCTCGGCAGTTTGCTCTCCCTCGGGATTTCGCGGGCGTCGCTCGGCGACATCGTCCCGACGAGGGAGTGCGCCGCCGTCGTCTTTGCCGACGCCGCCGTGGCGGACTTTTTGTGCGGCGAAAACGTGCGCATCGCCTCGGACAAAGTGCGCATCACGCGGGCGACGCTGCCGCAGTCGTTTTGCATCGTACAGCGGTTTTCTCCGGTGAGCGACACGGTGGCTTCACCGCGGCTGGACGCTGTGGCGGCGGCGCTCGGCAATCTTTCACGCGAGCGCGCCAAAGAGGAGATTTTGCGGGGGGCTGTAGAACTCAATTACGAGGCGCAGTCGGCGCCGGACGCGCCGGTCGCCGCCGGGGATATCCTCACCCTGCACGGTGTGGGGAAATTTGAAATTGCAGAACTTTCGGACAAGACCAAAAAGGGCAGGCTCCGCCTGCTTGCCAAACGGTATGAATAAACAGATTTTTCGGAGGACAGGATGATGCGGCTATCGGACAAGCTTTCGGACGTGAGGTTTTCCCGCGGGGTTGCGGGATATAATACAAAAGAGGTGGACGCGTTTTTGCAGGCGCTTGCCGGCGAGTTGTTGCAGATCGAAGAACGGCTGGACGCGCTTACGGCGCGCGCGGCGCTGTACGACGCCGAAAAAGAGAAGATAACGCAGGAAAAAGCGGCGGCGGATGAACTGCTGTCGCTTGCCGAGAGCAAGGCAAAAAAACTGCTTTCGGAGGCGCAGGCGGCGGCACGGGCGTGTGAACACGCCGCGCAGATCGAGACGGAGGAACTGCGCCGCAGCGCCGAGAGCAAGGCGCAAAATCGCCTGCACGCCGCACAGGTACAGGCGGAGGGGATGATCGCCGACGCCGACGTCGCGGCAAAGGAAAAAATCGCCGAAGCGGAGGCGGGCGCGGCGCGGATCCTTTCGGAGGCCGACCGCCGCGGGCAGGCGATGCTTGCCGAGGCAAAAGCAAAAACGGCGGCGGAAACCGACCGCTATGCCGAGATCGTGGCGGCGGGGCGCGGATACACGGCGTCCGTGGCGGAGATCACCGAAAAACTGCGCGGAGAACTTGCCGCGCTCAACGATCGCACAAAACCGCACCTTGAAGCGGTGCTTGCCGCGCGTCCGGCGCCCGCGGAGCAGATCGCACCCGCGGCGCCGGCAGCGCGAAAAGCCGCCGGCGGGGAGGACGCCCCGGTCGCACAGGCGCTTGACGTGCCGATGCCCGAGGAAAGATCCGGCGCCGGCCGTATCGAGCGCCGCGCCATGCGCACGGCGCACGGGGCGCAAAACGCGTCGGCGGCGGCGCAGGCTCCTGCGGTCGCCGCCGCAGGATCGCCCGCGGTGCAGGACTACAGTTTTGCCGGCGGTCGTATCGTCGGGGATGAATTTGCAAAAGGCGAATCCCCCGTGAAACCGTACGGCAATCTGAACGTCACGTACGCCGGGGAGGACAACGGCTTTGCCGATGTTGAAAAGATCATGCAGTCGGGCAAGGCGCCAAAGCACGACCCGACCGAGTTTGCCGAGTAAAAGAGGATTTATCTGCGATGGAATATATTTTTTGGATCTTGCTCATTTGCCTTGTAGATCAGGGAACGAAATACGCTTCTCTCTGGAAGATCGCGGCGGAAAACGGTCTGCCCGCGGCAGCGGCGGCGGCGGGGATGAGTTTCCCCGTGATCGACGGGGTATTGCATTTTACCTATGTACAAAATTCGGGAATGTCGTTTGGACTGCTGAAAGACAACCGCTGGATCTTTATGGCGGTGTCGGCGGCGGCACTCCTCGGCTTTTTTGTCTATCTCGTCGTGCAGAAAAAACAGCCGCCCTTGCAAAAGGCGGCGCTGACCGTGATCATCGGCGGCGGGCTCGGCAATATGTTTGACCGCGTTTTGCTCGGCTACGTTGTGGATTTTGTGGACGTGCGCTGCATCCCGTACTGGCATTGGGTGTTCAATTTTGCGGACGCCTGCGTCTGCGTCGGCGCCGTACTGCTTGCGATTTCGCTGATCTTGGAGGTCAAAAAGGAGAAAAAGAACAGTGCCGGATAAAATTATCGTTTCGGCAGAGGAGATCGGACAGCGCTTAGACGCGGCGGTTTCGGCGCATACCGAACTGACGCGCACCGCCGCGGCGCGCCTGATCGGTCAGGGGCAGATCCTCGTCTGCGGAAACGCGGTCACAAAAAACTACAAATTGCGTGCGGGCGACGAGATCACGGTCACCCTGCCGCCCCTGCGCGAGAGCGAGGTCTTGCCGCAGGATCTGCCGCTGGATATCGTGTATGAGGACGACGACCTCGCCGTGCTCAACAAGCCCAAGGGGATGGTGGTGCATCCCGCCGCGGGCAACGCGGACGGCACGCTGGTCAACGCGCTGCTTTACCGCATGGGCGACCGCCTTTCGGGCATCGGCGGGGAAAAACGCCCGGGCATCGTCCACCGCATCGACAAAGATACCAGCGGACTGCTCGTCGTGGCAAAAAACGACTTTGCCCACGTCGCCCTCTCCGCGGGGTTGAAAACGCACAGCATCCGCCGCGAATACGCCGCGATCGCGGTGGGAAATTTCAAAACGGACAGCGGCACGGTGGACGCGCCCATCGGGCGCAATCCGCGGGATCGCAAAAAAATGGCGGTGGTCGCAAACGGTCGCCCCGCCGTGACGCATTATACGGTGGAAGAACGTTTTAGCGGCTTTACTTATCTCTCTTGCCGCCTCGAAACCGGACGCACGCATCAGATCCGCGTCCATCTGTCGAGCATCGGGCATCCGCTCCTCGGCGATACCGTCTACGGCGGCGGCAAAACGAAATTTGAAAAGCAAAACGCGGAGCTGCTTTGCGGGCAGGCGCTGCACGCCTATCGGCTGACCTTTGCGCATCCGCGCACGGGGGAGGAAATGACCTTTTCCTGCCCGCCGCCCGCCGATTTTACGGCGATCCTTTACAAACTGCGTGCGCAGTACGGCGCGGTTTGATCTTGAAAGACGGAGGATGATCGAATGCAAAAACCGAAATTCAAACTGTCCGGCGCACGGCTCATCTGTCTTTCCTTTGCCCTGCTCGTGCTTTTCGGTACGGTCTTGCTCTGTCTGCCGCAGGCAACGCGGACGGGGCAGACGACGTCGCTGATCGACGCGCTCCTGACGGCGACCAGCGCCTCCTGCGTCACGGGGCTGATCGCTTTTGATACCTACACGCATTTTACGCTGTTTGGACAACTTGTGATCCTGCTCCTGATCCAGATCGGGGGCGTCGGGATCCTCACGCTGGCGGTGATGCTGGCGTCCGCGCTTGGGGCGCGGCTCGGGATGCTGCAGATCTACGCGCTTGCCGACTCGGTCGGCGCCGCGGGACCTGCAGGGATCTTCCGGTACGTGCGGCGGGTATTTTTAGGGGTCTTTGCTTTTGAGATGATCGGCACGATCCTTTTGCTCCCGCCGTTCGTCTTGCGGTTTGGCGCTGTCCGCGGCGCGTATTTCGCTCTTTTTCACGCCGTGAGCGCCTTTTGCAACGCGGGTTTTGATCTCATGGGCGCAGAGGCGCCTTTCGTTTCGCTTTCGCCGTTTGCCGGTGATTTCTATTTGCAGGCGGTGACCGCGCTTTTGATCGTGCTGGGCGGTCTCGGCTTTTTCGTCTGGTCGGATATCGGACAGCATCGCCTGCGTTTTGCAAAGTACGCCCTGCATACCAAACTGGTGCTGGCGACGTCGGCGGTGCTGATCTTTGGCGGCGCGCTCCTCTTTTTCGGCTTTGCAAATTCTTCGCCGGCGCTTTCTTCGCTCTCTGTTGGTGAAAAGATCTCGGCGTCGCTTTTTCAGTCGGTGTCGGCGCGCACGGCGGGCTTTTCGACTTTGGATCTGTCAAGGATCGGCGGCAGCGCGCAACTCGTGATGATGTGCCTGATGCTGGTCGGCGGCTCGCCCGGCTCCACGGCGGGCGGCATGAAAACGACGACGCTTGCCGTGCTGGCGCTCTTTTTCCGCTCGATCGTGCGCGGCAAAAATGATACCGAGGCGTTTGGCAGGCGGCTTCCCGCGGCGGCGGTGCGGACTGCGACGGCAATCTTTGTCCTGTATCTTTCGCTGGCGCTGAGTGCGGGCGCCCTGATCTGTGCCGTGGAGGGCGCGCCGCTGATCGACGCTCTGTTTGAAACCTTTTCCGCCGTTGCCACGGTGGGACTGAGTTTGTCGCTCACGCCGCGCCTTTGCGCCTTTTCCAAATTTTTGATCGTACTGCTGATGTATATCGGGCGCGTCGGCGGGCTGACGGTGCTGTTTTCGCTCGCGGGCAAAAAGGACGGCGGCGCCTGCCGCTATCCCGAAGAGCAGATCGCCGTCGGCTGAGGGGACTTGTTTTTACAGAAAGGAAGATTTTAGTATGAAGAATATCCTGATCATCGGGCTCGGACGTTTCGGCAGCGCCATGGTAAAGTCCTTTGCCGACCTCGGCAACGCGGTCGTCGTCTGCGATACGGATGAGGAAAAGATCGCAAAGGTGCTGCCCTACGCTACGGCGGCAAAGATCGGGGATGCGACAAACGAGGCGTTTGTCACCGGACTCGGCGCCGAAAATTTTGACCTCGTTTTCGTTTCCATCGGCGGCGAT
>JAFSUT010000098.1 GCA_017445085.1 Clostridia bacterium | reverse complement strand
GTTGGTTCGATTCCGACCGGAGGCACCATTTTTTGCGGATTTAGCTCATCTGGTAGAGCGCCACCTTGCCAAGGTGGAGGTAGCGAGTTCGAGCCTCGTAATCCGCTCCAAAAGGGCGCTAAACTTTAGCGCCCTTTATTAAAAACAAAATACGGCACCATGGCCAAGCGGTAAGGCAGGAGCCTGCAAAGCTCTTATCCCCAGTTCGATTCTGGGTGGTGCCTCCAAAAAATGACATCCCTTTATGGGGTGTCTTTTTTTGGAGATACTATCACTAAAGAGAACCGGCGCCCGACATATTAAACTAACGTTTTGCTGTATCTAAAGCGTCGGGCTCCAGTTCGCATTCGCCGCCCGAAGATCGGAAAGCTCGCTTTCCAGGCGCAGGGCGAGCGAATCTTCGCCAAAGGCGAAATTCTGGGTTTAAATCATTACGTCCTACGGGACGTCCTTTTTTGGAGGCACTATCATTATATCGAACCGTACCCTGTGTTTATATGCACTAACACCACGCAAGCCGGCGCTTAAGACGGATTGAAACTCACATGTTTTTGTGCTATAATATTCAAAAAGAAATCGACAAATCGGGATTTATAGGCGAGAGGTTAACGCAATGACACGATTCGTATCACCGATGTGACAGAGAGATTCTTTCATTCTTCGTAATTATCCATTATGATTTCTTTGACTGCACGTCAAAAAGAAAGGATGGATTGAAAATGAAAGATAACAGAAAAAGAGCTTTGTTTGGAATCGTGCTGTTGGCAGCGTTCGTCTTGTGGACCATACTGATCCGGCATATCGATGTTCAGAAAGTAGGCCCAAATGGAACAGCGGTAGGCTTTGCCACGATCAACGTGTGGTTTCATCGACTGACAGGCGTACATATGCTGATCTATACGATCACCGACTGGCTTGGCCTTGTCCCGATTATTGTATGTATGTGTTTTGGGATCTTGGGTCTTGTGCAGCTGATAATACGCAGAAACCTGGTAAAGGTCGATTCCGATATCCTGCTGCTGGGAGTCTACTATGTGCTGATCATTCTGGGCTATCTACTATTTGAGATGGTACCGATCAATTTCAGACCAATTCTGATAGACGGAATCCTTGAAGCGTCCTATCCGTCTTCAACCACACTCTTGGTTTTGAGTGTGATGCCAACGTTAAAGTTCCAGGCCGATCGGAGAATCAAGAGCTTAATGCTCAAGAATGTGGTAACCGTTTTCGTGACTGTATTCTCTTTGTTTTTGGTGATAGGGAGACTGATTTCGGGAGTACACTGGGCAACAGATATTGTCGGCTCCGTTTTCTTAAGCTTCGGTCTGTATATGATTTATAAAGCCTCTGTCATACTGGCAGAACGGAAAGGGGCATCAAATGGAGTTCAGTGAAAAGCTGCAGGAATTACGAAAAAGCAGGTCGATGACGCAGGAGGAACTTGCTAAGGCCCTGTTTGTTTCGAGGACGGCCATTTCGAAGTGGGAATCCGGAAGAGGGTATCCGAGCATCGACTCGCTAAAAGAGATATCCCGGTTTTTCTCCGTAACGATTGAAGATCTGATTTGTTCTGACGAAATGATCACCGTGGCAGAAAACGACAAGAAGGAGTTCGTCAGCAAATACGTCTCGCTCATATGTAGTGTAATGGATATCCTTCTGGCTATACTGCTGTTTATCCCTGCATTTGGAAATGGGCAGGATTCTTCCGAAACAGTAGCTCTTTTTGGACTGACGGGAATCCGTTTTTGGGTGAAGACTGTATTTATTGTGATTATCACCATTACGATCCTGAATGGGATTTGTGGTGTGATCATAGCTAATTTTAACAAATCGGTTTGGAACAGGCACCGACTTATTACTGGAGTAGCCTTGTCAATACTTGCGGTCATCGTGTTTATAGCAACGAGGCAGCCGTATGCGGGCATTGTCTGTTTTGCATTTTTGGTCATAAAGGGATTCCTGATAGCCAAAGTGAAACAACAATAAGACATAGCAATCAAGCCGTCAAGGCATGATTATAAATATCATTTTAAGGAGAGTACTGTTTGAAAAAGTACAACACACCGGAGATTGTAGGCTGACCGGGAGGTTTGCTTATAATCGAACAAACCTCCCGCTGAAAGGCAATTGCAGTCAACAATTTTCAGGAGGTAAAAAACATTGAACAAAAATGACTACATCATTCGTTTAGAAAAAAAAGATGAGTACAAGGAAGTAGAAAACCTTGTCAGAGAAGCGTTCTGGAATGTGTACCGTCCGGGATGCAGTGAGCATTATGTGATCCATGTGCTGCGTGATGATCCGGCTTTCGTGAAGGAACTGGATTTTGTCATGGAGCAGGATGGCAGGTTGATCGGACAGAATATGTTCATGAGGACGATCATCGAAGCTGATGATGGCCGGACAATAACGGTTCTGACGATGGGGCCGATTGGCATCACACCTGAGCTCAAGCGCAAGGGTTATGGTAAGGCGTTGCTCGATTATTCCTTGGAGAAAGCGGCAGGACTCGGCTACGGAGCTGTTCTGTTCGAGGGCAACATCGGCTTCTATGGCAAGTGCGGCTTTACCTATGCCCGTGAGTTTGGCATCCGTTATCACGACCTGCCGGAGGATGCAGACGACTCGTTCTTCCTCTGCCGGGAATTGATTCCGGGATACCTTGACGGCATCACCGGTGTTTATCAGACACCGCAGGGGTATTATGTGGAGGATGATGATGTGGAAGAGTTCGACAAGGGATTCCCGCCCAAGGAGAAACTGAAGCTTCCGGGACAGATTTTCTGAACGAAATAAAAGCAGAGAGCCGATGCAGATGTGTCGGCTCCCTGCTGAATCAAAAATGGAGAAGCAAATGACAATTGAAACAACTCGTTTAAAGATATACGCAGCATCTCAAGATGAGATGATCAGAATGATCGATGTTCAAACGGACGATATCCTGCGAAAAGCATATCAGGAGATGCTGCAGGGCTGTCTTGATCACCCAGAACATTGGCTTTGGTATGTCATCTGGATAATTGAGAGGAAAGACGGATCACATTTGGGCGATTTGTCCTTTAAGGGTTTCAACGATGACGGCTCGGTTGAGATTGGATACGGTATCGACGAAGCGCATCAAGGACAGGGTTATGCAACAGAAGCTGTAAATGCGGCGGTGATGTGGGCGCTGCAGCAGCCGGGCGTAACTCGTGTGGAGGCTGAAACGGAGCCCGATAATAAGGCGTCTCAGCGTGTACTTGAAAAATGCGGATTCATCCCATCGGGGATCGACGGTGAAGAAGGACCGCGTTTTGTCAGGACGCGGTAGCGAATTCGGGAATGTGAATGGGCTCAAGCTTGATGAAGCATCAAATCTGTCCACTCGACCGTTTCAGAGAGTGGGAACTGCTCTACGAGGGAGGACGAGCAATCAGCGTAAATAGACACCGATTTATTCACGCTATTGTCCCAATGCATGTACAGACGGTGTTATTAATGACAAAGAAACAGACAAATCGGGATTTGCGGAGGAGCGTATGAAATACAAAGGAACGCTTATTGTTGTGAAAAGCTGCAGCCGTGCGCTGAAGTTCTATCGTGATATGTTTGGATTCCGGTTGGTTTGGGACAACGACGGCAATATGGAATTGACCGATCATTTGTATTTACAGGAATCAAGTTACTGGGAAGCATTCACGGGAAAACGAACCATTCCGAACAGCAATCAGTCAGAATTATATTTTGAGGAGTCCGACATAGAAGGATTTGTCAAACGACTTGAAACGCTGTATCCCGAAACAGAATATGTGAATCGTCTGATGACACACAGTTGGGGACAGAAAGTTGTCAGATTTTACGACCCCGACGGAAACCTGATTGAAGTAGGGACACCGGTATCGTAAAGAGAGCCAAATTCCGGTTTGCCGGATTCACCCGCCTCTAATTTGATCTTCCAGCAAAGGAAGCCCGATGCAAATGCATCGGGCTTCCTTTTTTTGCGCAGACGGAAGAATAGGCGCTTTTTTCAAAGAAATCCTTGCCAATATCACTTTGACGTGCTATAATATCTTTATATTGTTATTTTATAAACAATCATGACAGACGGGACTTGACCATGGAAAGCAGATTTTCGACCTTTGCGCTCGGCGCGCGCCACGGCATTCCGATCGCGCTCGGCTATTTTGCCGTTGCCTTTTCGCTCGGCATCACCGCCGCCGTTGTCGGGCTCTCTCCCGCGCAAGGGTTTATTTCCGGCATTTTGAACCACGCCTCTGCCGGCGAATACGCCGAGTTTACCGCGATCGCTGAGCAGACCTCCTATTTTGCCACCGCGCTGATCATTTTGATCACCAATGCGCGCTATCTTTTGATGAGTTGCGCGCTCAGTCAAAAATTTGCGCCGGGGGCTTCGCTCTTTCACCGCATCCTCGTCGGCTTTGGGATCACGGACGAGATTTTTGCCATCGCCGTTATGCGGGAGGGCGCACTTTCTCCCCTGTACGTCTACGGCGCTATGGCGGTCGCCATCCCTGCCTGGGCGGCGGGCACCGCCGTCGGCATCCTGATGGGAAATATCCTGCCGCGCGCCATCGTTTCGGCGCTCAGCGTTGCGCTTTACGGTATGTTTATCGCGATCATTTTCCCGCCTGCAAAGAAAAACAAGTTTTTGCTTTTGCTGATCGTCCTGAGTTTCGGGCTGAGTTTTGCCTTGGCAGAACTCCCCGTCTTTGCCGGACTTTCGGAGAGCCTTCGCATCATTATCCTCACGGTGCTGATCGCCGGCGTTGCCGCCGCCGTCCGCCCCGTGGACGATACGGAGGCGGGCGTATGAAGATCTATATCTACATCCTGATTTCTGCCGTCGTTTCCTTTCTCCTGCGCGTGTTGCCGCTGACGCTGATTCGCGGAAAAATCGAAAACCGTTTTTTTCGCTCCTTTCTTTACTACGTCCCCTACGTCACGCTGGCGGTAATGATCTTTCCCGCGATTTTGCACGCGACCTCCTCCCCCGCGGCGGGACTGCTTGCCCTGCTCTTTGGCGTCGTCGCCGCCAATTTCAATATCGGTCTGCCGGAAATTGCCGCAGGCTGCTGCATTGTCGCCTTTATTTTTGAGACTGCTATCCCCTATTTTATCAAATAAAAAAACGAGGTGCTTTTGCGTGAAAGTCAATTCCACCGTCAAAAAAGAGACCGGTTACATCGCCGTTTCCGTTTTGCTCCTCAGCCTCCTGACCGAGGCCGTCTTTCTCATCCTCGGCAAATGGGATCGGTCGGTGCTGTTTGGCAATCTGCTCAGCGGCTCCGCCGCCGTCCTCAACTTTTTCCTCATGGGGCTGTCGGTGCAAAGCGCCGTTGAAAAAGACGAAAAAGAAGCCAAAACCGCCATGCGCCTCTCGCAGACCTACCGCACGCTCGGTCTTTTGATCTGCGGCGGCGCCGGCGTATATTTCTTCCATCCCGTGACCGCGCTGCTCCCCCTGTTCTTCCCGCGAATCGCCATTGCCTTTCGCCCGATTTTTCAAAAAAGAGGTGACCATGATGTCTAAACGCCGCTCGGCGTCTTTTATACTCGTCGACGTCCTCCTCATTTTGATGATCCTCCTGCCGCTCTTTTGCGGTATGGTCATCAAGATTTTGACGACGCCGCCGACCGATGAGATCTCTATTGCGGGTGCGCAGATCTACTTTATCGTCCCTATGCCCCTGCAAGATATGCCGATCACCGAGTCACAGGTCAACTCCTGGCTCGTCATCCTCTCTCTCCTCGGCGTTTGCCTGTATCTGACGCACGGGCTCTCGCCGACTTACGAGACGCGGCGCCAGCATTTTGCGGAGATGATCGTTGAGGCGACCGATAATATGGTCAACAGCAATATGGGCGCGTATTTCAAAGCCTTTTCCCCTTTTATCTGCGCTATCATGGCGCTATCGGCGTTTTCCAGCCTGCTTACGCTCATCGGGCTGTATCCCCCGACGTCCGACCTCAACGTCGTCGGCGGTTGGGCGCTGCTCGTTTTCTTTCTCATTACGTATTACAAATTCAAGTGCGGCCCGATCCACTATCTCAAGAGTTTTGCAGAGCCGCCGGCGCTCACGCCGCTCAACGTCATCAGCGAGATCGCCACGCCGATTTCCATGGCGTTTCGTCATTACGGCAACGTCCTGTCCGGCTCGGTCATCTCGGTCCTGCTTGCCGCCGCGCTCGGCGGACTCTCGGTCACCCTGTTCGGCAACCTGCCCGGCATTCTCGGGAAACTCCCACAGGTCTTTCCGATCCTGCGCGTCGGCATCCCCGCGATCTTGTCGCTCTACTTTGACATATTCAGCGGATGCCTGCAAGCCTTTATCTTTGCGATGCTGACGATGCTCTACGTTGCCGGCGCCTTCCCTGCGGAGGACTACGCAAGAAAAATGGAAAAAATCAAAAATAAAAATAAAAAAACCAACTGATTTTAGGAGGAACAAACAATGTTAGAACTTGCTATCGGTATTATTCTCGGTGGATGCGCGCTCGGTGCGGGCGCAGCAATGATCGCCGGCATCGGCCCGGGTATCGGCGAGGGCAACGCCGTTGCCAAAGCGTGCGAAGCCATCGGCCGTCAGCCGGAGTGCAAAGGCGACGTCACCACGACCATGCTGATGGGCTGTGCCGTTGCCGAAACGACCGGTCTTTACGCCCTGGTCATCGCCATTTTGCTCATCTTCCTCGCCCCCGGACGTTTTGTTGACATTTTGCTGAACGCCATTCACTAAGGAGAAGCCAAATGGGAAATCTGGAAGTCATTTCGATCAACTTCTGGAATATCGTCATTTCTCTGTGCAACCTGCTCCTGATTTTTCTCATCGTCAAAAAGTTTTTATACGCGCCCGTACACAAGATGCTGGCGGAGCGCAAAGCAAAAATCGACGGGGACTATACCGCCGCCGCCAAAGCCAAGGCTGACGCCGAGGCACAAGAAGCGGCGTATCGCCAAAAACTTGACGGTGCAAAAGAAGAAGCCGACGCACTCATCAAAGCAGCGGTCGCCGATGCCGACCGCCGCTCCGACGAAATTCTGTCCGAAGCCAAAGAAAAAGCCGACGGGATCCTCCGCCGTGCTGAAACCGAGGCCGATCTTGAAATGAAGAAAGCCGAAGAAGGCATCAAAACCGAAATTGTCGGCGTTTCCGCCGCGCTGGCGGAAAAACTGCTCGGTCGCGAGATCCACGAGGCGGATCACCGCGTACTGATCGACGACTTTCTCTCCGAAGTAGGTAACAGCGATGACCAGCGCAAGTAGAGATTACGCGGTTTCGCTGTTTGAACTTGCAAGCGAGACCGGAGAAGAAGCCGCGTTTCGCACCGCTCTTGCAGAGGTGCGCACGCTGTTTTCGGAAAATCCGGACTACATCCGCCTGCTCTCCACGCCGAATATCCCGAAAGGAGAACGGCATACCTTGATTGAAACCGCCTTTGCGGACAGTCTGCCGACCTACGTCCTCTCTTTCCTCTGCCTGCTCTGCGACAGGGGCGATATGCACATTCTGTTCGACTGCATCCGGGAATATGAGGATCTGTATAATGAATTCAACCGCCGCATCCGGGCGCGCGTCGTCAGCGCGGTGGAACTTACCGCCGACGAAAAAGAAAAACTCGTCGCCGGTTTGTCAAAGAAATTTGCCCGCACGATCGATCCCGTGTATGAGGTGGATGAACATCTGATCGGCGGCGTCATCGTCTATGCGGACGGCAAAGTCATCGACGGCAGTCTGCGGCACAAACTAAACGAAATGAAGGAGGAACTCCTCTAAATGAGCACGAGACCGGAAGAAATCAGCAAAATCATCAAAGAGCAAATCCGTGCTTACCGTGAGAAAACCGAAATGACCGAAACGGGAACGGTCATTTTGGTCGGCGACGGCATCGCACGGGTTTACGGTCTGCAAAACTGTATGGCGAGCGAACTTTTGGAATTTGAAGACGGCAGTTTCGGTATGGCGCAAAACCTTGAGGAAGAGACCGTTTCAGTCGCCATACTTTCAAATAAAAACGGAATTCGCGAGGGGACGCAGGTGCGCCGCACCGGCAAAGTCGTGTCTGTCCCTGTGGGCGAGGCGATGCTCGGACGCGTCGTAGACGCCCTCGGGTTGCCGATCGACGGCAAAGGACCGATCGCCGCGACCGAAACGCGCCCGATCGAGTCCGAGGCGCCCGGCATCATCGAGCGCAAAAGCGTTTCCGTCCCGCTCCAAACCGGCATCAAAGCCATCGACGGTATGATCCCGATCGGACGCGGACAGCGTGAACTCATCATCGGCGACCGCCAGACCGGCAAGACCGAGATCATCCTCGACACCATCATCAATCAAAAAAATACCGACGTATACTGTATTTACGTCGCCATCGGACAAAAAAGTACGTCGGTCATTCAATTTGTCAATGAACTGACGCGCGCCGGCGCGATGGAATACACCATCGTGGTTTCCGCATCGGCGTCCGAGAGCGCGCCGCTCCAATACATCGCGCCCTATTCCGGTTGCGCTATGGCAGAGTATTTCCGCGCCCTCGGCAAGGACGTCCTCATCATCTACGACGACCTCTCCAAACACGCCGTGGCGTACCGCGCACTCTCCCTGCTCATTCGCCGTCCGCCGGGACGTGAAGCCTACCCCGGCGACGTTTTCTACCTGCACTCCCGTCTGCTCGAACGCGCGGCGTGCGTTTCCCCCGAATACGGCGGCGGCTCGATCACGGCGCTGCCGGTCATCGAAACGCAGGCAGGCGACGTTTCCGCGTATATCCCGACCAACGTCATTTCGATCACGGACGGGCAGATCTTTCTGGAAACCGAGTTGTTCCACGCCGGCATTATGCCTGCCATCAACCCGGGCATCTCGGTCAGCCGCGTCGGCGGCGCCGCCCAGCTGAAACCGATGAAAAAAGTGGCGGGCGAACTCAAACTGCTCTATTCACAGTACCGCGAACTGCAAGCCTTTGCGCAGTTCGGCAGCGACCTCGACGCCGATACCAAGGCGCGGCTTGCGCTCGGCGCACGCATCGTGGAAGTGCTGAAACAAAAGCGGAATTCCCCGCTGAGCGTCGGCTGTCAGACCTCGATCATCTACGCCGTCACCCACGGGTATCTTGACAACGTCCCGGTGGAAAAGGTACACGAATACGAGGAGAGCCTCTACCGCTACCTCCGCGCCTCATACGCCGACCTATTAGATCGCTTTGACAAGGGCTTTTACGAGGACGAGGACGTAGCGAAACTGGAAAAAGCCCTCACCGAATTCAAATTCTGATACAAAAATAAGCGAAAGGAGTCGCCCACGGTATGGGAGCAGATACAAAAGCATTGCGCATCCGCATCAAAAGTGTGGATTCTACCCTGCATCTTACCAAAGCGATGGGGCTTGTCGCCTCTTCTAAAATCCGCCGTGCCGGGCAGGCTCTCAGCGACGGAAAAGCCTACGCCGCGTCGCTGGACGCGCTGGTTGAAGCGCTGACCGCCGGTCCGGAATGCAAAAAGAGCCGCTATATGGCGGCAACCGGCACGCGCACCTGCCTCGTCGTCATTGCCGGCGACCGCGGGCTTGCCGGCGGCTACAACGCCAACATTTTCAGGCTGATGCGCGCCTATCCGGACGCAAAAGTTTACGGCATCGGCAAGCGCGCCTGCGACCGTTTTGGCACCGCACCGCACTCCGCGGAACATTTTTCGGGCAGCGAGGCTTTTGCGCTTGCCAAAGAGATCTGCGACGATTTTCTCGCCGGAAAGTTTGACCGTTTCGGCGTAGTCTACACCCGGTATATCTCGATGATGGCGCAAGAAGCGACGCTTTCGTGGCTCCTGCCGCTGACGCCGCCGCAACACGCAAAGCCAAGCGGCATTATCTTTGAGCCGAGCGAGCAGGAGATTTTGGGCGCCGCCGTGCCCGAATACATTGCGGGCAAACTCTCCGCCTTTGTGCGCGAAAGTTTTCTTTCCGAAGTGGCGGCGCGCCGTATGGCGATGGACTCGGCAAGCAAAAACGCGCAAAGCATGATCGACAATCTCGAACTCTCGTATAACCGTGCCCGTCAGGGCGCAATTACACAGGAAATCACCGAAATCGTTGCCGGCAGCGGCAACGTTTGATCGGCGGAAAGGAATGGTCAGAAATTATGGCAAATCACATCGGAAAAGTCTGTCAGGTCATGGGGCCTGTCGTTGACGTCCGTTTTGAAAACAACGAATTGCCTTCGATTTACAACGCGCTGACAATGCCCATCGGCGACCGCACGCTCACCGTGGAAGTTGCCCAGCACATTGGCGACAACACCGTGCGCTGTATTGCAATGTCCTCGACCGACGGACTCCAGCGCGGTGTGGAAGTTACCGACACGGGCAGCGCCATCACGGTGCCGGTCGGGCGCGAGACGCTCGGACGCATCTTCAACGTCCTCGGGCAGGCGGTGGACAATTTACCCGACCCGAAAGACGCGGAGCGCTGGAATATCCACCGCCCCGCCCCCGCTTATGACGAACTTGCCACTTCCACCGAAATTCTGGAAACCGGCATCAAGGTCATCGACCTCATTTGCCCCTATGCCAAGGGCGGAAAAATCGGACTTTTCGGCGGTGCGGGCGTCGGCAAAACCGTCCTCATCATGGAACTGATCAACAACATCGCCAAAGAACACGGCGGTTTGTCGGTCTTCACCGGCGTTGGCGAGCGTACCCGCGAGGGCAACGATCTGTACAATGAAATGAAACAGTCGGGCGTCCTCTCCAACACCGCGCTTGTCTACGGGCAGATGAACGAGCCGCCCGGAGCGAGAATGCGCGTCGGGCTTTCGGGGCTGACGATGGCGGAATATTTCCGCGACAAGGAGGGACAGGACGTCCTTCTGTTTATTGACAACATCTTCCGCTTTACCCAAGCGGGGAGCGAAGTTTCCGCACTGCTCGGACGTATGCCCTCCGCCGTTGGTTATCAGCCGACGCTGGCAAACGAGATGGGCGCCCTGCAGGAACGCATTACTTCCACAAAACGCGGCTCGATCACGTCGGTGCAAGCGGTTTACGTCCCTGCCGACGACCTCACCGACCCCGCGCCTGCCACGACGTTTGCGCATCTGGACGCTACGACGGTGCTTTCGCGCAGTATTGCCTCCCAAGGCATTTATCCGGCGGTAGATCCGCTGGAATCCACCTCCCGCCTGCTCTCCCCCGAGGCGCTCGGGCAGGAGCACTACGCGGTCGCACGTGAAGTCCAGCGCATCCTGCAGCGTTATAAGGAACTGCTGGACATCATCGCCATTATGGGTATGGATGAACTCTCGGATGAGGACAAACTGCTGGTCAGCCGAGCAAGAAAGATCCAGCGT
>JAFSUT010000097.1 GCA_017445085.1 Clostridia bacterium | reverse complement strand
GTAAGGTGTAGTTCTGTATTTATTATTACATACAAGTTTCACAAATTCAATATAAAAAGCGATATTGATTTTGTAATGTTTTACAAAAAGTATAAATACAGTTATATAAAATTTGCTTGCCCGTGCGTTCCTGTTTTTCATTTTTTTGAAAATGCGGTTGCCCGAAAGTCCAAAGTGTGCTACAATAAAAATAATAATCGGATCCTTGTTTGGAAAGGGCGGCTTTGCGATGAAAAAACTATTGATGATCGTCAATCCCGTGGCGGGGCAAAAACGGATGCGCGCGTCGCTCCTCGACGTGATTACCACGCTTTCGGGCGGCGGCTATGAAAGCACGGTACTGCCGACGGCACGCCGCGGCGACGCCGTGGAGTTTGCCAAGCGCGCCGCGGAATTTGATCTTGTGGTCATTTGCGGCGGCGACGGCACGCTCAACGAAGTGATCGACGGGATGCTCTCGGTCGGTGCGACGACGCCGGTGGGGTATATCCCCTGCGGCAGCACCAACGATTTCGGCAGCAGCATGGGACTTCCGCTGGACGTGCGCAGAGCTGCCAAAGTGATCACCGGCGGTATGCCGCATCCTCTTGACATCGGCAAAATGTGCGGGCGCATTTTTTCTTACGTGGCGTCCTTCGGCGCATTCACGGCGACCTCGTACAATGCGCCGCAAGAGGTAAAAAACGTCCTCGGGCATGCGGCGTACGTGCTGGAAGGCATACGAGATCTGCCGAGCATTCGCCCTTACCGTCTGTCGTTTGAGACGGCGGACGGCAAAACATACAAAGGGGACTACGTTTTCGGTGCGATCGCCAATTCCACGTCGTTTGGCGGCGTGATCCATCTGAAAGAGGAACTCGTATCCACCAATGACGGGCTGTTTGAAGTTTTGCTGATCAAAATGCCGAAAAACCTGATAGAGTTCAACACGATCTTAAATTCGCTCTCCAACAGCGAGTTTAATAACAAGTGCTGTGAGTTTTTCAAGTCCTCCTCGCTGAAAATCACGTCGGAAGTGCCGATCGCATGGTCGCTGGACGGCGAGTATCTGCTGACCGAGGGGACCGTGGAGATGACTACGCTTCGCGGCGCCGTAAATCTTGTGAAATGAGTAAAAACGATGGGTAAAACGCTGGCTGAATATCTGCATAAATATAAACCCTCAAGTGAAAAATTTGCGTCGATCTTGTCAAGCGGGCGGATCTTAGATCTGCGCGCGGACAAGGAGCGCCGTTTTATGGAGATCCGCGCGGATTTTGACGCGATCGTGCCGAAAAAAGATCTGTATGCGCTGGAAGATGAGAATTCAGCGCAGTTTTCTCTGTGCGGTTTTCGCATTTTTCCCCATTATCCGTCCGCGCTGTTTTCCAAAGATTATCTGCCGTCGGTGCTGACCGAGACCGAGCGCATCGGGAGAGTCGCCCACGGCTTTTTCGGCTTTTCCGAAATCTCGGTGGACGGCGACGCGATCACCGTGGAGATCCCGTTTGGTTTCGGCGGCATCAGCCTTTTGGAAATGGCGCAGACCGCCCGGGTGATCGAAAACATCATCAAGAGCGAATTTGACGTCGACAAAAAAGTTTCCATCGTGTCGGGCGGGACAGAGGAGAGCCGCGCCGCGATCCATCGTTCGATTTTTGAGCCGGAGTTTCAGCGCATGGGCAACGCCGTGCGGCAGGCGGCGCAGGAATTTGAAACCGGAAGAAAGAATGCGTCACCCAAAGCAGAGGCGCCGAAACTGCCGCGGATCGACACGCTTTCCGCCGAGGAGCTCGGCAGCGCGCAGATCAGCAAAACCGTGTTTGAAAGCGGCAATATGCGCTTTGACACCGCAGAACCCACGCAGATCATGGGAGAGGAATTTGAGTTTGTCGTCCCTACGCCGATGCGCCGCTTGCAAAAGGATACCGGCGTGCACGTCGTGATGGGGCGCGTCTTTTCGATGGAGAGCAAGGAGACCCGCAAAGGCGATAAACTGAATATCAATATCGGGATCACGGATAACGACGCTTCCGTTATGCTGCGCGGTACGTTTACCATGGAAGAGGCCGGTTTTGCCGATCAAATGAAGATCGGCAAATGCTACGCGGTGTACGGGAGAGTGAGAAAGGACGATTTTTACGGTGAAAACGTGATGCGCCCTTTACATATTGCCGAGATCAAGGAATTGAAACGGATGGACAACGCCGAGAAAAAGCGCGTGGAACTGCATATGCACACGGTGATGTCGCAGATGGACGCCTTGATCGACCCCGAGGACGCCATCGCCACGGCAAAACGGTGGGGGCATAGCGCCATTGCCGTGACCGACCACGGCAACGTACAGTCTTTTCCCGAAATGATGCTGGCGGCGGAAAAAATCGGCGGCGTAAAGGTCATTTACGGGATGGAGGCGTACTTTGTCGATGATACGGCACGCGCCCTTTACGGGGAGTGCCGCGAGCGCCTCGACGGTGAATTTGTCGTATTTGATATCGAAACGACCGGAATCTCGGTCAACCACTGCGCCATGACCGAAATCGGCGCGGTGCGCATATCCGGCGGTGAGATCGTCGAGCGGTATAACACCTTTGTCAACCCCGAAATGCCCATCCCCGAAAATATCACCGAACTAACGGGCATCACCGACGATATGGTCAAAGACGCGCCGAAGATCGACCGCG
Source organism: Clostridia bacterium (assembly GCA_017445085.1). Classification (GTDB taxonomy): domain Bacteria; phylum Bacillota; class Clostridia; order Oscillospirales; family CAG-272; genus UMGS902. The sequence continues at coordinate 10,215 of JAFSUT010000097.1, read as the reverse complement.
CCATACCCGACTTTTTGAAATTTGTCGGCGGTCGGCTGCTGATCGCACATAACGCAAACTTTGATACGAGTTTTATTCGTGCGGCGGCGGAAAAGGTAGGGGTGCCGTTCAAAAATCCGTATCTTGACACCGTCGCGCTCTCGCGCTTTGTCAACCCTGACCTCAAAAGGCACAAACTTGACGTTTTGGCGGAGCATTACGGGCTCGGCGACTTCAATCACCACAGGGCGTGCGACGACGCCGAGATGCTGGCGCTGATCTTTTTCAAAATGGTGGAACAACTCAAAGCGGAGGGCATCGGCGACTTTTCCAGGATCAACGAGGTCATGAGTGAAAACGCCGACCCGCTCAGACTCAAACCCAACCACCAGATCATCCTTGCCAAAAATCTGACGGGGCTGAAAAATCTCTACCGACTGATCTCCATGAGTTATCTGCAATACTTCCGCCGCCATCCGCGCATCCCGCGCACGGTCCTTGAGCAGTACCGCGAGGGGCTGCTCATCGGCTCGGCGTGCTCGGAGGGACAGCTTTATTCTGCGATCTTACGCAGTATGCCAGAGGATGAAATCGAACATATCGCGGAGTTTTACGATTATCTGGAGATCCAGCCGCTTTGCAATAACCAATATCTGATCGCCGCGGGGGAAGTCAAGTCAAACGAAGACCTGATGGAGATCAACCGCAAGATCGTTGCGCTCGGCAAAAAACTGAACAAGCCGGTCGTTGCCACTTGCGACGCGCATTTTATGAACAAAGAGGACGAGATCTACCGCAAGATCCTGCTTGCCGGGATGAAATTTGCAGACGCGGACCGTGACGTCGGCATCTATCTGCGCACGACCGAGGAGATGCTGGAGGAGTTTGCCTATCTCGGCAAAGAGACCGCGTATGAAGTCGTGGTGGAAAACACCAACAAGATCGCACAGATGTGCGAGGAGATCCGCCCGATCCCGAAAGGAAAGTACGAGCCGCATATGGACGGCGCGGAGGAAGAACTGCAAAAACTCTGCTGGGATCGCGCGCACGAACTCTACGGCGATCCGCTCCCCGAGATCGTGGAAGCGCGCCTCAAAAAAGAACTTGATTCGATCATCAAACACGGGTTTGCCGTTCTTTATATGATCGCGCAAAAACTTGTGGCGTACAGCGAGAGTCAGGGATATCTCGTCGGCTCGCGCGGCTCGGTCGGCTCGTCCTTTGTCGCTTCGATGTCGGGCATATCGGAGGTCAACCCGCTCCTGCCGCACTGGCTTTGCCCAAAGTGCAAGCACAGCCAGTTTATCACCGACGGTTCCTACGGCTCCGGCTTTGATCTGCCGGATAAAAACTGCCCGAAGTGCGGCACCTTGATGAAGAGCGACGGGCACGATATCCCGTTTGAGACCTTCCTCGGCTTTCACGGCGACAAGTCGCCGGATATCGACCTCAACTTTTCGGGCGACGTGCAGGGCAGGGTCCATAAGTATACCGAGACCCTGTTTGGAGAGGGCAACGTCTTCCGCGCCGGGACGATCTCGGTGCTTGCCGATAAAACCGCTTACGGCTACGTTGCAAAGTATCTTGAACAAAAGGGGATATCGCTGACCAAAGCGGATATGGATCGCCTGCGCTTCGGCTGCGCGGGCGTCAAAAAATCCACCGGGCAGCACCCCGGCGGCATCATCGTCGTGCCGAAAGAATACAGCGTGTACGATTTTACGCCGGTACAGCATCCGGCGGACGACCCGACGTCCGATATCGTCACCACCCACTTTCAGTTTTCCTATCTGCACGATACGATCTTGAAACTGGATGAGCTCGGACACGATATCCCGACCAAGTATAAGATGCTGGAAAAGTATACAAACACCAGCGTTATGGACGTCAAGATGAACGACCGCTCGGTGTATCAACTGCTGGAGTCCTGCGCGCCGCTCGGCGTCAGCGCGGACGACATCGGCTGCCCGCTCGGCACGCTCGGACTGCCCGAACTCGGCACCCGCTTTGTGCAGGGCGTTTTGGAAGAAGCCAAGCCGCGCACCTTTGCGGATCTTTTGCAGATCGCCGGACTGACGCACGGCACCGCCGTGTGGCTCGGCAATGCGCAGGATCTCATCCGCGACGGCGTCTGCACGATTTCCGAAGTCGTGGGCACGCGTGACGGTATCATGATCGACCTCATCCGCTACGGGCTGGAGAACAGCCTTGCGTTTGAGATCATGGAAAAGGTGCGCAAGGGCAAAGGTCTGAAACCCGAGTGGGAGGAGGAAATGCGTGCGCACGGCGTGCCGGAATGGTACATCGGCTCGTGCAAGAAAATCAAATATATGTTCCCGAAAGCGCACGCGGCGGCATACGTTATGAGTGCGATCCGCCTGGCGTGGTACAAGATCTACTATCCGATGGAGTTTTACGCCGCGTACTTTACGGTCGCGCCCGACGGTATGGACGGCGCAACGGTCGTCGGCGGTCGCGGCGCGGTGAGCGCCAAGATCGAGGAACTCCGGCACAAAGAGGACGCCACGGCAAACGATGAAAAGGCGATTTCCGCCCTGATGCTCGCGCGCGAGGCGCTTGCCCGCGGCGTACAGTTTTTGCCGGTCGACCTCTATAAATCGGACGCCAAGGCGTACCTGCCCGAAAACGGGAAGATCCGCTTGCCGTTCGCCTCTCTGGAAGGGCTCGGCGAGGGCGCGGCGGAGAAAATCGTGGAGTCGCGCGCCGACGGCGAGTTTTTCTCGATCGAGGAACTGCGCGAGCGGGCAAAACTCAACAAGAGCGTTGTGGAGATCCTTTCCGCAAACGGCGTCTTGAAGGGACTCAACGAAACCAACCAATATACGCTGTTTTAATGATTTTTTGCAAAAAACGGTTTACAAAGGGAAAGATTTCGTATACAATAGAGGAAGAAACTGAAAGGACAGGAAAATTATGCAACCGAAATATAAACGGGTGCTCCTCAAACTCTCGGGGGAGGCGCTCGCCAAAGGCGCGGACGGGATCTACAATCACGGTTTTATCGATTCCATCGCGGCAGTGATCAAAAAATGCACGGACAGCGGTGTGGAGATCGGCGTTGTTGTCGGCGCGGGCAACATCTGGCGCGGCAGACAGGGCGTCAATATGGATCGCGTACGCGCGGATCATATGGGGATGCTCGCCACCGCCATCAACTCGCTTGCCCTGCAAGACGCGTTTGAACGCGCGGGCGTAGACACACGCGTGATGACCGCCGTGGAGATGAAGGCGTTTGCGGAACCCTATATCCGCTCTCGCGCTACCCGCCATTTGGAAAAGGGCAGGGTGACCATCTTCGGCTGCGGACTCGGCGCGCCGTATTTTTCCACCGATACGGCGGCGGTGCTCCGCGCGGCGGAGATCGAAGCCGACGTGGTGCTGCTTGCGAAAAATATCGACGGCGTGTATACCGCCGATCCGCGCAAGGATAAAAACGCAACCAAAATCGATGAGATCACCTATCAGGAGATCCTCGCCCGCGGACTTGCGGCGATGGATTCCACGGCAACCTCCTTCTGTATGGACAATCATATTCCGATCCTTGTCTTCGGCCTTGACGACCCGGAAAATATTTACCGCGCCGTGATGGGCGAAGAGATCGGAACGATAGTGAAATAAGATCGAAAGGAAGTTTACAGACATGAAACTTGATACCAAAGATTTTGAAGCAAAGATGCAAAAGTGCATTGCCGTGTTGAAAAACGGACTTGTGACCGTCCGCGCGGGCAAGGCCAACCCCGACGTGCTTTCGCGCGTAAACGTTGACTATTACGGCAGCCCCACGCCGATTTCGCAAATGGCGGCGATCCAAACGCCGGACGCGCGCACGCTGGTCATCCAGCCGTGGGACGCCTCGACGCTCAAAAACATCGAAAAGGCGATTTTGGCGTCGGATATCGGACTTGTACCGCAAAACGACGGCAAGGTGCTTCGCATCGCCTTCCCGCAGCCGACCGAGGAACGCAGAAAGGAACTTGCAAAGCAGGTCGCAAAGATGTGTGAAGAGGGCAAGGTCGCCATCCGCAATATCCGCCGTGAAGCAAACGACAAGACCAAGGATATGAAGAAAAACGGCGATATGACCGAGGATGAAGTCAAGGCAAGCGATAAATCGGTACAGGATCTCACCGACAGGTTTATCAAAGAAGTAGACGCCGTCGGCGCAGAAAAAACCAAAGAAATCATGTCGATTTGACGAGGCGGGCTGAAGGGATCTCTTCAGCCCACTTCTATAAGCAGACGCGGCGCCCGGGGCTCGGGCGTCTTTCCGCCTGCTTTTTACGGAGGAATTATGTTTTTGAAAAAAAAGCCGGCGGTGACGGTGGACGCACGATTGAAGCATATCGCGTTTATCATGGACGGCAACGGGCGCTGGGCAAAAAAACGCTCGATGCCGCGCGAATACGGGCATATCAGCGGTGCCAAGACGTTTAAGACGATCATCCGCTATTGCGGAGACATCGGCATCAGGATGATCACGGTCTACGCGTTTTCCACAGAAAACTGGAAACGCCCGAAAGAAGAAGTTGACGCCATCTTAAAACTGCTCTCGGACTACATAGACGACGCTGAGGCGTCCATGGATGAAAACAACATCCGCCTGGTCTTTCTCGGGGATAAAAGCATCTTTCCGCCAGAGCTTCGGGACAAGATCGACCACGTGGAGAATATCTCGAAAGACAAGGAACTTCTCCTCAACATTGCCCTCAATTACGGCGGCAGAGCCGAGATCACGCACGCCTGCAACACGCTGATGGCAAGCGGCAGGACATCGGTGTGCGAGGAGGATCTTTCCGCCGCGATGTATACGAGCCATTGCCCCGACCCGGATCTGATCGTGCGCACGGGCGGCGACAAGCGCATCTCCAATTTCCTTTTGTGGCAGGCGGCGTATGCCGAACTGTATTTTACGGATACTCTCTGGCCGGACCTCAAACCGGCGGAGATCGATAAGATCGTCGCCGATTTTTACGGAAGGAAACGCCGCTTCGGGGGGATTTGATATGAAAACACGAATCATCACGGGCTTTGTCCTGCTCCTTATCGCCATTCCCGTCCTTGCATTTGGCGAGGCGACGCTCTTTTCGGCAGTCCTCGCGCTTGAACTTGTGGCGACCTTTGAGATGCTCCGTTGTCTCGGCGCGGTGAGGACGCCCGCGCTTGCCATCCCGTCGTTTATCTACGCCGCGGCGGTGCCGTGCGGACTCTTTTTCGTTTACGCGCTTGCGGGTCGACCGGTCGGCTGTATCGTTTTGCTGAGCGCGCTGACCTATTTTTACGTGGTCACGCTCCTTGTTTTGTCGGTGCTTTCCGGCGGCAAGGTATCGGTCTCGCTTGCCTGTCAGTGCGCCGTGACGGTGCTTTATATTACGGTCGGCTTTACGGGGCTGATCATGACGCGGATGCGGCCGCACGGACTCTTTTTTGTCATCATGACGGCGGTGACCGCGTGTGCCACCGATATTTTCGCTTATTTTTCCGGGATGCTCTTCGGCAGGCACAAACTCATCCCCAACGTCAGCCCTAAAAAGACGGTAGAGGGGGCGATCGGCGGCACGCTGATGTCCACGCTTGCGTTTGTCGGGTGCGGCTATTTGTACGCGTATTATAATCACTTTGCAGGGGTGAGGCTCTTCGCGCTGATTTTTTGCGGGTGCTTCCTTGCCGTCGTATCGCAGTTTGGTGATCTGATCGCGTCCTATATCAAGCGTGCCGCCGGCATCAAGGACTACGGCAGGATCTTCCCGGGACACGGCGGCGTGCTTGACCGTTTTGACAGTATCATCGCGGTCGCGCCGGCGATGTGTATTTTGCTCTTTGTTCCGGGGCTTTTCCCGATCATTTCGTAAACGGAGGCTTATGATGGAAACACCGATTGCCGTGCTCGGTTCAACGGGCTCGGTCGGCACGCAGGCGCTGGACGTTGCGCGCGCCTGCGGGATTGCCGTGGATTTTATATCGGCGGGGCGAAATGTTGACCTTGCCGAGGCGCAGATCCGGGAGTTTCATCCGCGGTTTTGCGCCATGGCGGACGCCGCTGCGGCGAAAGATCTGCGCGTGCGCACGGCGGACACCGATACCGCGGTCCTTTCCGGTGAGGCGGGGATCCTCGACGGGATCGCGCAAACGGCGGCACATACGGTCGTCAATTCGATTTTGGGACTCGCCGGTCTTCGTCCGACGCTCCTTTGCGCCGAGCGCGGCAAGCGCATCGCCATCGCCAACAAAGAAACGCTGGTGGCGGCGGGCGACCTCGTCAAAGAAAAACTCAAACAAAGCGGGGGCGCTATGCTCCCCGTGGACAGTGAGCATAGCGCCATTTTTCAGGCGTTGCATGCCGGCGATCAAAAAGAGGTCAAGCGAATTCTGCTTACCGCTTCGGGCGGACCTTTTTTCGGGTATACCAAAGAGGAACTTCGCCGCGTGACCAAGGCGCAAGCCCTACATCACCCGACGTGGACTATGGGCGCCAAGATCACGGTGGATTCGGCGACGCTGATGAACAAGGGGCTGGAAGTTATCGAGGCGGTGCGCCTGTTTGACGTGCGCCCCGATCAAATCCAAGTCGTCGTTCACCGCGAGAGTATAATTCACAGCGCGGTGGAGTATATTGATAATACGGTCATTGCGGAGATGAGTCAGCCGGATATGCGCGCCTGCGTGCAGTATGCGCTCACCTATCCCGCGCGTACGCGCGCGGTGATCGACGAGCTGGATCTGTTCCGTGTGGGAAAACTGACTTTTCTGCCGCCGGATACGAAAACCTTCCGTCTGCTCGGTCTCGCCTATGAGGCGGTAGAGGCCGGCGGGCTTTTTCCCTGCGCTTTGAGTTCGGCAAACGAGGCGGCGGTTTCGCTTTTTCTGCGTGACGAGATCAAGTTTTACGAGATCCCCGAGATCGTGGAAGCGGCGCTTTCACGCTTTGACGGCGGGGCGGAGGTCACGGTGGAAAACGTCTTTGCGGCAGACGCCGCGGCAAGGCGGCTCGTTTTTTCTCAATGCCCGAATGCGCAAAATGTAGTATGAGGCAAATATGACGGTTGTATTTTCTGTTTTGATCGCGCTGTTTGCGTTTGGCGTGATGATCTTCATCCACGAGGCGGGACATTTTTTGGTCGCGCGCGCTTTCGGCGTCAAGATCTTAGAGTTTTCGATGGGGATGGGACCGCGCCTTTGCGGATTTACCGGCAAGGACGGCACCGCTTATCAGCTCCGCGCTTTTCCGATCGGCGGTTTTGTCAGTATGAAAGGGGAAGACGAGGACGCAGATGGGGAAGATTCCTTTTCCCAAAAGGCGGCGTGGAAACGTTTTTTGATCTGCGCGGCAGGCGGGTGTATGAACATCCTTTTGGCAATTCTTTTGACATTCGTTTTGGTGATCTCATCCAAGGGATTGCTCGGCACGACGGTGATCCATTCGTTTGCCGAGGGCGCTACGAGCAACGCGCAGCTGCAAAGCGGCGACCGCATCATGCGCGTGGACGGCACGGCGGTACACACCTGGCAGGAGGCGGTCTATGAGATCGCACACGCCGGCTACCGTCCGATCGACGTGACCGTCGAGCGGGGCGGTGAGGTCAAAACGCTTTCCGGCGTGCAGTTCCCGACGACGGTATCGCAGGGCATTCTGTTCGGCACGGTGGATTTTATCCCCTACGGGGAGAGCAAAACGCCGGGCGCGGTATGCAGGCATACCTTTTACCGTTCGGTGTCCACCGTCAAGATGATCTGGGACTCTTTGTTTGACCTGATCCGCGGCAGGTTTGGGATGGAGGCGGTCTCGGGACCGGTCGGCGTGACCGAGGCGCTCGGCACGGCGGCAAAGAGCGGCGCTTTGGATTTTTTCTATCTTTTGTCGGTGCTGTCGATGAATCTCGGCGTATTCAATCTCCTGCCGCTCCCCGCGCTGGACGGCGGCAGACTGCTGTTTATTTTGTTTGAACTTGTTTTTCGGCGGCGCGTGCCACCGCGGTTTGAGGGCGCCGTGCATTTCGTCGGCATTCTCTTTTTGTTCGGACTGATGATCCTCATCACATTTGGGGATATCGTAAAACTCATCGGAGGGTAAAATGTTAGATCGATACAACGCCATTCGGCGTGCGGCAAGGGAAGTGACCGTCGGGCGTGTCAAAATCGGCGGGAAACACCCGATCGCCGTGCAGTCGATGACCAATACCGACACGCTGGACGTCGGCGCTACCTTGCGGCAGGTGCAGGCGCTGGAGGCGGCGGGGTGCGACGTCGTGCGCATCACCGCGCCGAGTGTGGAAGCGGCAAAAACGTTTGCCGCCATCAAGGAAGCGGGCGTACATATTCCGCTGGTGGCGGACATCCATTTTGACTATCGCACGGCGCTGGAATGTGCGGCGGCCGGCGTGGATAAGATCCGTATCAACCCGGGCAACATCGGCGACGAGTTGCGCGTCAGGGCGGTTGCCGACGCCTGCCGGGCAAAAAATATCCCGATCCGCATCGGGGTCAACGGCGGGTCGCTGGAAAAAGAGATCCTGGCAAAATACGGGGCGCCGACGGCGGAAGCACTCGCCGAGAGTGCGCTGTATCACGCAAGTTTGCTTGAAAAATATGATTTTTGTGACATCGTGCTGTCGGTCAAATCCTCCGACCCGCTCGCGATGGTCGGCGCCAATAAGATTTTAGCAGGCGCCTGCGATTATCCGATCCATATCGGGGTGACCGAGGCGGGCGGCGGAAACGCCGGACTGGTCAAAGGCGCCGTTGGCATCGGCGGCAGTCTGCTCCTCGGCATCGGGGATACGGTGCGCGTATCGCTGACCGAAAATCCGCCGGAAGAAGTGCGTGCGGCGCGCGATATTTTGTCGGCGCTGGATATAGACGCCCGTCCGCGCCTCTCGATCGTCGCTTGCCCGACCTGCGGCAGGACAAAGATCGACCTCATCCCGCTGGTCAAGGCGTTTGAAGCGGCGGCGCAGGAGGCAAATATGATGGACAAGCCGCTGAAAGTGGCGCTGATGGGATGCGCGGTCAACGGCCCCGGGGAGGCACGCGAGGCAGATATCGGGATCGCCGGCGGTGTACACGAGGCGCTTCTCTTTAAGAAAGGCGAGATCGTGGAAAAAATCCGGGAAGATGACATCATCCCGCGTCTGATCGCGGAAATTCAACAGATGTGAAAAAAGGCTGCAAAGAAACAAAGTTTCTTTGCAGCCTTTTTTATGCCTGTCTCGGGCGCACGGATACTTCGCCGCTGGACAGGACTTCGCGCCTGCCGTCGGGGTAGCGCACCGCAAGCCCAAAGTTTTTTGTGATGCACTCGGCGACAGCGGGAAACGCCTCTTTGCCGCGCAGGACGAGGATCTCCTTGCCTTTGAGATCGTCGCGCTTTGCGTATTCGGCGTAATGTGCGCCGCTCCCGATATTTTCATAGAGCGAAAAGAAGTTGTTTAAGATCTCTGCGGCAAGTTTGGCGCGCAGATCCGGCGGCAGTTCCTCTGCATACAGCGCACCGGCGATTTCCCGGATCTCTTGCGGAAATCCGCCGCGCGGCGGCAGGAGATTGATGCCGATGCCGAGGATGGCGTAGGCAAGCCCGCCGCTCTCCAGATCCAGCGCTCCCTCGGTCAAGATCCCGCAAACTTTTCTCCCGCCGATGTAAATATCGTTGACCCATTTGATTTTGGTCTTTCTCCCACACAGCGTCTCGATGGCAAGCGCCACGGCGACCGCCGCGGCGGTGGTGATATGGAGCGCGGCGGCGGCGGACATGGTCGGGCGGAGCAGGACGCTCATATACAGTCCCGTTTGTTTTTGGGAGATAAAGGATTTTCCGCGTCTGCCGCGCCCCGCGCTTTGCGCCTCGGCGATGAGGACGCTGCCCTCGGGCGCGCCGTTTTCGGCGGCGGTTTTGAGGAGCGTGTTGGTCGAGGTCACCTCTCCCATGACCGTGATCGAAAGCCCCCGCCGCGACAGATATTTTTCGATCCCGGCGGCGGAGAGGACGGGACTTGTGGAGAGCAGGGTGTACCCCTTGCGGTTGAGGGCGGAAATGGTGTGCCCCTCGCCTTTGAGCGCACTGACCGCTTTGGAGACGGCGGCGCGGCTGATGTGCAGGTGCGCGGCGATCTCTTCACCGGAAACGGCGCTGCCGCGCCGCGCTTCCAGGATGGCGAGGATCTGTTCTTTTGTGTTCATCATTTTATTCCTTGATCAGTGGTGCAAGCCGCCGGAGGAGCAGGG
>JAFSUT010000096.1 GCA_017445085.1 Clostridia bacterium | reverse complement strand
GGGATACCAAGCCCTTTGCGCTGACCGATGGTATAGCGGATGATGCCGCCGTGCCGTCCGAGGACGTGCCCGCTTGCGTCAATAAAATCGCCGGGCGGATAGTGTTTGCCCGTATAACTCTCGATAAATTCGGTATATCGCCCGTTTGGAACAAAGCAGATATCCTGGCTGTCATGCTTTTTCGCATTTTGAAAGCCCTGCCGCGCAGCGATCTCCCGTACCTGTGTTTTTTGGTATTCGCCCAGCGGAAAAAGCGTATGCGCAAGCTGCTCCTGCGTCATGGTATAGAGGACGTAGCTTTGATCCTTTGTGGGATCGACCGCTTTTTTGAGAAGGTATCGACCGGTGGCTTCATCTTTCTCAATGCGGGCGTAATGCCCGGTCACTACATAATCGCAGTCGAGTTCTCTTGCCCGCAGGTGGAGTTTATCAAATTTCAGAAAGCGGTTGCAGTCGATGCAAGGATTGGGGGTAGCGCCGTTTTCGTAGGCGGCGACAAAACGGTCCATCACCTTTTCCCGAAAGCGATCGGAAAAATTAAAAACATAATGCGGGATCCCGAGGGCATAGGCAACGCTCCTGGCGTCCTCGACGTCGTCCAGTGAACAACAGGTGTGCTCTCTTGAAAGTCCGATGTCCTCATTGTGATAGAGTTTCATCGTCGCCCCGATACAGGTAAAGCCGCGCTCCTTCATCAGAAAAGCCGCCACACTGGAGTCCACGCCCCCGCTCATGGCAATGATGGCTTTTTGATTCATGATGCGTTCTCCTTTTGGTTTGCCGTTATTCGCCGAGGTAAGCAGCCTTGATCCGCGGATCGTTTAAGAGATCGGACGCCTTGCCTTCCATCACGATCTTACCGGTTTCAAGCACATAGGCGCGGTCGGCGATCGAAAGCGCCTTTTTTGCGTTCTGCTCAACGAGCAGTACCGTCGTACCGTCCTTTGACACTTCGGAAATGATTTTGAAAATTTCAGCCACAAGCAGCGGCGAAAGCCCCATCGAAGGCTCATCCATCAAAATGATCTTCGGGTTGGACATCAGCGCGCGCCCCATGGCAAGCATCTGCTGTTCACCGCCGGAAAGTGTGCCCGCGATCTGATTTTTACGCTCGAGCAGGCGGGGAAAATGTTTGAATACGTAGTTGATATTGCTCTCGATCTTGGCTTTGTCTTTCAGCGAAAACGCACCGAGACGGAGATTGTCGTACACCGTGAGCTGCTGGAAAATACGCCGCCCCTCGGGGACGTGCGCCATTCCGAGATAGACGATCTTATGCGCGGGAAGTTTGCAAAGGTCGCGCCCTTCCAGATAGACGTGCCCCGACTTTGCCGCAACAAGTCCGGTCACCGTGTGCAAAATGGTGGTCTTGCCGGCGCCGTTGGCGCCGATGAGCGCCACAACTTCCCCCTCGTTGACTTCAAAGGAAACGCCTTTGATGGCGTTGATCATACCGTAGTAAACCTGGAGATCTTCAACTTTTAACATCTTGCGCCTCCTTAATCGTCCTCGCCGATATAGGCGGTGATGACGCGCGGGTTGTTGAGGACTTCCGCCGTCGGACCTTTTGCAAGTTCGGTGCCGAAATTGAGTACCGTGAGTTCTTCGCAAATGCCGCTGACCAACTTCATATCATGCTCAATGAGTAAAATGGTCATATCAAAATTGTCGCGGACGAAACGGATGGTATCCATCAGGTCGGCAGTCTCGTTGGGGTTCATCCCCGCCGCCGGCTCATCAAGGAGCAAAAGTTTCGGTCCCGTCGCCATCGCGCGCGCAATTTCCAGGCGGCGCTGTTTGCCGTACGGCAGGTTGGAGGCAAGATAGTCCTTCTCGCCGTCCAAATTGAACACTTTGAGCAGTTCCATCGCCTTTTCGGTGGCTTCACGCTCGGCTTTGCGGTATCTGCCGATATGGAAGAAGCTCTCAAAGAGCGAGTAGTGGATGCTGTTGCCAAATCCAAGGCGCACGTTGTCCAGCACGCTCATCTTGCCAAACAGACGAATGTTTTGAAACGTGCGGGCAACGCCGAGTTTGTTGATCTCCACCGGGCTTTTGCCGTTGAGCGTAACGCCGTCAAGGACGGCGGTGCCGGACGTCGGCGCATACACGCCGGTGAGCATATTGAACACGGTAGTCTTACCGGCGCCGTTTGGCCCGATCAGCCCGTAGAGTTGTCCTTTTTTGATCGAGAGGTTCAAGCGGTCGACCGCTTTCAGACCGCCAAACTGGATCGACAGGTCTTTGGTTTCCAAAAGCGCCATTATTCTGCACCTCCCGTTTGATTTTTCTTTTTCGGTTTCAGCGCGCCGGTCACTTTTTCCGCAAAGGCGCGCACGCTCTTACTGTTGGTGAGCAACATCATCACGATGAGGACGATAGCATAGATGAGCATACGGTAATCTTTGAGCGCACGGAGCACTTCCGGCAGGATATACAAAACCGTCGTCGAGATCATCACCCCGCGCATCTTGTTCATACCGCCGAGGACGACGAACACCAAAATCAAAATGGAGAGGTTGTAGTCAAACTTGGTGGCGATCAGCGAGTTTAAGTTGTGCGAGTACAAAACGCCCGCCACGCCGCCGAAAAACGCCGACATCACAAACGCGGTCATCTTGGCGCGCGTCACGTTGACGCCCATCGCCTCCGCGGCAATGCGGTTGTCCCGCGCCGCCATAACGGCTCTGCCCTGTTTGGAATCCATAAAGTTGAGCATAATGACTGCCGCAATCAAGAGAACGATCATACAAATGGCAAAGGTCGAGTCCTGCGGGGTGCCGTTGATGCCCTGCGCCCCTTTTATATAATAGGTAGCATTGCCCGCCAGCGGCTTTTCGTTGAAAGCGTCCACCGAGAAGGCGATGCGAAGTCCCGTATCGTCCGAAGCAATATAGAGGTTGTTAAATATCGTTTTGATGATCTCGCCGAATGCCAGCGTAACGATGGCAAGATAGTCGCCGCGCAAACGCAGGACCGGGATGCCGATGAGAAAGCCGAAGATGCCGGCGACCACACCGCCGAGGAGCAGCGCGAGCGGAAAGCGGATCAAAGGATTGGCGATCGTTGCCTCTGTAAGAAGAGAAAACAAACTGCCGACAAATGCGCCGACGCACATAAATCCGGCTTGTCCGAGCGAAAGTTCGCCCGAGACGCCAACCACCAGGTTGAGCGCCATGGCCGCCAGAATATACGCGCAAGTCGGGATCAAAAGTCCCTTAAATGAGCGGGACGCGGCGCCCGAGTTCAAAAAGCTCTGCACGCCGACGAAAATAACGATCAAAAGCAGATAGGTAATATATCTGTCCCCCGCCTTGCGGGAAATCGAAAGTGCTTTTTTCATATTCTATGTCCATTCCTTTCTGAAAAGCGTGCGCCCTTACCGATAGAACAAATTTGCACCGACGTTCGACACAAAAAGCAAGAAACGCACCGTTTGAAAGATCCTCCTTTCAAACTCACACTTTCTCATTGAGTTTTTTGCCCATAATACCTGTCGGCTTTACGAGCAGGACGATGATCAACACGCCAAACACGATGGCGTCTGAGAATTGCGAAGAAATATACGCTTTGCTGAGACTTTCGATCACGCCGAGGATCACGCCGCCGATCATTGCGCCGGGGATCGAACCGATACCGCCGAATACGGCGGCCGTAAACGCCTTAATGCCGGGCATTGCGCCGGTATACGGGCTGAGCAGCGGGTAGGTGGAGCAAAGCAGGATACTTGCAACGCCGGCAAGTGCGGAGCCGATGGCAAAGGTCAGCGAAATGGTGCGGTTGACGTTGACGCCCATGAGTTGTGCGGCGCCCTTGTCCTCCGAAACCGCCAGCATCGCCATACCGCTCTTGGTATGATTGACAAACAGCGTAAGTCCGATCATGATCAGGACAGACACCGCGATCGTGACGACGGTTTCGCCCGAGATGCGGACTTTGCCGATGGAAAAGCCGTCAAACATGACGACCGACGAAAAGTTTTTCGGGTTGGAGCCGAAAATCAAAAGCGCGATATTTTGGAGAAGATATGACACGCCGATCGCCGTGATCAAAACGGCAAGCGACGGCGCATTGCGCAGCGGCTTGTATGCAACCTTTTCCACAAGGACACCGAGAAGAAGGCAGCCGAGGATACCGCAAAAAATGGCGCCGAAAATGCCAAGCCCCGACGACCAACCGAGCGTTGACACCGCCGTAAACACGATATAGCCGCCAATCATAATGACATCGCCGTGTGCAAAGTTCAACATCTTGGCAATGCCGTAAACCATCGTGTAGCCGAGCGCGATCAGCGCGTAAATGCTACCGAGGCTGATGCCCGTGATCAAATAGGAAAAGAAACTGCTCATCCGTTTTCTCCTTTATGTAAAATGCGTAGTCGAGGGACTCAAATCCGGAGAAAAAAATCCCCCTGAAAATGCAAAACAATCAGGCCGCTTTTGACAGCCCGATTCCTGCAAAAAAGAGATACCCTGCCCCTCTTTTCACAGAGGGGCAGAGATATTTCAAAATTGTTACATTGCCGAGTAAGAACCGTCTTTGATGACCATTGCCTTCGGTGTCTTTTCAGGCTCGCCGCTGGCATCCCAGGTCATTTCGCCGGTGACGCCGTCAACCGTGATCTCAACCATTGCCTTGACAAGCGCGTCGCAGAGATCGGATGCCGAGATGTTTGCATCGGTGATGCCTGCCTTTTCGATGGCAGCCTTTACCGTGTAAATTGCGTCATAACCGTCTGCCGCAAACTGCGTCGGGATCGCATCGTTGTACGCTGCTTTGTAAGCCGCAGTAAACTTCTGGGTCTTTTCGTCGTCTGCGTCTGCCGCAAACGGCGTCAGGAGCATAACGCCCTCAGCGAGAGCAGCCTTGTCAGCGCCGAGCTGGTCGATGATGCCGTCCAGACCGTCGCAGCCGAAGTACTTGACATCAAGGCCGAGTTTGCTTGCTTGCTCAAGGATCAAAGCAGCTTCCTGATAGTAGATCGGGAGGAACAACAGGTCTGCGCCGCTGTCCTTGATCTTCTGGAGCTGTACCGAGAAGTCGGTTGCGCTGTCTTTGGTGAACGCTTCTGCCGCAACGATGGTCAGATTCTTTTCAGCGGCTTCTGCGTTGAACTTTTCGTAGATGCCCTGCGAATAAACGTCCGAAGAGTTGTAGATGACCGCGATCTTTTCAGCGACGGCGTTTTCAGCGATGTAGTCCGCCGCGCCGATCCCCTGGTTGGGGTCGGAGAAGCAGATACGGAAAGCGTTGTCGTTTTTAATGCATTCTACAGCCGAGCCCGAGGGGGTGAGCAGGAACACGTTGTCTTCTGCAGCTTCAGCCGCAACGGCAACACAGGGGTTGGAGGTGACGGTGCCGATGAGGAGTTTCATCCCTGCGTCCATCAGCGCGTTGTAAGCGTTGACCGACTTTTCGGCGTCGTGTTCGTCATCCTGGAAGTTGAGTTCGAGTTTCATGCCGTTGACGCCGCCTGCCGCGTTGATCTCGTCAACTGCGAGCTGTGCGCCGTCTTTTACGGCCTGACCGTAGGAAGCAGCCGGACCGGTGAGCGGGCCGATGCCGCCGAGCAAGAGTGTGGCTTCCGTTGCCGCGTTGTTGCCTTCACCGGAAACCGCGGGGGTTTCATTGCCTTTACCGCAAGATACAAACGCCGTCAAAACAAACAGTACGGCGAGTACCATAGAAAGGACTTTTTTCATTTTCTATTTCCTCCTGAAAATTCAATTGCTATTCCTTTAGAATAACTTTTCATTATAATACTACTTTTTTGAAAGTATGTCAATCGTTTTCACACAAAAAAATGTAAAAATATTCAATGCGGGCTTGTATTTGTCGACCTTTGCCCGGGAATGCTCTACGCCAAAAAATGCTGGATCGTTTCGTTTTTGCCCATCAGCATCACGCGCATACCGTCGGCAAAGGGGGTATTCGGGTCAAAATTCGGCCGCAGGGGCGAGGTTTCGCTCTCCTTGACGCCGAGGACGTTCAAATCAAACTTTGCGCGCACGTCCAGAGCTTTGAGCGACTTGCCCACCCACGCCTCGGGAACTGCGATCTCATAGACGGCGTAGCCGTCCTCAAGCTCGATGCGCTCAAACACCGACGCGCGTCCGAGGATGTTTGCCGTGCGTTGTCCCGCCTCCCGCTCGGGAAAGATCGTGCGGTCGGCGCCCACGCGCACAAGCAGTTTTTCGTGCATTTCGCTGCCCGCCTTGGCGATGACCGTCCGCGCACCGCAGTCCTTGAGGAGGGTCACGGCGACCAACGAGTCCTGGATATCGCCGCCGATGGAAACGAAAACGAGG
>JAFSUT010000095.1 GCA_017445085.1 Clostridia bacterium | reverse complement strand
TCCTCCTCGGTTTCGATGTGCGCGATCTTCTTATACATTTCCATACGACCGCCTGAAGCGTAAATATAATTTTCCGGAAGATAGGCGTCATACGGCACGTCCATTTTACACTCGATCTTCTCGGGCAGTGCCTCGCCTTTTTCTTCGAGCACCGCTTCATTCAGCAGTTTGATGTACATATCGTAGCCGACGGCGTCCATATGTCCGTGCTGCTCGGCGCCGAGGAGATTTCCCGCGCCGCGGATCTCAAGATCGCGAAGCGCAATGCGAAAGCCCGCGCCGAACTCGGCGTATTCCCGTATGGCGGACAGGCGCTTACTTGCGATTTCCGAGACTTCCTTGCCGCGGCGATAGGTGAAATACGCGTAGGCGCGGCGACCGCTTCTGCCGACGCGACCGCGCAGCTGGTGCAGCTGCGCAAGTCCCATCCGGTCGGCGTCCTCGATGATGAGCGTATTGGCGTTCGGCACGTCCACGCCGGTCTCGATGATGGTGGTGCATACCAGAATATCGATATTGCCGTCAATGAGATCCTGCCAGATCTCCTCGATCTCTTCCCTGTCCATTTTCCCGTGCGCCACGGCGATATTGGCAGACGGGTTTTCCCGCTGCAGTCTCGCCGCGACGTAAGCGATGGTCTCCACGCGATTATAGAGGTAAAAGACCTGCCCGCCGCGGGCAAGTTCCCGCCGGATCGCCTCGCCGATGATGATGTTGTCGTGTTCCAGGACGTAGGTCTGCACGGGCAGACGGTCCTCGGGCGGTTCATCCAAAATCGACATATCCCGGATCCCGCCCATTGCCATATTCAGCGTGCGCGGGATCGGCGTTGCCGAAAGCGTCAGCACGTCGACGTTGCCCGCCATCTGTTTGAGTTTTTCTTTTTGCGCCACGCCAAACCGCTGTTCCTCGTCAACGATCAGCATACCGAGGTCCTTGAATTTGACGTCCTGCGAGATCAAACGGTGCGTACCGATGATCAAATCGGTTTCGCCGCGGGCAAGTTTGCGCAGAGATTCTTTTTGCTCTTTTTGCGTGCGGAAACGTGAGATCATATCAATATTGACGGGGAATGCACGCATCCGCGACATCGCGGTGTGATAGTGCTGGAGCGCCAAAATCGTTGTCGGCACCAAAATCGCGACCTGCTTGCCCGCCTCGATCGCCTTAAACGCACCGCGCAGCGCAACTTCGGTCTTGCCAAAGCCCACGTCGCCGCAAAGCAGACGATCCATCGGCGCAGGTTTCATCATATCGCGCTTGATATCCTCCGCGGCGGCAAGCTGACTTGCGGTCTCTTCATATTCAAACGCCGCCTCAAAATCGTGCTGCATATCGTCGTCGGCGGGAAACGCAAAGCCTTCCCTGCGCAGGCGCGTGGCGTACAGCTCTATCAGTTCTTTTGCCATATCACGCACCGCCGCCTTGGCGCGTGACTTTGCCTTTTGCCAATCCGCGCCGCCCATTTTGGAGAGTTTTAAGAGTCCGTCGTCGGCGTGCGCGCCGATATATTTGGACACCATATCCAAATTGTCCACCGGCAAAAAGAGTTTATCCGTCCCCGCGTACTGAATGTTGATGTAGTCGCGCGAAACGCCGCCGACCGTCAAATTTTGGATCCCGAGATACTGCCCGATGCCGTACGCCGCGTGCACCACGTAGTCGCCGACGGCAAGGTCGGCGTAGGACATGATCTTTTGCCCCGCCTTGATTTTTTTCGCGTTTCTCCGCTTTTTCGGCGCAAGTTTGTTCTCCCCGTTTTCCATCGTCAAAACGGCAAGTTTTGCACCCGTCATCTCAAAACTGCTCTCGATCCACTCGTGGCAGAGATACAGTACCCCCGCCATCATCGAGGAAGCGTCCGCGCCGTCCTGCACCGCCACCGCCTGATAGCCGTCCTCGGTCAGCGCGCTTTGCATACTGCGCACCTCGGCGTCGTTTTCACAGGCGATCATAATGCGGTACTTGTTTTTGATGTAACCGTCCAGGTCCTCACGGAGAAGCGAATAATCCTTAAAATAGGAAGCAAGCTGACGACAGCGTACCGAAAAGAGTCCGCTCACGCGCACGCCGGCTAGGGCGACCGCAAAGGTATTGAGGTGCAAGACCATATGCTTTGCAAAATACCCGTCCACCGCCGCGGGCGGCACCGAAAAAGACGTATGACTGCCGTAGATCACACCGTGCTCCAAAAGATCGGTGATGCGCTGCGCGTCCAACCGCGCCGCCGCCTCGATCTGCTCTTTGACCGCATTTGTGCCGCAAAATACGATCGCCGTTTTCTCTGCGAAATAGTCAAAGAGGCACTCGTGCTGCGGATATAAAAAGGCGATGTACTTATCGGTAAAGCCGAGCGGCTGTCCGCCCTCGATCGCGGCAAGTTCCGCGGCAAGTTCGTCTTTTGCGTCTTCGGTCTTCGCCTTTTTCCTGCACTCGGCGATCACCTTTTTCATCTTTTCCTCGCCGTCGCTGTCGTACAAAACTTCACGCACCGGCAACAGTTCAAACGCATCAACGTTTTCGATCACGCGCTGCGTCAGCGGGTCAAAGGTACAGACGCGGTCGATCTCGGTATCAAAAAACTCGATGCGGAGCGGATAGCGCTCGCCCTCGTTTTGCCGCGGCGGAAAAAGATCGACAATGCCGCCGCGCACCGCGTACTGCCCGACGTTGTCCACCGTATCCACCCTGCGGTATCCCATCTCGGAAAGTGCGGTCACAAGTTCCGAGAGTTCGCAAATCTCCCCCACCGCAAACTTAAAGCGAAAGCGGTCGAGCACCTCGCGCGGCATGGTGTACCCCATCGCCGCCGCCGGCGTTGTCACCACGGCGTCAAAGTCGCCGGAGAGGATCTTTGACAAAACCAAAAGCCGCTCATGTTCGTTTTCATGAGAGGCTGAAATGTTGTAGATATTCAATTCGCGGCCGGAAAACCGATAGGCGTCAACGCCCTGTGCCCGCAAAAACGCGGTCAAGGCAAGCACGCTCTTGTCGTCGCGCGTAAGGATCAAGATCCCACGACCGAATTCCCGTTTGAAGTCGGCGGCAAATGCGGATAGAAAGGTATGTTCCACCGCCGGAGGCATACCGCTGACCGCCGCCGGCAGGGGGATCGACTTCATTTGCGCACGCACGCAGTCCAAAATCTGTGCGTACTCTCTGTCCTGCCGTAAAAAATCTGCGCTGATACTCATTTTTACTTCGTCTTTGTTCACCCGTTATATAAATTCATTGCTTTTTCCATATCGCCGAGGAGGATATCCTCGGCACAATGATATACCTTTTCAAAAAGCGAATGCAAGGTCTTTTTGTCGGCGTCGCTGTATTTTCCGAGGACAAAATCCGCAAGGTCCATCTCCGGCGTGGGCTTTTTGCCGACGCCGATCTTGATGCGCGGAAAATTTTCACTGCCGAGACAGGCGATGATACTTTTCAGCCCGTTATGTCCGCCCGCGCTGCCGCTGCGCCGCAGGCGCATCACGCCGACGTCAAAACTGATATCGTCCGACATCACAATGATATTTTCCGGCGGGATCTTGTAAAAATCCGCCGCCGCCGCCACCGCCTCTCCCGAAAGATTCATATAGGTCTGCGGTTTCATAAACAAAACGCGTCTGCCCCCGAGTTCCCCCTCGCCGCAAAGTGATTTGTACTTTGCCTTTTCCGTCTTGACGCCGCACTTTTCCGCGATGAAATCCAGCGCCATAAAACCCGTATTGTGTCGCGTAAACGCATATTGCGCCCCGGGATTGCCGAGCCCGACCAAAAGGTGCGTCACCTTTCCCCCGGGCGCGGCGGAAGTCGATCCGATTTTCTTAAACAAATCAAAAATGTCGCTCATATTCGCTCCGAAAATAAAAATACACAGATATTATAGTCCAAACCGGTGAAAATTTCAAGATTTCCCCGAAATTTATGCGAAAATACAAAAAAGTGTGTAGATTATTCTGAAAAGTTTGTATTTTTATTAACAATTTTTTTCTTATTTCCTATGGATTTTTTTAGGAAAAAGTGGTATACTGTTACCGCGGTTTTTGACGGTGCCTTTTTTCGGTGCGTCCTTTTCCGCATTACACAGTGAAAAATAGCAATTACTAATATATTTTTGGAGGTTCAACAAGTATGAGCAAAAAGTACGTATACCTTTTCTCCGAAGGCAACGCGGATATGCGCGAGCTTCTCGGCGGTAAAGGCGCAAACCTTGCCGAAATGACCAACATCGGTCTCCCCGTGCCCCAGGGCTTCACCATCACGACCGAAGCCTGCACCCAGTACTATGAAGACGGCAAGCAGATC
>JAFSUT010000094.1 GCA_017445085.1 Clostridia bacterium | reverse complement strand
TTCGTACGGCAGAAATCTGACCGCGCTTGCAAAAGAGGGCAAAATCGACCCGATCATCGGCAGAGACGATGAAACCGAGCGTGTGATCCAGATCTTGGCGCGCCGCACCAAAAACAATCCCTGCCTCATCGGTGAGCCGGGCGTCGGCAAAACCGCGGTAGTTGAAGGACTTGCACAGCGCATTGCAGACGGCAACGTCCCCGAAATGCTGGCGGACAAACGCATTATCACGCTGGACATCTCCTCCATGATCGCCGGCGCGAAATACCGCGGCGAATTTGAGGAACGACTGAAAAACGTGATGCAGGAAGTCGCCGATAAAAAGGATATCATCCTGTTTATTGATGAGATCCATACCCTTGTCGGCGCCGGCGCCGCCGAGGGCGCGATGGACGCCGCCAATATCTTAAAACCCGCGCTCTCCCGCGGAGAGATGCAACTCATCGGTGCAACCACGATCGACGAATACAGAAAGAACATCGAAAAAGACGCCGCGCTTGAGCGTCGTTTTCAATCGGTCATGGTCGGCGAGCCGACACAGGAAGAGGCCGTCCAGATCCTCATGGGACTCCGCGACAAATACGAAGCACATCACAAACTCAAAATCTCGGATGAGGCCATTGAAGCGGCGGTCAAACTCTCGGCGCGATACATCAACGACAGATTCCTCCCTGACAAAGCCATCGACCTCATTGACGAGGCAGCCGCGCGTCTGCGCATTTCCAGCGTGACTGCACCGCCGGATGTTAGAGCCACCGAAAAGGAACTTGCCAAAGTCAGCCGCAATAAGGAAGAGGCCATCAAAGCGCAAAACTTTGAAGAAGCTGCGGCACTTCGCGACAAGGAGCATACGCTCAAAGAGCAACTCGAAAGCGAAAAAAGCGCTTGGCAGGCCTCCGGTGAAGGTACGGCGCTCGTTGTGGAAAAATCGCATATCGCGGACATTGTCACGTCCTGGACGGGGATCCCCGTAAAGCAACTGGAGAGCGAGGAAAGCAAAAAACTGCTCCATCTGGACGAGATCCTGAAGTCGCGTATCATCGGTCAGGATAAGGCGGTGGATACCATTGCCAAAGCCATCCGCCGCGGCAGAATGGGACTGAAAGACCCCCGCCGTCCGCTCGGTTCATTTATCTTTTTAGGTCCGACCGGCGTGGGTAAAACCGAACTGACAAAAGCACTTGCCAACGTTATGTTTGGCGACGACAACGCCATGATCAGGATCGATATGTCCGAATATATGGAGAAACACAGCGTATCCAAACTCATCGGCGCACCTCCCGGCTACGTCGGCTATGACGAAGCGGGACAGCTCACCGAAAAGATCCGCCGCAAGCCCTACTCCGTTGTTTTGTTTGATGAAATCGAAAAAGCGCATCCGGACGTATTCAACATTATGCTCCAAATCCTCGACGACGGCGTGCTTACCGACGCCCAGGGGCGCAAAGTGGATTTCAAAAATACCATAATCATTATGACTTCCAACGTCGGCGCCGCCGCGATCACAGACAAGACAAAATCGCTTGGCTTTACCACCGCGGCAACGGTGGAAGCCGAACATCAGTCGATGGAAGACAACGTGATGCGCGCCCTAAAAGAAACATTCAAGCCGGAATTTCTCAACCGTCTGGACGACATCATCGTATTCAACCGCCTGAGCGATGAAAACATCAAGGCGATCGCCGCATTGATGCTCGGTGACCTGAAAGGACGCATTGAGGCGCTCGGTATCCACATCACCTTTGACGATTCGGTCATCTCTTATATCGCCAAAAAAGGATTTGATCCCTTGTACGGCGCACGTCCGCTCCGCCGTGCCATCACAAACTATATTGAAGATAGTTTTTCTGAGGCAATGCTGGAAGGCACCGTCAAGAGCGGCGATACCGTCTTGGCTTCCATGGACGGCGACGTCGTACGGTATCAGAAGGCTAAGTAAAAAAATGCTCTGTTTGCATATTTGCAAACAGAGCGTTTTTTACTCTCAGTTGCCGCATTCGATGGAGATCTGATTGAAAATTTTGAGAATATCCTCCATCTTGGCGTTTTTCTTTTCTTCTCCGCGCAGATCAAGCACGCACTTTCCCTCGTGCATCATGACAAGGCGCGTGCCGTATTCGAGCGCAAACCGCAGATTGTGGGTCACCATCAGCGTGGTCAACCCGCTGCTGCGCACAAATCTATCGGTCAGTTCCATGATCGTCTCAGACGAGCGCGGATCGAGCGCCGCCGTATGCTCATCAAGGATCAGCATATCCAGATCGGTCATGTTGGCAATGACAAGCGCAAGCGCCTGCCGCTGACCGCCGGAAAGACTGCCGACCTTTGTACCAAGCCGGTTTTCAAGTCCCATCTCGCACTCGGCAAGCAGGTCTTTGTAGTAGGAAACGCGTTTTGGATTGACTGCAGAGGTCAGTCCAAACGATTTGTTTTTATTGTCGGCAAGCGCCATATTTTCAAGGATGGTCAAATCGGCGCAGGTGCCGATTTTGGGGTCCTGAAAAACTCTGCCGATCTTTTTTGCCCGCCGGTATTCCGGCATCGCCGTAATATCATTACCGTCAAAGAAAATACTTCCGCTGTCAACAGCAAGCGAGCCGCAGACAAAGTTGAGCAGCGTGGTTTTCCCCGACCCGTTGGAACCGATGACCGAAACGAATTCACCGTCATCGATGCGCAGGGAAAAATCGTCAAACACTTTATGTTCGTCGGGCGTTGCGGCGGCAAAGGTTTTGGAAATATGGGAAAGTTCAAGCACGGTGCTTCGCCTCCCCTCTCTTGGCGGCAGCGCGGAACGAGTTTTTCGCATGATCACGGATATACGGCGTCGCAAGGAAAATCGCAACGATCACCGCGGTGAACAGCTTCAGATCGTTGGAATCGAGCCGCAGCCACAGCACGATCACCACGACAAGATAATAGATC
>JAFSUT010000093.1 GCA_017445085.1 Clostridia bacterium | reverse complement strand
GTTTGCGACCTTGCAGGAGGCGGTAACGGCTTTGAATGATGCCGGCGGCAACGTGATCGTATGCGGCGACACCACGGTCAGCGGCGTCGTTGAACTGGCGGCGAAAAACGGCAAGGTCAGGATCACCGGACAAAACGGCGCCAAACTCACGATCGCCCGCACCTTCAAACTGGCGAGCGAGGTCGAGTTTGACAACATCGAACTGGTCAGCAGTTCAAGTACAAACGGATTTATCTATGCACAGGGGAACAAACTTACCTTCGGCGAAAACGTCATTACTTCCAAAACTGACGGCGCAAAGTGGTTTTCCGTGTATGGCGGTTCAAGTTCGGGCACCATAAATTATAATTCCCATATCGTTGCTAAAACCGGCACATATCATGTGATTTACGGCGGCAACAATATCGGCACGTTTACCGGCACTTCTCAAGTCGAAGTTTCCAACGTCACTGTAGTCAACACGCTCTCCGCGCAGAACACCGGCGGCACGTTTAACGGGACTTCGAGCCTCATCCTCGATCTTCGCGGATACAAGACGGTCAGTGCAGGCACGTATAAGGAAATTCCTACCGGGATCATGGTCGACGACGGTTTTGAAGCGGTTTTGAATGGCGGCGTCTATGCGCAGCGCAGAATTGTTTCATCGGCGGATACCAGGATTTATGTATCCGACGGCGGCAGCGGCGACGGTTTAAGTGCCGAGGCGCCGATCGGCAGTTTTTGGGCTGCTTATGATTCGCTTTCCATGGACGGCGGCGAAATCGTTTTTGTTGGGGACACTACGCTTGCAAATGCCGTAACTCTTGATGAAAAGAACGGCGATGTCACGTTTTCTTCGGAAAACGGAGCCAAGTTGATCCTGAATGCAGATATCCATCTTGCGAACAACACAAACGGTACAAATGTCATCTTTGACCTGCCGATCAGCGCTGCAGACGCTGCGATCTTCGGCGGCTTCAAAAACATTACCTTTACTGAAAACTGCACTGTAACAGGTAAACTTGATTTTTATGGCGGTATTGATACGAAAGGTCTTGAAATTGATACTTCGGCAATCACAGAACTTGCCTATACCATTACTGTTAACGGCGGTACCTTCAATAATTTTGCAGGCGGCAACTATCGTGCAGATTATGCTTCGCCGATCGGTTCTATTGTTGCACCTTTGACAGTAAATATTGGCGGCGGTACATTTACAAAGAGTTTTTCTCTTTCGGGAATGTCTATACTTGCAGATAGTGCTACACTGACTGTAACAGACGGTATTTTTCAATGTGATATATACACGCTGGGTGCTAAGGGACCGTGTAGTGCAAGTGCTTCTAAATATTCACCTACAGTACACTCTAACAGAAAATACTATGCGGCTGACGGTGATATTGCTATTAATATAAGCGGCGGTACTTTTAGTGGCGGTGTTTGGGCTTCTCAAAATGAGGTTTCCTTCTATCAGGTACTCAGAGGTAATTATACTGTTGCAATTACAGGCGGTGTTTTTGCAGACAATGCTGTAATGGATGCAACACAAGTTAAAGCATATGCAGGCAGCGAAAATAAAGCCACTCTCACATATGCGGATGGTTATACGTTTGACGTTGTGCGTTTTGACAATGTAAACGGTGAAGACGAGACCTACGACGAGCCTCTCCGTGTTGCGTTTGTAGGTGACTCTATTACAGAGGGACCGAGACCTAACATTCATCTTAATTCTTACCCTGCCGTATTTGCTTCTATAGCAAAAGAAAACGGTAAGGAAATTATTGTTGCAAACTACGGAAGCGCAGGATCGGGTATACTTACAACTTCGGTTTATTATCCAACTCGCCTTGCCTATCCTCTGGCAATGGAAGAAACCGATGCCGACTACGTTTTTATTGCTATCGGTACAAACGATCATGCGGCAGGTATTGATAACTATTTGCAAAAGTCATATGAGGATAGCCTCATGTCGCTTGCTACAGGTTTTGGAGCACTTCCCGATACTGAAAAAGTGTTTGTTACTACGGCGCTTGCAAGACTTAATGAAAATGTTGCTCAAATTCGCGTGGCAAGTGTTGTTCGTCCGTTACAGAGAAGAGTGGCGACAACACTTGAGGCGACCGATGGGGATAAATATGTTTTCGTCGATTTGTATGGATTAACATTGCCCGAAGTTGCCAAAGGAACTCTCCTTTCGAGCGATAATCTTCACCCAAGTGTTAGCGGATACGCAAAGATGGGTAAGATCGTTTATGATGCTATTTTCAATGGTGAAAAGCCGAGTACATATACGTTAACTGATATTTATCTCAGCGAAAGCGGAACTCCTTACGGTAAAGGAACAGAGGATGATCCTACATCTAGACTTGACATTGCGTTTTCCTATGCTCCTGCCGGTGAAGAGGTCACGCTTCACGTAAGCGGAACTATTTCTTACAATGCAAATATTCAGACTCCTTTGGATATTGCAAAACTTAATATTGTCGGTGAAGGCGAAGGCGCTACGCTTGCGATAACGGATGGCGGACAATTCAGAACTTACAGTGACGCTATGTTTGATAATATTACCCTGAAAACCACCGTTGAAGATTCATACTTTATCGGTATGTGGAATGATATTACACTTTCTGAAACGGTAACACTTTTGGGTGATTGGTCGTTTGCGGCAGGTTACGCTGCGTATAAGCGTGATACCGACGCAACCGCTTCGTGTAATACCGATTGTGTGGTCACGCTTAACGGAAGCGGCAGTTTCCAAAACTTTATGCTTGGTAACCTCCGTGTAGATACAGCGGCGCCTTTTGGAACGTACGGCGGCAATCTTACGGCAACTGTAGGCGACGGCTACCGTATTACCGGCAGCACAGTCGGCGCCGTTGGACAAAACTACCTCCAAGGTACGGTCAGCGTATCCTTGCCTTACGGTGTTGCTTGTGCCGATTACGCGCCTGTCGGTACTGTTGCTTCACCGATCGTATACGATGCAAGCCATAATACAGGTAAAGTGACAGTCACGCGGTCGGGTGCGCCTATGGAAGATCCGACTGCCATATACGTAGACGGGACCGGCGCGACCGCAGGCGCGTTTGCGACCTTGCAGGAGGCGGTAACGGCTCTGAAGGATGACGGCGGCAATGTGATCGTCTGCGGCGATACCACGGTCACCGGCGTCGTTGAACTGGCGGCAAAAAACGGCAAGGTCAGGATCACCGGACAAAACGGCGCCAAACTCACGATCGCCCGCACCTTCAAACTGGCGAGCGAGGTCGAGTTTGACAACATCGAACTGGTCAGCTCGTCGAGCAGTTACGGATTCATTTACGCGCAGGGCAACAAGCTCACGATCGGCGAAAACGTCACGACCTCAAAAACGAGCGGCGCAAAATGGTTTTCGGTGCTCGGCGGCGCAAGTTCGGGCACGGTCGAGTATGATTCCCACCTTGTTCTGAAAGCGGGGACATATTACGTGGTTTACGGCGGCAACAATCAGGGGACCTTTACCGGCACCTCGACGGTCGAAGTGTCAAACGTGACCGTCACGGGCACGCTCGGCGCCGGCAGCTACAGCGGCACCTATAACGGTACGGCGACCCTGACGGTCGACCTGCGCGGCGGCAAGACCGTCAGCGCGGGGACGTACCGGGATACCCCCATGCTCCTCGTCGACGAGGGCTATGAGGCGGTTTTGACTGACGGCACCTATTCGCAGCGTGAGATCACCGAGCCGGACGAAGAACCTACGACCGTCTACGTGGACGGCACGGGCAAAACCGAGGGCGCGTTTACGAGCCTTTCGGCGGCGCTTGCCTCCATGCCCGGCGGCGGTACGGTCGTGATCTGCGGCGACACGCGCATTTCTTCCGCGACCGTCCTGCCCGAAACGGCGGCTGTCGTGATCACAAGCGTATATGACGATGTGGATTATACCGAAACGGCGGCGCTGCAGATCTCTGCAAACCTCACGCTCGGCGGCGATACGACCTTTGAAAACGTCGTGATCGAACGCGTGAACAACGCCGACGGAAACTACTATATTGCGGCGGCTGGGCATACGCTCACCATCGAAGAAAGCGTGATCTGCCTTAACTATACCGGCTATCAGTGGCTGTCGATCGTCGGCGGCGCGCTCAGCGGCACGCATACCGGCGGCTCCCACCTTGTGATCAAGGCGGGGCATTTCCGCAATGTGTTCGGCG
This sequence comes from Clostridia bacterium, assembly GCA_017445085.1. Classification (GTDB taxonomy): domain Bacteria; phylum Bacillota; class Clostridia; order Oscillospirales; family CAG-272; genus UMGS902. Next base: position 2,913 of record JAFSUT010000093.1, on the reverse strand, counting down.
GCAACTACAAGGGCGATTTCTACGGCGATTCGCTGCTCGAGATCAGCGGCGGCATGTTTGAAAACGCCGTCTGCGGCGGCAGCTATATCGGCAACTTTACGGGCAATGCCTACGTCACCTTCGGCGGACTGGCGTCGATGCTGTACGTCACGGGCGCGCCCACAGGGCTGGTCGGCGGCACGCTCGGCAGCGGCGGCAGCAATTCGTATCTCTTTACGGGTGACACCCATCTGACGGTCACCGGCGGCGCGGCGGTCACCACCAATATCATCGGCGGCTCCAAGAGCAAGGACGTTTCGAACGTAGGCGATACGTATCTGACGATCAGCGGCACGCCCTTCGTCTATTATGCGATCTACGCGGGCGGCTATGCTTCGCCGCTGAGCGGCAATACGCACGCCGTCGTCGGCGGCGGTACGCTCTGGGGCGACTTTTTCGGCGGCTCCTATTCGTCGACGGTCGGCGGCAATTCAACTATTGAGATCACCGGCGGACGGCTCTGCTATTACAAAACCAACGACGCAAGCTCGTGGCCGGAGCCGGCAAGTACCAAACACGTCTATGGCGGCGGCTCCGCCGGCAGTACCCTCGGCGGTACCGCGACGGTCGTCGTCCGCGGCGGCAGCATCTACGGTGACGTAAACGGCACCGCAAAAGAGGGAAGCGTTACCGGTAAAACCACGGTCACCGTCTACGGCGGCGAGATCGTCGGCAAGATCGGCAGCGCAAGCGAGCGTGTGATCGACCTTTCGGGCGGCACGCGCCTTTCGCTCGGCGTGTCCTCCACGGTCGACCGTCTGATCGGCGGCGGTCAGCTTATGCTTGCGGCGAACAATCTGCTCACCGTCGGCACGCTTTCGGGCACCACCGCGCTTTCGATCAACGGTCTGCCGCTCCCGAAAACCTATGTGACGGCAGGCACGGTATCGGACGGCGCGGCGCTGAACTACACCGCGCAGGAGAGCGAGACGCTCACAAGAAGCGGCAATAATTATTCGATCGATTTTGACGGCTCGTTTGCCGAGACGGTCGTCACGGTGCATTTCTATGAGGGCTGTGAGATCCGTACCCGCGCGGGCAAGGTCGATTCGGGCAGTTGGATGACGCCGGACAGTTTGACCGCGACGAGCGCGACCTATACGCTCACGCCGGGGCTGTATAACAGCACGGTGATCTACACCTCCACCAACTACGAACGCAAGTTCTTCTACGTGGACGGGCGAAGCGGGAGCGTTGACGTCTACGTGGAATTTGAGGCAAAGCAGGGCATCGGCTACGAGTCGCGCTTTGCCGGACTTCATACCGATCAGGTGCTGAAAGCCTTTTATGATACCGAAAATATCGAAGGCTTTGCTATTCCGGATTCGCCGTACTTTAACAACCGTCCGGCTTCCGGCTCGATCGTGTTTACCACGCATGAGGAAACGGTTGCATTCCTTGCGGAAAAGCAGGCGTCCTGCGACTATATGTATACCTTCTATCCGGTCAAAACGCTTGTGCGCGGTTTTGATTTCCCGGTGGTGATTTTCACCAAGGATGAAATACCGGAAGGGGCAAGCCTTGCGGAAATTGCAGAAATCGTCACTGCGACGAAGGGGCGCGAGATCATGATGATATCGGGCGGCGTGCACGGCGGCGAGCCCTCCGGCGCGGAAGGCGCGCTTGCGTATATTTCCGAGCTTTGCGGCGAATACGGCGAAAACGCGTTTGCAAGCGGATATCTCGGTGCGGTGATTATACTACCGCGCATCAATCCGGAGGGATTGTACCTCTATTCGCGCAATACCGATGCGGACGTGCTCAATCCCAATATCAACCGCGATTATTTGGCACTTTCCGACGTTGCCTCGCAGACCTACGCGACGATCTATCAACAGTTTTTGCCCACCCTGACCGTGGATCTGCACGAGTCGCTCTCTTCGCCCGTATGGTCTGACGGGGATCTGATGACCGATACCTACGACGGCGGGCTTTCCTATTACGCCAATATCAGCAGCCCGCACGCAAATACGATGGACATTCTCTACGGCGATCTTGCGGCGGCAAGCAACACGATCGGCGAGCGGATGTGCGCCGACGCGCTCCACAGGATCGAGGCAAAGGGCATGCGGATCTGGTTCTATGATAAAAACCCGGCGCCCAACTTCTCGCGCAACTACGCCTCCAATCTCGGCGCCATCTCGTTTACGACCGAGATCCCCGGTACGGAGGCGGACGCCAACTATGCGCGCCGCGTATTCACGCAGGTTGCCATTCTCAAAGAGCTGATGGCGCTCACGCTGGAAAGCGAGGGCGGCGTGGCAAGGGCGGTAGCGGCGGCAAGAGCGAGAACAGCCCTTTCCGCACAGATTTATGATCTCCGCCGTCCGGTTGTAATCGACCAGGCAACGCCGCGCCTTTACAACTATGGTTTGTTCTGGAACGATCCGCTGCCGGGAGCGGACGCAACGATCCGTTATCCCGACAATCCGCAATGGACCGACGTTTACAACGTGGCGTCCCGCTATCGCTCGCTGCCGACTGCGTACGTTATCCCGGCGGATCTTGCAAAGATCGACTCGATCTTGTCGCTGCTTGACCGGCACGGCATTGCGTATACCGCGCTCCACGCGGGCTGCACGCTGTCGCTTGCAAGGTACAGCGGCACGCAGTCGCGTGCGGCGGTCGGCGCCGAGCAGGCGTATACCTTTGCAAACGGCGCATATCTGATCCCCGTGGACGGCTATCGCGCCTACACGACGGCGTTCCTGTTTGAGTCGGACAATACCGACATCACTTCCGGCATCGGTACGCTCGCGCAGTTCGGTTATCTGGAAGTGACCGACATTTACCGCTCGACCGAGAGTTATATCGGCGCGAAATACGGCGTCGCGGGTACCTACGTCGCGCTTCCCACCGACGGCAAGACGGTCG
>JAFSUT010000092.1 GCA_017445085.1 Clostridia bacterium | reverse complement strand
GCAGTTAGCGCAAGTGGTGGTAAAGTACTCCTTTTGTGCGCGAGCTGCGTTCTTGCGGGCGTCGCGGCAAGCCTTGCATCTCTGCGGCTCGTTCTGGAAGCCTTTTTCAGCGTAGAACTCCTGCTCGCTTGCGGTAAAGAGGAACTCCTCGCCGCATTCCTTGCACTTCAAAGTCTTGTCCTGATACATTGTTTTTACCTCGCTTATAAAAAATAGGTTGTTTTTGCCCCAAGACGGCCTCAAACCGCCACCTTTGTTAAATGCCAACGCTCTTTGCTTAAGCTATTCGGGCATATACGGCAGAAGTTACTCTGCCGAAAAATTAACTTTGTTTTTGATTTTCCGCTTGATCCGCGTGAGCGCGTTATCCACCGACTTTGGAGATTTTTCAAGTTTTGCGGCGATCTCGGTATACGAAAAACCTGCCATATATAACTTGAAGATCCGATATTCCAGCGGAGAAAGCAGTCCCTTTATGACCAAATAGATCTGCCGGATCCGCTGCCGGTCTAAATACAACTGCTGCGGATTTTCTCCCGTGCCGTCCGGCGCGGGGAGAATATCTGCGGAGATCTCACGGCGGCGCAACCTGCCGATCGAACGCAAGCCATCCAAAATGCCGTTGGTGATACAAATCTTTGCATACAGACCAAACGTCACCGCCTGATTTGTATCATAGGAGAGTGCGGCGCGAAAAAAAGCGAACATAGCGCCCTGCCGAAGATCTTCAACATCGGTTGCGGACAACGCCTTGCGATAGGGCTCGATCTCCGCCGAAAGCAGGGGTTTATAGAGATCCGCGAGCGTTGCAAACGCAGTTTCGTTGCCGCTCTGCACTTCTCTCACCAGACGGTTGATCTCCGCCGGATTTGCCTTTTTTTCGCTCTGCAAATTACACCTCTCAAAATCTATACACCTGTATTATATCATTAAAATAGATAATGTCAATAGGATTTTTGAAATATTTTTTTATTTATTATATACAAATTTTATGAATTTTTTGTGAAATTTCAAAAAAAGCGGGGTTTTCTTGTCGAAAACCACCGCCTAGTTCAGTAAATAATCCACCTCGCCGGCAAGCAACGCCATCACGCCTTTATAGATGACGTCCGGGCGATCCTCAAAGTTTGCCTGCATCCGCTCCACGCGGGAACGCGAGTCGTCCACCAGGTGGATATGCAAGATTTCTTTGCCCATTTCCGTAATCGTACACTCAATGGAATACTTGCCGTCGTCCTCCTCCGCCGTCTTGCAGGAGATTTTTGCGCCGCGCTTGCGGAAAGACAAGAGGCGAAGCGCGCTTTTCAAACTCTGCTCGCGGATCGAGCGCAAAAGATTGCTTTGCAGCTGGCTGACAATATCCGAGCCGAGTTCCGAAATGCGATAATAGGTCGATTCCTCATGCGTTTTCGGATCGACGTCCACTTCCTCCACGATATGCCCCATATCGAGCAGTTCGGCAAAGCACTCCGCAAAGTCAAAGTAATTGACGTATTCGTTTTGCGCCACGATATCGTTGATGGTCGGAAAATCCAGCGGGTACTGAATGTTCTGCAAGAGATAGAGAATGAAAATTTTTATATCATTTTTATTGGTCAGTCTTCTGCCGGGAATAATTGACATAAAATCCTCTCCTTTCTCTTACCGAATAGTAAACATTATTTTACCACTTGTATTTCGACAAGTCAAGACAAAAATCGCATCGGCCATATATTTTTGAAAAATATACGACCGATGCGACCGAAAACCGAAACGGATTACTTCTCTTCCGGAACGTATTTATATCCGGAATAATGAAGATTGTTCAAAAGCAGATAGCCGAGATAACTCTGTGAAATGTTTTTGAGTTTTCCGCTTGCCAGATAATAGTTCTTGTTAAATACAAGCGGGATCACGGGCATCTGTTCCATGAGGTAGGTCTCCGCCTCAAACAGGATATCCGAACGCTTTGCAATATTCTTTTCGGCAAACGCACGCTCGATGATCTCGTCATAACCCGCGTCCGAAAAACCGGTGGGGTGCGTAAGCGCCGGATAATTTTCGTCGCTCATATCAATACCGCTGCCCGAAAACTCGGTCGCGTAAACGGCGAGCGGTGCAAACGGGTCGGTCGAAAGCATACTGATGTCCAGTGCCAAGACGTCAAAATCACCGGTCTCATACGCCTCTTGTACAGAGTCGATGAAATACTCGACGTCCTCGGAGTTTTCCACCGTCTTTTCGCGAATGGTGGTCAGCGGTGCAAGTTTTACTTTCAGTCCAAGTGATTCCCATACGCCCTTGACGTATTCGGCAACCGCGGTATCCGCCTGCCGTGCGCGGTAGGAAAGGGTCAGACTTCCGCTCTTTACACCGGCGTCTTTGAGCAACGCCTTTGCGGCTTCAACGTCCGCTCCCGTGTCCAGCACGTCGCCGTGGGCGGCACGGAAGGTCTTGCCCTTTGTGGCGTTGAACACGGTCTTTGCCACAAGTCCGGTCGCGGGATCGGCATAAACCAAAAGATCTGCGATCGCTTTGCGGTCAAGCGCCAGCGAGAGCGCACGGCGCACGCGGGCGTCGGCGAGGAGTTTGTTGTTTGTATTCAACAGATATGCGTAGGTCGAACCCGCGTCCGAGAGATGCGCCTTATTTTTGACCTGCGCGCGGTCGGCGAGCGGAATGTCGCCGAGATACTGGATCTCATCCGCGTTATATGCGGCGTACAATGCGTCAAGGTCGTCCACGGCGGTCCGCTGCCCCTGCGGCTTGCTGTCTTCCTTAATAAAGGTGACCATCAGACGATAGGGCTTGACGTAGCGGTCAAGGCTGTCCTCATCGGTGTCGCGGTAATAATAGTTGTTGCGCTCGATACGCATGGTGTTGTCGCCGCGGTCAAGTTCCTTAATGACGAAAGGACCGTTGCAGGCGAGGGTCGCGTGGCGGCGCGACCAATAGCGTTCGTTGCCCGCCACCGATTCCTCACGGAGCGGCACCAGCGAGAGCGACGCGAGATTTTTCTTAAAGTTTTCGTAATCGATCTTCTGTTCAAAGGTGATCTCGAGCAGATAGGTATCCAGCGCGACGACGCCGAGGTCGTCGATCGAGGCGTTACCCGCTTTGACGGTGCGCGCGTTTTTCACGTCGTAAAGGAGCGCCGCCGCCGTGCTTTGATAGGTGCATTCCATAATGCGCTTCCAGGCAAAGACAAAATCGTCCGCCGTGAGGGCGCGGCCATCCGACCACTTGGTCTTTTTGAGCGTAATATTCATTTTATATTCGCCCTTGGCCTCATTTTCGATGATCTCGGTCTTTTCGGCAAGTGCGTTTACAACGTTACCTTTGCCGTCCAGACGGTAAAGACCTTCAAAGAGGAGTCCCAAAATCTTGACGGTAGCGACGTCCGTGACGTCTTTCCCAGGATCAAATGCATAAATATCGCTCGTCAAATAAAGGTTGATGATGTCGCCTTTATCCTCGGCGTCCACGGCGATCCCGCCGCAGGAAGCAAGTGTTGTCAACAAGGTCACAAGGCACAGCACAAGTGCAAGCACTTTTTTCATTCTAAAAGGTCCTCCGCATATAACCAAAAATCAGTGTGCATAGATGTACGCATATCATTATACCATCAAATTCAAAATGAAGCAATGATAATTTTTTGTTTTTTTAATATTGGGAATTCTGCACAATTTTTGTCGATATATTTTATCGCAAATCACCACACAAATTTGCATAGTATCGACGCATTATCCTGTTTTTCGCCCAGTAAAACTGCTATAATAGGATGGAAAGCGAGGCACCTATGAAATCCACATTTGTTTTTTCAGATCTCGCCTGCGAGAGTGAAACCATGCACGAAGCGGGCAAACACGGCACCGTATATACACAAGAGCGTGCGGGAGATTTTACCGTAGCCCGCCTTTGCGTGGAAAACGAGGAGGGCGAGCGCCGCACAAAAAAGAAGATCGGGCAGTATACAACTGTTTTATCCGCGCAGTTCGATCGCCTCGGTGAAGAGGAGAGCGACGCCCTCTCCTCCCTGCTCTGCCGCGAAATGCAGCGCGAGATCCTGCGTATGTTCGGGGCGCTGCCGCAAAAGATCCTGATCGCCGGGCTCGGCAACCGCGCACTCACCGCCGACGCGTTCGGTCCGCTGACGGTCGAGCGGCTGGTGGTCACGCGCCACCTTGCCGACGCCTCGCGCGATATCTTTCAAGCCGTGTGCAAAGCCGAGGTGAGCGCAGTCGCCCCCGGGGTACTCGGGCAAACGGGGATAGAGAGCGCGGACTTTTTGCGCGGCGTTATCAGTACCGCCGCGCCGGAACTGCTCATCGTGCTGGACGCGCTCGCCGCGCGTTCCACAGCGCGGCTCGGCGCCACCGTGCAGATCTCGGACAGCGGGATCTCCCCGGGCAGCGGCATCGGCAACCGGCACAGTGAGATCAGTCGGGACAGCATGCACATCCCCGTCCTTGCCGTCGGCATCCCCACGGTGGTCAACTCCGCGGTGCTGGTACACGACGCCCTGCAAAGCGCCGGCTGCCCGCCAAAGCTCTGTGAAAGCGCCGTCGACCGCACAGGAGAGCCCCCGCTCTTTGTATCGCCGAAGGACGTCGACCGCATCGTCGAATGCGGTGCGGACATCGTCAGCGCCGCGCTGCACAAACTCTATCTGAAATAAGGAGCCACCTATGGAGGTCCAAGAATTACCCGTCAAAGTCAAAGAAGAAGAACTGCCGCCGCTCTGCCTGCCGGCGCCGAAAAAGGAAAAAAAGCGCGCACGGCGACTCCTGTCGCTCCTCGCCGTCCTCTGCTTTGCCACGTTTGCCCTCACGATGTTTTTCGTCGGTCGATCCGCGATCCACGCCTTGCGTACGCAAGGCGCGGCAGAGGCGGTATATAAGATCGACGCCGCCGTGCAGGCGGTGCAAACGCCGCGTTTCTATGCGGCGCTCTACGGGAGAGAGACGCCGGAAAAGCCGGAAGAATTTTCGTTTCGGATCCCGCGTCCCTACGAACTGCCGAAAACGGCGGATACCGCGCCACAGGCGAAAAATCCGCCGCAAAGCGTCTCCGCGGTCGATCTATATGCCTTTGACGCTTCCGCCGTCCCCGCGGGCGAGCATCCGATCCTGCCGGTGGATCTTTCGGTCACCGACCCCACGGCGCTGACCAATACGACCGCGTTTGCGCCGGATATGGCGGCGATCCTTGCGGCGGCGCTTCACCGCCCTGCCGAGACGATCCCGAAGGAGCCGCTGGTGCTGATCGTACATACGCACGCCACCGAGTCCTACGCAGAACCCGGCGCGATCAGTTACGATTTCGTGCGCACGCTCACCCGTACCACAGACAAAACCGCAAACGTCGTCGCGGTGGGCGAGGAACTCTGCCGCGCACTGACGGCGGCAGGGATCCCCACCCTGCACGACGACACCCTGCACGATGCAACGTCCTATCTCAACGCCTACGAGTACTCCGCCGCGACCGTGGAGGAATATCTCGCCGACTATCCGAGCATCCGCTACGTGTTCGATCTGCACCGCGACTCCATGATCGCACGCGACTATACCAAATACCGCCCCGTCACACTCTATGAAGGCATGCCGTGCGCACAGATCATGATGCTGGTCGGCACGAGTGAAAAGGGCGCGCCCGACTACCCCTGGCAGGACAACCTCACGCTTGCCGTCGCCCTCGCGGCAAAACTCTGCAAAAACGCCCCCGGCGTTCCCCGCGCCACAAGTCTTGCCGGCGCTTCTTACAATCAGCAGCTTGCGCGGTATGGACTGCTCTTGGAAGTGGGCAGCTGCGGCAACACCCTCGACGAGGCGAAAGTCGCGGTACGCGCTTTTGCCGCCGCCTTTGCCGACGTCCTCGCCGGCAAGTGAGGGAAAAACGCGAAAGAAACGAGAGAACTGCGGGAACCTTTTGTAAAAGGTTCCCGCACCCTCTAAAACTTTTCGGTCGAATATAAAAAAACACAGCCATAGCAAAGCGGAAGTTTTTCGCCCTGCTATGGCTTTTTGCTATGCTTTGCCTCGGCGCGCGGCAACCGCGGCGGCGGTCAAAGTTCAAAATAGAACACGCTGCCGACGCCGAGTTCGCTGCGCACGCCAAACGCCGCCTTGTGCTGTGTGAGAATACTCTTGACGATCGAAAGTCCGAGCCCCGTCCCCGTCACCGCACGGCGATGCACCTTATCCACGCGGAAGTAACGGTCAAAGATATACGGAAGATCCTCTTTGGCGATGCCCTCGCCGTGATCCTCGATCTCCACGCGCCAAGTGCGCTCGGCGCCGCGGCACAGGCGCACGATGACCGTTTGATCCTGCCCGGCGTAGTTTACGGCGTTGCCGATGAGGTTGTACACCACCTGCGTGATGCGCTTGCGGTCGCACACGACTTGCGCCTTGCCGACGTTCTCATAAACAAACGTATAGCCTTTGCCGCTCATGAGTTGCCGATATCGCTCGACCGTCTGCGCAAGGAGCTCGTCCAGATCCACTTCCTCCAGCGCCAGCGACTGTGCGCCGCTCTGCGCTTTGGAGAGATCGATCACGTCATTTACGAGCCCCGTGAGGCGCGCGGTTTCATCCAGCACCACCTGCATATTTTCGGGATTGTTTTCGCCCGGGATGTCGCGCATCATCTCGCAGTAACCGCTGATCATCGTCAGCGGCGTGCGCAGGTCGTGCGAAATGTTGGCGATCAGTTCGGCGCGCATCCGCTCCGTGCTTTGCAATTCCTTTGCGGCGAAATTCAAGGTGTCCGAGAGTTCACAGATCTCCCGATACCCGCCGCCGTCAAACCTAACGTCAAAGTCACCTTTGGCAAGTCGCTTTGCCGCGGCGTTGACCTTGGCGATCGGCGCGGAAAGTCTGTGCGACAGCCAAATCGCCGTGATCCCGGCAACGACGAGCAAAAGCCCCGACACGATACAAAGCTGCAAGATCAGCGTGTATTTGACCGTTTGCAGCGGCGTTGTCGGCGCGTCAAGCATCAAGACGAGTCTACCGCTCTCGGTTTGCGAGACCTGCACGTAGAGCATCCGGTCGCGCACGCCGTTTTTCAGCGGCAGACGGAAGTTTCCCTTAAATGCGCCGAGCGACACCCGCTCAAAATAGCTGCCGCCGTCCTCGATGGCTTTATTGCAAAACTCGGTCAACTTGTCATCGCCGACGCGGTGGATGAGACAACCGCCGCCCGTATCGCTCTCGGCGATGAGCGTGCCGTCGGCGCGAAAGGCGCTGATGCACAGATCGTTGTCGATGGAGGCGATGAACAGCGCTTCTTCAAGCGCGTCCTCCCCCTCCGCATACTTTTCGGAAAGGCGTTCCGCCGTCGAAAGCATCTTTGCCTCGGTCGTCTGAGAATAAAAGCGGTCGAGCAGAAAGATCTGAAATCCCCAGAGGAGAAAGATCGCAAGGAGAATAAACGCCGCAAATGCGAAAAACAGGCGTTTGCCCATCGAGCCGCGACGGCGCACTTGCTTAGTTTTCATCACTGTACCTGTACCCTACGCCGCGGAGCGTGACGATAAAGCGGCTGTACGCGCCGAGGCTTTTACGCAGGAGTTTGATATGCGTATCCAGCGTGCGGTCGCCGCCGAAAAAATCGTACCCCCATACCTTGCTGATGAGTTGCTCGCGCGAGAGCGCGATGTCCTTGTTTCGGATCATATAAAAGAGCAGATCGTACTCTTTCGGGGAGAGCGCGATCTCCTTGCCGTCGATATGCACGCGGCGCGCCGTAAAGTTGACGCTGAGTCCCTCGCAGCGGTAGACGTCCGCGGCGGGTGCCGCGCCGCCCGTCGCCGTCCCCTTTTTCGTGCGTTTGAGGATCGCATCCACCCGAAGCATCAGTTCCTTCGGCGAAAACGGCTTGACCACATAGTCGTCGATGCCGAGTTCAAAGCCGTTAATCTTGTCGTATTCCTCACCGCGCGCCGAGAGCATCAAGATCGGCACGTCGCTGGTCTTGCGGATCTCGCGGCAGGCGGAAAAGCCGTCGAGATTTGGCATCATGATATCCATGATGAGGATATCGTAGGTGTTGGTTTTGCACTTTTCCACCGCGTCCATCCCGTCCACGGCAAAATCGACCGCGTGCCCCTCAAACTTTGCGTATTTTCCGATCAGTTCGCGGATCTTTTCTTCGTCGTCGGTGACTAAAATCTTATACATGATCCCTCTCCGTTTTATCGCGAAAATGCCCCTTGCGGGGCATTTTTCGGTATTAGTCCTTCTGCGTTTGCAGTGAGATGCTGTTTTCTGTCGGTTTGTTTTCCACAAGCGTTACGGCAACCGTCGTATATTTGCCGCTGCGGACGACCGTCGCCTCCACGACGTCGCCGACCTTATAACTCTGGATCGCCGCGCGGAGCGTTGCCGCGTCCTGCACTTCATAGTCGCCGAACTTGACGATGCGGTCGCCGTTTTTCAGTTCGGTCTGCCCGCCGTCATAGATATAAATGCCGTAAGCGTTGACGCCGTAGCGCATCAGATCCATATAGTTGCTGATCTCGATATAAGAAATGCCGATGGCGGGGCGCCCGGAAACGTAGCCGTTTTTCATCAGTTCGGTCGCGATGGCGTACGCTTCGTTGATCGGGATGGCAAAACCGAGCCCCTCGATCGATGTGCCCGCCGATTTTGCATTGACGAGAGCGACGAGTTCGCCCTGCATATTGAAGAGCCCGCCGCCGCTGTTGCCGGGGTTGATGGCGGCGTTGGTTTGCAAGAGCGTCATCCGCTGTCCGTCCACGTGTACCTCACGCCCGAGGGCGCTGATGATACCGTTGGTCACCGTACCGCCGAGTTCGCCGAGCGGGTTGCCGATGGCAACAACCTCCTGCCCGACCACGAGATTTGCGCTGTTGCCGATGGTGGCGGCAGGCAACCCTTCCGCGTCGATCTTGATGACCGCAACATCGCCCTGCGTATCCGCGCCGACGACCGTGGCTTCATAGGTCGTGCCGCCGCTGAGGCGCACGGTGATCTTGCTTGCGCCGTTGATCACGTGCTGGTTGGTGATGATATAGCCGTCCGCGCTGATGATCACGCCGCTGCCGGCGCCGGACGTGATATACTGTGAGAAAAACGTATTGTTGGACACTTGTTCGGTCGTGATTTCCACCACGGTCGGTTTTGCCATCGAGGCAACTTCAATATAACACTTGGTTTCACCGGTGGTCTGCACGATCACCGACTGCGTCGGCATCGCCTGCGTCGAGGTATAGGATTTTTCGATCACCGTCTGCCCCTGTCCGCCGAAAAGTCGGGCGCCGAGTGCGCCGCTGCCAAAGCAGAGCGCCAGCATCAGCACCGCCGTAAAAAACTTGCGCCCCGCGTGCGACTTTGGTCTTTTCGCCGCTCTGCTTGCGCCGCCGACGGGTGCGGCCGCGGGCTCGCTCTCCGCGGTGGAACTCTCCGCAGCGGCGGGCTCGCTTGCGTTTTCGTTTGCGGTCGCGATCTCGTCTGCGTCGTCCGCCGTATCCGCAATTTCGTCTTCACTCGCGGTATACGCGTACTCCGCCGCAGATCCTGCCGCGGTTTCTTCCTGCTTGTCTGTAAAATCGTTTTCCGAATTGAATTTGAATTCTTCCATGGCTCGAAAACCTCCGATTTCTTCGTTCTGTCCCAAGTATACCCCGCAAATGTGTCGTTTTGATGACGGTGCGTGAAAATCAATTTGAATTTTTCAAAAAATCAAGATAATTTTGCAATATGATCTCGGCGGACAGCGTATCCACCACCGCCTTGCGCTTTTGTCCGCGCGTATCGGTCATATTGAGGATGCGGTGCGCCGCCATCGTGGATACGCGCTCATCAAAAAACACGATCTCGGCGTCGGTCATCGGTTCAAGCAACTGCGCAAAAGCGCGGATCTTTGTTGCGCTTTCGCCCTCGCTGCCGTCCATATTCTTCGGCAGTCCGATGACGATCACGCCGACGTTTTTCTCCGCGGCGACCGCCGCGGTTTTCTTTGCCGTCGAGCGCATTCCGCCCTCGCTGATCGTATACAGTCCGCCGGCAAGAAAGCGATTTTCGTCTGAAATGGCAAGCCCCGTGCGCACGTCGCCGTAGTCTACCCCGAGTATCCTCTGCATAGCCCTCTCCTTGTTGTTAAAAAATCACAAAATCATCACCGCGTCCCCGAAACTGACGGTTTATAGGATTTGACATATCGGTAAAAGACATTTCGGCACAAAAGCCGTGCCGAAATGTCAAAACAGATCGCTGTGCGTACCGTTACGGATCAGTTCCAACACCAATCTGTCAGCGTAGATCTTATAAATCAGGAGCCAGTCCGGTTGAATATGACATTCCCGCATACCTTTATAGTTACGGGAGTTTTCCAGCGGATGGTCTCTGTATTTTTTCGGCAGCGGTTGCTCGGCGGAAAGAAGAGAAATCACGGTGGTCAGATCCTGCGGATCACACCCTCTCTTAACAGCGAGTTTGTAATCTTTTTTGAACTGTCCCGTAAACTCGATTTTAAGCATTCAACGCCTCCATCAGTGTGTCAACGCTGTCAAAGGGACCGTAAACGTCACTTTCCTTTTCGGCTGAATCCATTGCGGCAAGCGTTATGGCGTTGGGGACTTCCGTCGTCAGTTCAAAAGGGATCCTCTGCTCTCTGACTACCGTTTTTGCAAAAATATTGAATGCGGAACTGACGGATAATCCTATTTCATTGCAGAATTTGTCAAAAGCCACCTTTGTTGCTTCATCCATTCTGATGTTCACATTGGTTTGTGCCATTTTCAAGTCCTCCTTTGTTCTTCTGATGATATTATACGCTGATTTGCGCTTTTTGTCAATAAATATTATATTAAAATTATTGACAAATCATAGAATCAGCATCGCGTCGCCGAAGCTGAAAAAACGATATTTCCGGGCGACAGCCTCGCGATAGGCACTCATGGTATGCTCATATCCGGCAAAAGCCGAAACAAGCATTATAAGCGTACTTTCCGGCAAATGAAAATTTGTTATAAGACCGTCCATCACCTTGAATTTATATCCGGGGTAGATAAAAATACTCGTTTCACCGGAGCATTCGCGGAACATACCGTCCTCCCCCGCCGCGCTTTCGACAGTACGGCACGAGGTGGTTCCGACGCATATGATCCGCCTGCCGGAGGCTCTCGTTTCATTAAGTATCCGGGCGCTCTCGGCGGGAATGTGATACCACTCGGAGTGCATATGATGATCCTCGATACGCTCTGTTTTAACCGGTCTGAATGTTCCAAGTCCTACATGAAGCGTTACTCGGCAGATTTTTACTCCCATCTCGCTTATCTGATTCAACAGCTCATTAGTAAAATGCAGACCGGCCGTCGGCGCCGCGGCGGATCCGAGTTCTCTTGAATACACGGTCTGATACCGCTCGCGGTCTGCAAGCTTTTCGGTGATATACGGCGGAAGCGGCATTTGCCCTATTTCGTCAAGCACCTCATAAAAATTTCCGTCGCATTCAAAATCAAGCACACGATTGCCGTCGTCGAGTACGGCCGCCACCTTGGCGGTGAGCTTATCGGAAAACGAAAACCTCCTACCCGCGGTCGCTTTTTTACCGGGGCCTGCGATCGCCTCCCACCTGTTATTTCCGATCGCTTTAAGCAAGACGAACTCCACAACCGCACCGGTGTCATCCCTTTTACCGAAGATCCTCGCGGGAAGCACCCTTGTATCGTTGATAACAAGACAGTCACCCGGGACAAGAAAATCAATGATTTCTTTAAACGAACGATGCGTCACATCGCCGCTTTGCCTGTCGAGCACAAGCAACCGCGAGGCACTCCGATCCGCCAGAGGCGTCTGGGCAATAAGCTCCGGCGGCAGATCG
>JAFSUT010000091.1 GCA_017445085.1 Clostridia bacterium | reverse complement strand
GAGCAGATTGGTTCGTCGGCGAGGCTAAGCCCGCAGGCGTTACTCGGCGTAACGGCAAGGGCTTAACCGATGAAGGCGGGACAATATGCCCGTCAAAACCGAGTTCAAATTCGCGCCATCTTCCTACGTCAGTTTGTTTTTGCGGAAAGATATGCGTCGATCGCGGCGGCGGCTTTTTTTCCGGCGCCCATAGCGGAAATGACCGTTGCGGCGCCGGTCACGGCGTCGCCGCCGGCGTAGACCCCCGTGCGGGAGGTACTGCCGGTCGTTTCGTCTGCGATGATCCCGCCCCAGGGCTCGGTTGCGAGTCCCTTGGTGGTATCTTTGATCAAGGGATTCGGCGATGTGCCGAGCGCCATGATCACGCAGTCCACCTCCAGCGGAAATTCGCTCCCCGCCAGCGCGATCGGTCTTGCTCTGCCGTTTTCATCCGGCGCAGAAAGTTCCATCTTTTGGCAGATCATTCGGCAGACGTTTCCGTTTTCGTCGCCGCAGATCTCCACGGGATTTGTGAGGAACATAAAATGGATGCCCTCTTCTTTGGCGTGCTCCACTTCCTCCGCTCTTGCCGGCAGTTCTTTTTCGCTTCTGCGGTAGACGATGGTGACGTCGGCGCCCATACGCACGGCGCATCTCGCCGCGTCCATGGCAACGTTGCCGCCGCCGACGACCGCCACTTTTTTGGCTTTCAGCATCGGGGTCTGCGCGTTTTCGGTATAGGCTTTCATCAGGTTGCATCGGGTCAGGTATTCGTTGGCAGAATAAACGCCGTTGAGTCCTTCGCCGGGGATGCCCATAAACTTCGGGAGCCCGGCACCCGAACCGATATAGACGGCGGCGTAGCCGCGCTCAAACAGTTCGTCGATCGTCAGCGTCTTTCCGATAACGACGTTGGTTTCGATGTCGACGCCGAGTTTTTTCAGCCCTTCGATTTCGCGCGCCACGATCCTCTTGGGCAACCTGAACTCCGGGATGCCGTAGATCAGGACGCCGCCTGCGGCGTGGAGCGCTTCAAATACGGTAACGGCATAACCTTTCTTTGCCAAATCGCCGGCGCAGGTAAGCCCTGAAGGACCGGAGCCCACCACGGCGACTTTGATCCCATTTGCGGCGGGCGCTTCCGGCTCGTCTTTGCAGTTTTCGTTATGATAATCTGCTGCAAAGCGCTCCAGCCTGCCGATGCCGACGGGTTCAAATTTAACACCGAGGGTACATTTGCTTTCACATTGCGTTTCCTGCGGGCAAACTCTGCCGCAAACCGCCGGCAGGGAAGAAGACTTTGTGATGATGGAATAGGCGTCTTCAAACCGTTCTTCCTTGATGCAGGTGATAAAATCCGGGATATGGATGCCGACGGGACAACCTGACACGCAGGGTTGGTTTTTGCAGTTCAAGCAACGCTTTGCTTCCTCAACGGCAATGTGCATCGGATAGCCGGTCGCCACTTCTTCAAAGCATTTGCTCCTGACGTCACTGCTTAAAACCGGCATTTCATGTTTTTTAGGGACGATCGCCATTTTACACATCCTCCGTTTTTACATTTTGATAAAGATGACAGATATGGGCGTGCGCCGCCTTTTCAAAATCCGCATACATTTTTCCGCGGCGCATTGCCTCGTCGAAATCGACTTCGTAACCGTTGAAATCCGGACCGTCCACACAGGCAAATTTCATCACATGTTTGCCGTCTTGCAGTAAGGTCAATCGGCAACCGCCGCACATCCCCGTGCCGTCGATCATGATCGGATTCATCGAAACCGTGCAGGGAATATGATAGGGTTTTGCCGTCAAAACAACGTATTTCATCATAATCAAGGGACCGATGGTGATGATCTCGTCAAATGTTTCGCCGGCGTCCAGCAGTTCTTTCAGCGGCAGAGTCACGTTGCCTTGCCTTCCGTAGGAGCCGTCGTCGGTCATCATATACATCGCGTTTGAAGCGGCTTTGAATTCCTCTTCCAAAATAACGAGATCCTTGTTGCGAAAACCGATGACAGATGTGACGTCTGCGCCCATCTTATGCAGAGCTTCTGCGATCGGGAGCGCGATGGCGCAGCCCACGCCGCCGCCGACGATGCACACCTTTTTCAGTCCGTCAAGTTTGGAAGCAACGCCGAGCGGACCGACAAAATCGGCAATGGAGTCGCCCGCCTCTTTGTGACCGAGCGCCTCGGTGGTCGCGCCGACGATCTGAAAAATGATCTTGACCGTTCCGTTTTCCGGATCTGTCCCGGCAACGGTCAAAGGAATGCGCTCGCCGTCGCTGTCCACGCGCAGGATGATAAACTGCCCGGGTCTCGCTTTTTGTGCGATCAACGGCGCTTCGATCTCCATTTGCGTCACGGTCGGATTCAGCACTTTTTTTGTTATAATTTTGTACATAATTTTACTCCAATATCTTAAAAAGAGGTTTTGGTGAAAGCAGCGGTTTCCGCCAAAGAAACCGCTGCAAAGATCAGATTTTTGTCCAATTATACTGTGCGAGGGTCGGGAAAGAACGGTCGTTTATGACCTTGTCATAAACGCTCTGGCAATCCGCGGGGGAATAAGGATCTTTCGGGATGATGTGCTTAAAGTCGATACGGTGGCAGGAGAGGAGATTGAGGACCGATTTGATGTCATCGCGCTGCGTAAACCAGCCGGGGGCGGAATCCACCTCAGGACGAGCTCTCGTATGTGCGCCGATCAGCGTGATACCGGGAGAGTGTACCTTTTGATAGTAGTCGATCGTAAAGTTCTTGTCGCGCGTGCAACCGAGAAGCGCAACTCTGCCGTAGCGTGCCATGCAGTCAAGCGTTTCATCAAGTCCCGCGCCGACGCCGGTGACTTCGATGCCGACTTTGACGCCGCCGCCGGTCAGCGCTTTGACCTTGTCGGCAAAGCCTTCTTCGGTGGGGTCAAATACGTAGTCGGCGCCGTTGTCGAGCGCTTCTTTACGGCGGGATTCGATCATATCCACAGCGATGATCGGCGCGGCGCCGGCGGCGCGGAGCAGGCGGACGGCAAACTGCCCGAGCAGTCCGCAGCCCATAACGAGCGCGCTTTCGCCGATTTCAAGACGGCATTTGCGGATGGCGGCAGGCGAGAAGGTTGAAATAAATGCGACGGCAGCCTCCTCCAGCGAGATGTTGTCGTCTTCGATTTTTACAACGTTGTATTCGGGGACAAGGTTGTACTGCGAGTGCGATCCCCAAAATACGATGACGCGGTCGCCTTCTTTTACGCTTTTAATGGCGCTGCCGACTTTGACAACGTAGCCGGCGGAAGAGTAACCGCTGCGGCGCGGAAATACATGATCTTTATAGCCGCCGCAGTTGGGGGCGTCGGAAATGACCGCGCGTTCGGTGCCGGGGCTGACCGTGCTGATTTCTGTCTTGACCAAAACTTTTCCGGCGGGAATTTCGTCCGGAATTTCAAAATCAAGCAGTTCAGCGGTGCAGGGCGCCGTAAACACAATTCGTTTGGCTTTCATAAAAACTACCTCTTTTAATTGGATTTTCTTTATTTTAGCAGAATGTACAGATAATTGCAAGGGGAAAAGTTAACGAAAATAAGAGTCATACCGCGGTTTTTTACACTTTTTTCAAATTTCCTGCATAGAGACCGGCGATCGGATAAATAATAGGATATCTTAACTTCTCGGAGGACGTATGCGTTTTTTGAAGATCTTTTCGGCACTGGTTGTTTGCGCGACGCTTGTCGGCACGGCTGTATTTGCGATGGATGACCGTATCTATACCGATGTTTTGCGATTGCATATTCTTGCAAACTCGGATAGCGAGGAAGACCAAAAAATCAAATTGGAAGTGCGTGATTTTGTTCTCGAAAACTTCGGCGCGCTTTTTGCGGCGGCGACCGACCGCGCCGGGGCGCAAGCAACTGCCGAGGCGCTTGCACCGCAAATAGAAGAGAGCGTCAATCGTTTTTTGAGCGATAAAACCGACGTGCGGGCAAGCGTTTCGGTCGGAGAGCGGTATTTTCCGACCAAGGCATACGGGGACTATCATTTGCCTTGCGGCACCTATCCCGCGCTGTGCGTAGAACTCGGAGATGCGGCAGGCAAAAACTTTTTTTGCGTCTTATATCCGCCGCTTTGTCTTGACGTCTGCGAGGACGCCGACGCGGAAAAAGAACTCTTTTTCAGTTGCGGGCTTTCGCAAAACGAATATGAACTATTGCGTGCGGAAAAGCCGGTATACAAATTGAAATTTGCGCTCCTCGAATGGTTGAAAAAAGAAAATGAATAAATTTTCAAAAAATGCTTGACAAGCGGATTTTCGGGTGCTATGATATTGCCATACCAAATAAACCGATGAGAAAGACGAGTATCTGCGGTTTCAACGCACAAAGAGAGTTGCCGATGGTGAGATGGCAGCGGCGCGGCGGCAGAGAATGGACTTTTGAGGGCAATCCGAACGCTTTTGGCTATTAGGGGCGACGGCGCAACCGTTATCTTGCGCGTGTATTATTGTACACGAGAGTGCGTATCTTCGGATGCGAATTTGGGTGGTACCGCAGGTGATTTTATCCTGTCCCATGATCCTTGGGACAGGATTTTTGTTTTTTTCGCGAAAAATAAAAAATAAATCAATTTTTTCAGAAAAGGGGAAACATCATGAAAAACTTTATCAAATTCACTTCCTTGCTTCTCTCGCTCGTTTTGCTTGCCGCTTGCTTTGTCGGATGCGGCGAGACGCAAAAGCCGTCGGTAACCGACGCCGCGGCGGAAAAAGACGTTTATAAAGTCGGCGTTATCCAGTACGTCAGCCATCCCTCGCTGGACAACTGCTACACCGGCATTTGTGAAGGGTTGAGAGAAAAACTCGGCGACAAAGTAGATATCACCTTGCAGATCGGCTCGGACGCTTCTGCGGATGCGGACTGCGCTACCTATGCCGCGCAGTTTGTTGCGGGTGGTTGTGATTTGATCGTTGCGATCGCAACGCCGGCGGCTTCATCGGCATTTGCCGCGGCGGAAGACAAAAATACGCCCGTCGTCTTCTGTGCGGTCTCCGATCCGGTCGCCGTCGGTCTTGTCAACACGCTTGAAGCCCCCGGTTACAACTGCTCCGGCACATCCGACGTCCTCGATATGGACGCGCAGGTGAATCTGATCCGCGCAATGCAGCCGGAGGCAAAAACCATCGGCGTATTGTACACCACGAGCGAGGCAAACTCGATCACCCAACTCGGACTGCTTCGTGACGCCGCCGCAAAACAAGGAATGGAAGTCAACGCGGTCGGCATTCAAAACGACAGTGATATCCCGTCGGCGGCGGCTGCGCTTTGCGCGGCGGTGGACTGCGTCAACAACTTTACCGATAATAAAGTGGTCAACAACCTCTCCGTGCTCGTTGATGCCGCAAACAATGCCGGCATTCCGATTTACGGCTCGGAAGTAGAGCAGGTGAAAAACGGATGCCTTGCCTCGGTGTCGATCGACTATGTTGCCCTCGGCAAAGTTACGGGTGAAATGGCGGCGGACGCACTTTCGGGAACGGCGCTTGAAACCATGCCGGTCAAGACGATTTCGGATGCAACGCCGGTGGTCAATACCGATGTGCTTTCCGCATTCGGCATGACGTTGCCTGCCGCATACACTGATTGTGAAAAGGTCACCACCAACAAATAAGGAGATTTGATTTTCCGATGCCACCTTTGTTTAGTTTGTTTGACGTTGTCCTGCAAGACGGCTTTATGTACGCCATTCTTGCGATGGGGTTTTACATTTCCTATACGATCCTCGACTTTCCGGATCTGACTGTGGAGGGGACTGTCGTTGCGGGTGCGGTCAGTTTTGCACTTGCCGTGCGCGCGGGGATCAGCCCGTGGATCGCGCTATTGCTTTCCTTTGTCCTCGGCTTTGTATTTGGCGCGCTGACCGGATTTTTGCACGTAAAACTCGGTATTCGCCCTCTGCTTTGCGGCATTTTGGTCTCCACCGTTCTGATCTCGGTCAACCTTGTGATCTCGGTCGTCGGCAACGGCGGCGATCTTGCGGGGACGGGCGCGCTGACCACGGTGGATATTCCGCGCAGTGCGGAGACTTTGCTGCGTTCTTTTCCCGCAAAGTTCCTGCCTACCGATTTTTTCGGCTTCAATCTGCGTAAAGTGTTGACATTTTTCCTGATCGCGCTTTTATTCAAACTGCTCATGGATGCGTTTCTCAAAACAAAGTGCGGACTTTTGCTCCGCGCCACGGGGAGCAATGCGCAGTATGTGACGATGCTGGCGCAGGATCAGCGCAAAATGAAAGTGCTGGGACTTGCCATCGGCAATGGATACGCCGCCGTCTGCGGCGCGCTGATTTCGCAAAGCCGCGGAAACGCCAACCAGGGGATGGGCATTGGTATGGTCGTTATCGGACTCGGCTCACTGATGATCGGACTTTCGGTATTTGGAAAACTGCGCCGCATCCGACCGACGACGATGGTCATTTTCGGCTCGCTGATCTATCAGGCGTGTCTCGGCATTGCT
>JAFSUT010000006.1 GCA_017445085.1 Clostridia bacterium | reverse complement strand
CGACCTTGTTTGCGCCGCAGACGAGGTTCTTTGCACCCTCGAGCGACTTGTCGTAGAGCAGGGTGGCTTTGCCGTGGAAGTCATAGCCGCCGATAAAGCCGGCGACAATGCCGCTCTCCTCGGTGATGACTGCCGGGTGGATCTCCTTGCCGAGAAAGTTGCGCAGTTTGGTTTCGTTGATATCGAGGTCGCCGCGCGTAAAGACGATGATATAGTCGTCGGTGAGGTTTTCCTGGTAGACGACCGCTTTTGCGGTTTTCGTCTGTGGAATTTTAAGAAAGGCGCAGAGGTCTTCGATCGTGTGTGCGCCCGGCGTGTGCGTGAGGGTGAGGGGTTCAAGCGGCTCGTCGGCGTACGGCGGGGTGATACAGTCCGCCGCCTCCATATTGGCGCTGTACCCGCATTCCGGACAGATGCAAAGCGTGTCCTCGCCGACGGGCGTGAGCAGCATAAACTCGTGCGAAACGCTGCCGCCCATCATGCCCGAGTCGGACTTGACCGAAACGACCTCGGGGACGCCGGCGCGTGCAAAAATGCGCTCGTAGGCGCGGTGACAGCGGGCATAGTAACGCTCAAGATCGGCCTGGCTCGTGTGGAAGGAGTAGGCGTCCTTCATCGTAAACTCGCGCACACGGATCATCCCCGCGCGCGGGCGCGCCTCGTCGCGGAACTTGGTTTGGATCTGGTAGATCATAAAGGGATATTTGGTATAACTCGTGCCGTATTCGCGGACAAGCTGCACCGCCGCTTCCTCGTGTGTCATCCCCAGCACCATCGGGGTGCCGTTTCTGTCGGTAAAGCGGAGCAGTTCCGACTGGATGGAGTTGTATCTGCCGGATTCCTCCCACAGGGACGCCGGCATCGTGACGGGAAAGAGGATCTCCTGCCCGTCGATCTTGTCCATTTCCTCGCGCAGGATCTTTTCGATCTTGGCGGTGGTGCGGCGCAGGGGCGGGAATTGAGAGAAAATACCGCTGCCCACAAACTTCATGTACCCGCCGCGGAGCATGAGCGCGTGGCTGTCGATGACGGCGCCGGCGGGCTTTTCCTTAAAGCGGTCGCCTACGAGTTGACTGAGTTTCATAGTGATAGCATCCTTTCTTTTTTCAAAGGTGTATATATAAAATTTGTTTCTATTTTGTACTTGAGGTTTTCGGGAAAAGGGCTGCCCGAAAAAACAAAAATCCCGAGCCATCGGCTCGGGACGAAAAAAACTTTCCGTGTTACCACCCGAATTCGCAAAACGGCGTTTTGCGCACTCTCTTTTGCCGCGATAACGGGCGGCGCCGACGGCTTTCACCGTACAAAGCGAAGGCGGGTTGGACAGTACCCTGCAAAGCCTTGCACCGACCGGCTTTTCTCTGTGGCAGAGCGGCTGTTTACTATTCCTTCTTTGATTATGCTATCACAGACGGGGCGGAAAGTCAAGGATTTTTTTCATCGGCACGCAGATTGAGGAGCAAAATTGCCGCAAAAATGGCGGCGATGCCGAGGAGTGCGGGGAGGGTCGGACGCTCTTTGAAAAACAGGATCCCCGCGAGCGTGGCGACCGCAGGCTCGACCGACGCCATGATCGAAGCTTTCCCCGCAGGGGTGTGCGCAAGCCCGAGGGTGTAAAAGAGATAGGGCAGGGTGACGGTGAACAGTCCCGTGGCAAGCGCCAAAAAGAGCAAAAAGACAGGATCTTGCGCCGCGCGCGCGACCGTGAAGAGTTCTGTCGGCGGCGCAAAGCAGAGCGCGGCAAGCGTGGCAAAGGTAAACGCGTAAAGCGTGACGGTGATCGGGTGGCAGTCCTCCAGCGCCCCTTTGCCGATGATGCTGTACAGCGCGTAGGTAAGTCCCGCGCCGAGCCCGAAGAGGATGCCGAGGGCGCCGGCGCCCTGTCCGCCGCCGGAAACGGCGACGCAGCCGCCAAACGCAAGGCAAAGGGCGCCGATCTTTCTTGCCGTCAGTTTTTCACGGTAAAAAATTGCCGAAGAAAGCACCACCCAAATCGGCGCGGTGTAGAGCAGGATGGCGGCGACCGAGAGCGAAGAATACAAAATGGCGGAAAAGTACGTATAACTCATGAGAAAAACGCTGAAGATCCCCATCGCGGCAAGGACAGGCAGTTTTGCCGGCCGCACGCGCATCTTGTCCCGCGCAAAGGCGAGGACGTATATCCACAAAAACAGCGTTCCGCTCGCGAGGCGGACGGCGCTGATCTGCATGGACGTGTAGCCGTAGGCTTCCAGCGCGCGGACAAAAACGCCCATCATGCCCCAAAGCACGCCCGCCGTCAAAATCAAAACGGTATAAAGTGATTTTTTCATAGTGACCTCGTTTCCACGCATTAGATTAGCACAAAAATCGGGCGCGGTCAAGGAAAAATTCCTTTACTTTTGCAGAAAATCGTGGTATCATACGGGTTGAAATCGACTTTTACGGAAAGGGCGCGGACTTATGGCTGATTTTTATACGCGGACCGAACTGCTCCTCGGCAAAGAGGGCGTGGAGCGACTGAAAAATGCAAACGTCCTGCTCTTCGGCGTCGGCGGCGTGGGCGGCAGTACGGCGGAGGCGCTGGTGCGCGCCGGCGTCGGGAAACTGACGCTTTTTGACGGCGACGTATATGCAGAGAGCAACCTCAACCGGCAAAATTTTTCCACCGTCGCCGCGATCGGTCAGCCGAAAGCCGAACACGTAAGGGCGGCGCTTCTTGAAATTGCGCCGCAGTGTGAGATCACGGCGGTCACGGAGATGTTTTCGACCGAGACCGACCTCGATTTTTCGGCGTATTCCTATATCGTAGACGCGGTGGACGACACGGACGCAAAAACCGAGATCGCACGCCGCGCGGCGGCTTGCGGCGTGCCCTGCATTGCCTCGATGGGCGCGGGCAACAAACTTGACCCGACCGCCTTTGCGGTGACCGATATCTACAAGACCTCGGTTTGTCCGCTGGCAAAGATCATGCGCAGGCGCTACCGGCAGGTCGGTATCGAGCGACTCAAAGTAGTGTATTCCACCGAAGCGCCGCGCGATATCTCGGCAAATCTTGACGCTTCGGCGATCGAGGCGGGCAAAAAGACCGTCGGCAGTTTATCGTTTGTGCCGAGCGTGGCGGGACTCATTCTCGCCGGGGAAGTCATCAAAGATATTGCAGACGTACACTGAGCGGAGGAAGATATTATGAAAAAAGCGATCATATTTGACCTTGACGGCACGCTGTGGGACAGCGCGGACGCGGTGGTTGCGGGATTTAACGAGGTCCTGCGCGGCGTGCCCGAGTTTTCTTTGCAGCTGTCCAAAGAAGACGTGCGCGGACTGCTCGGCAAACTGCTTGTCGACATCACGCGCGACCTCTTGCCGAAAAATCTGTCCGACGGGCGGATCGCCGAACTCAATACGGCGCTTTGCGAGGGCGACGTTGCGTATCTTGCGCGCTGCGGCGCACCGCTCTATCCGTTTGTGCGCGAGACCCTTTGCAAACTCAAAGAGGACTACGCGCTTTATATCGTGAGCAACTGCCAAAAGAATTATATCGAAACCTTTTTGGACTTTCACCGTTTGCACGAGTTGTTTTGCGGGCATCTTTGCGCCGGGGATACGGGAAAACCCAAAGCCGACAACATCCGCACCGTAATAGAAAAGTACGGCATCGACCGTGCGCTCTACATCGGCGATACCGACGGCGATTTTCGCGCCGCGACAGCGGCGGGCGTGCCCTTTCTCCACGCCGCATACGGCTACGGCAAACCGCACCTCCCGACGCCGGCGGT
>JAFSUT010000090.1 GCA_017445085.1 Clostridia bacterium | reverse complement strand
ATGGCTTTTTACCGTTTTTACCTCTCCGCCCGATAAAAAAGCACGCACCCTTCGGTGCGTGCTTTTTCTGATATTTGCTTAATAGGTGAATACGATGTAGCCGCGGTCGATCGTATAGGCAACTTCGGTCAACTTGCCGTCGTCGTCCTTGACGATGACCTTGACGTTTTTGAGATCCGCATACTTTTCGGGCAGCGGGATCGAGAAGGTCGCCGTGCCGTTGGCATTGACCTTAAACGCATACTTGACTTCCGTGCCGATCGCCGCCTGCGAGAGGAACGCGTTGACGACCGCTTTTTGACTCTTGGAGAGTTTTGCGGTGTCGATATCGGTGGTCTTGCCGTTTTCGTCCACGGCAACGCCCTCGCTGTTGAGCGCGCCGTCGGTTGCGTACAGGATCGCCGTGTCTACCTTGCCGCAGTCCTTGCAGACTCTGGTTTTGAGCCCCGGCGTAGTCGCCGTCGGCTCTACCGTGACGGTAAACTTGCCGTAGTTGTGCGTACCGACCACGTCTTCCGTGCGTCTGCAACCGCAGGTCTGGCAGGTATAAACCTTGCAGGAGGTACAACCGCTGTTTTCGATCACGCCGTCGTTCCAGATATGGTCACAGCCGACCGTTCTGTCATAGCCGCAATGTGTGCAGATACCATCAACAAAGTTGTGGTTGTCTGCCGCGATCTTGCCGACCGTTTTGTACTTCGCATAGCCGCATACGGTGCAGTAACTCTTTTGGATCTCGGGGCTGATGCAGTTTGCGTCGCTCACCTTGACAAAAGCGGTCATGGTGTGCGCGAGTTTTTCAAGGACGACCGTGTAAGTCTTGCCGCAGGTGGTGCAGCGGTAGGTCGTATAGCCGGCTTCCGCACAGGTCGAAGCCTTGGTTTCGATCACGTCACCCGGCGTATGGCTGCCGCCGCCAAGACATTCCATCGAAACGTTGTAGAAGTTAAATCCGCCTGCCGGGCTCTTTTTCGTGCCGTTTGTCTTGATGCGTGCTTCCAGCGACTTGACGACCGAGGCGACCGTCTTGTCACTCGAATTGTAATAGAAGTCGATACTGTCTATCTGATTATTGAAGTCGTTGTCCGTCGTGCTGCTGCCGAGGATGCGGTTGGTAAAGGTCTTCATATTGGCAGCGGACGCTTCCAGCGTGCTGCCGAATGCGTAAGCGGAGAAGAAACCGCTGCGATAGGAGATCGTAACGTTTCCGACCTTAGGTGCATTGTCATACGAACCAAAGCAGATCTGCGCGCCCGCCTGGACATTGCCGTCGATGGTGACGTTGACCGTTTCAAGCTTACCTGCATCGCCTTCTTTGGGTACTGCGCTTCTCGAACCGAAAACGATGATCTCACGCACCGTGATATCGCCGAGCAGTTCAAGTTCGACCGAACTGCCGGTAGTATTCATACCGCAGGTCTGGCTGACCGAACCGCCGTAGATGGCGCGGTAGGTCCCCGAATGGATCTCAAGATGCGACGACGTGTTTGCACAGTCGCCGAAGACGCCGGCGTAACAACCGCCGATGGCAAGCACGTTACCGCCATGATAATCGCCGCCGTTTGCCGAGCGCAGATAGTCGGAAGTCATATGCTCGCCAAAGACAAGGTGGTTATGGCGACCGACGATATAAATGTTACCTTTTTCCTCGCCGCTGGAAAACTCAACGGCGTCAAACGTGGTATCGCCGTTCAAACCGTAAACCGAACGGTATCCGCCATTATATCCAAAGGAGAGAACGCCGAGGGTGACGACGTCGTCCTTCGGATTTGCGTCATAACCGCAAACCGTGATATGCGTGCCGCTGTGCTCAGGTTCGAGATATGCGGCGCCGACCGAATAACTCGTGTTCGCGCCGACGCTGACCGTGCCGACGATGCAGATCGTAACGTCGTCCGCGCCGCAAGCCGCCGCGATTTTCATCGCCATATCATAGTCATTGAGCGGCAGTGCCGGCGTAAAGCCGCCGTACGGTACGCCCTTATCCGAAACATAGAGCGTATTGTTTTTCATTGCGGTCTTGGGGTTGACCGTGCAGTATACGTTGCCGCAGTACGAGCAAACGCACTTGTAAAGATCGGGATTGGAAATATCAAAGTGATAATCGTGCGCGTCGGGGTCGATCGGCAGGGTCTCATAACTGTACTCATAGCAATTCTCGCAACGCCATGCCACGTCACCTGTCGATACGCAGGTCGGCGCGATTTCGGTTTCGGCAAAGTAGGTGTGCTCTTTGCACTTGGTGACGCCGCAACGGGTACATATGTCATCGACGTAATCGTGCGCACCGAAATTGTCGATACAATATGCGGGCATTGCGCCGCTCTTGTTGGTCTCGGCATAGGTGGCCGCGTTGTCGTTGCCCTTCTTTAAGAAGTGCAAAACGTGTTTCTCCGCCTCCATGTTCTTATCCCAGTAGCAGTTGACGAAGCGCTCGTTGTTTGTCGTGGTGGCCGAGCCCATCATAAAGTCGCCGACCAGCATTTTAGCGCCGCTGTGGAAGAAGCGGTTGACCGTGATCTTACCGGTCATCGCCTGGTTGGAAACGCGGTAGTCCAGCGGGCAAACGTAGGTGTTGCCGGATACGTAATGGATATCCACAACATTGTCGTCGCCGTTGAAGACTGCGCTCGGGGACGCCGTGGTCGGGATCAGGTAATAGGTCTCACCGCCGGCGATGGTCACCTTGCCGTGTGCGCCCTCAAAGGTCTTGGCATTGCCGCGGTTGAGTCCCTCGATGCACCAGTAAGTACCGCTCTTGATGGTCAGATCGGTCTCGACCGATTGCGAATCCGCACCGGGATAGATCTGATTGTCAAGGAAGCCGCCGGCAATGTAAACCTTGACATCCGGAATGGACAGAGATACGTTGTCCAGATAATCTTTGGTCACGGTGATCGGCGTTCCCTGCGAGAGCATGGTCAGTCCCTCGCCCATCACCAGCGGGAAGCCGCGGCCGAGAATGGCGATACCGCCGGAAGAACTTGTGCCGACGATGGTGGCGCCGATGTTGATGTACTCAAAGGTGGTCGGACCGTAGAGGTGATAGAACTTTGCGGCAGGCGTAAACTCCAGCGTGGTTTTATTGCTTCTGTCTGCCGAAGTGATCGTGATGTGGTTTGCGTGCTGCGGTTCCTCAAAGCAGGAGGTACAGTTCGGGCTGACGAAAGAGGCTTCGGTCAGCGAGATCTTTTTGCCCGTGAGGCAAACCTTGGCGTCGCCGTCCATGGCTGCCGCGATCTGCATCGCAACGGCAAAATCGTAGATCGGCGAAGTCTTGGAAATACCCGTGCCCTTTGCGGTCAGGACGTCGCCCGGCTCTTTCAGTTCGGCGGGGTCTTTGACGTAGATGGTACGGTTGGTATAATCCGAGAGGTTCCATTCCACTTTGTTGTGGCAGAATGCGCACTCGCCGGTGACCTTTCCGTCTGCCACCGTGTAGTGCATATCGTGGATCCCGCCGGCGGAAAGCGCGTATTCCTCGCTCTTTTCATAGCAGACGGTACATTGATCGTAAGCGACGCCGCCTGCCGAGCAGGTGCTGGGCGTGACGACGACCTGCTGCCAGGTGTGCTCCGCACAAGCCTTGATGCCGCAGAAAGTGCAGACGTCATTGTCATCATAGTCGTGTCCGCCGAGGAAGTCGATACAGTAAACGACAAAGGTATCGTTGGTATTGGTTTCCGCATAGGTGGCTGCGTTTGCAACGCCCTTGGCAATAAACTTCTTAACGTGCTTTTCCTCTTCCAGTCCTTCGTCCCAGAAGCAGTTGACAATACGCTCGTTGTTTGTGATGGTCTTTGAACCCATCAAAAAGTCGCCGACCTGCATGTCAGCGCCGCTATGGAAGAGACGGTTGACCGTGATCTTACCGGTCATTGCATTGATGCAAGAACGGTAATCATTGGCGCAGATATAAGTGCCGCCGGGAATATAGTGGATATCAATGATATTGTCGTCGCCGGCAAAGGAAGCGCCGCTCATTGCCGTGATCGGCACGATGCTTGCAAACGTACCGCCGCCGATCGTGATCTTGGCGTGCGCGCCGGCATACGAAGTAGAGCCGCCGCGGTTAAGTCCCTCGATGTTCCAGTATTCACCGCTGAGAACGGTGACGTCGGTCTGTACCGACTGGGTGTCTGCACCGGGGTAGATCTGCGAAGCGTAGAAACCGCCGGCAAGGTATACTTTTGCATCCGGGATAATAATGTCGATGTTGTCAAGACCGCCGTCGGTCTTTGTTACGTGCATACCGTCGCCGCTGGAGAGCATTTCAAGCCCAAGACCCATGACGAGTTTGAATCCGCGCGC
This sequence comes from Clostridia bacterium, assembly GCA_017445085.1. Taxonomy (GTDB): domain Bacteria; phylum Bacillota; class Clostridia; order Oscillospirales; family CAG-272; genus UMGS902. The sequence continues at coordinate 3,537 of JAFSUT010000090.1, read as the reverse complement.
ACAGATGCTGAATCCGCCGCTGTCGGTGGCGTCGCCCGCCGACTTTGCCGTACCGATGACCGTACTGCCGAACTTGACGTTTTCAAACGTGGTCGGACCGTAGAGGTAGTAGTACTTGACTACGTCGTTGAATTCAATGATCGTTTTATTGTTTGTGTTCGCAGAAGTAATCGTAATATGGTTTGCGTGTTTGCTTTCTTCAAAACAGGAAGAGCAAGTGTCGCTGACGGCGGAAACGTCGGTAAATGCGATCTTTTCGCCGACGAGATAGATGGTGGCGTCCACTGCCGCAGGCAGTTTGCCGAGGTCGTCAAACGCCGCGCGCAGCGAGGTCGGCGTGTCCGCGGTCAAACCGTTGCCGGTGCCGTCCTGCGATACGTAACGAACGCGCGAAGACGCATCAACAATGATCTCGTCGCCGCAGCGCGAGCAGACGTACTTATTCGGATTTTCGGTATCCTGCACATAGTCGTGTCCTTTTGCGTAAGACTTGAACGCCTCGGGTGGGGTATACGCCTGTCCGGTGACATTGTTTTTGAAAGTCTTGGTCTCCGCATTATAGGAAATGTTGAAGAAGGTATGCCCGTCTGCGCTGAGACCGCCGCACTTGGTACAGGTGTAGAACGCGTAGCCGTCCTCGGTGCAAGTCGCGGTATCGGTGAGCTCCGCCGACGCCTCATGCGTCAGTTTTTCCAGCGTGATCACGCCGTCGTTGCCCTGCGTATGGTCATACTCGGTACAACCATCGTTGGCGCAGTAGTACTTTGCCACGCCGGTCGCCCAGCAGGTCGCGTCGCTCTCCACGGTGTAGTTTGTAAAGTTGTGCGCAGTCTTTTCTACGTCCTCTTTGACCAGCTTTTGACAGTTGGAGCAGTAGAACCATCTTTCACCGAGCGCATAGCAGGTCGGCGCAACGTTTTTCTCAACGGCTTCCTGCGCTTCGTAGTTGCGGTTTTCCGCCGGATGGACGCAGCCCGCTTTCAAGGTGACCGTGCAGGTCGGCGCGTCGTAAGACTCCGCCGTGCCGCTGATCTTATGGCTGTTGGTCAACTTGATCGTTTCCTCGGCACCCGACTCCTTGGCGACCGTAAAGGTCACCTTGGCGATCACGCCGGTCGTCGGTTGCGTCGTGGGCTTATTGGTTTTATTGGTCTGGTTGAGTATATAAGCGTTGAACGCGCCGTCATAGGAGATCGTGAGTTCGCTCACGCCGGCGGAAACGCCGTATGCCGTTTCGGACGCTTTACCGACGGCGGCAGACACATTGTTGCCGGGGAAAACGAAAAAGAGTTCCGTGCCGCCGACCGTACCTGCCGAAGTCAGTTTCGGCGTATTGGCGTAGTTTTTGCCCGCATCGGGATCGTCGATATACGAAATCGACGAAACATAGATATCGGTATTCGTCCAGGTCAGGGTCAGCGCCTCCTCGGTCAGTTTGGCGTTGCCCGAGTTGAAGGTGCGGTTTGCCGTCGCGCTGCCGAGGTCATAGCCGCGGTAGTAGAGCTGATTGGCATTGGCGCCCTGCGTCAGCGGTACCGTGATGTACACATCAAAGGTATCCCCCTCGCACAGTTCACTAAGATCCACGCCGGTGGCTGCACCGGTTTCGATCCTGACCGCTTGTGTGTCCACTGCGGATGCGGTGACGGCAAACATCGCCATCATCAGTACAAACGCAAGAACAACGGTAAACAGTTGCTTTTTCATACGATTTTCTCCTTTGAGACACCGTCTCATGCAGTTGTGAAAGTGTACAGTATTGCAAAGTACACCCTATTATGTAGACATTATACAATAACTCCCCCGTTCTGTCAATATTTTTCGTTTTGTTTTTTGCATGATTTTCTTTCCTGCCGCGGCGTTTCCCGTTGTTTCCGCCGTCGGAGAGAAACCTCGGCTTTTTCAAAAAAAAATCCGTTGCCCGAAGGCAACGGATTTTTTTGTATTTTCGGATCACTTGGTCAGCGTCGCGGTGGAAGTTGCGCCGTCCCAAGCCACTTCTGCGCCGAAGGACTCGGCGATAAAGCGGACGGGCAGGAGCGTGCGGCCGTTTCTCGATGCGGCGGCAACGTCAAGCGTTTTCGCCTCGCCGTTCACATACGCGGTCGCCGAGCCGAGCGTGATGACGACCTTGTTCGTGCCGTCGTCCAGCGTTGCGGTGCCGGTGGCGCCGTCCCAGGCAATGGTGGCGCCCATCGCCTCGGCAATAAAGCGGAGGGGCATCAGGGTTCTGCCGTTTTCAATGACGGGGGCAACGTCGAGCGTCTTTGCCTCGCCGTTCACGTACGCCGTCGTCTGCCCGATGGTGAGTTTGACCTCGGTCTTGTTCCCGGCGACGGGTGCGACGTCGCCGCTTGTGTTTTTGACGTCAAAGTTCGGCGCGACGATCGCATATTCCATCGAGGAAGCCACGTCTGCCGAAGCGTTGAGCGTAAACGGCGCCGAAGCAGAAGCCGCGTTGCGGATAAAGTTTGCGATCTTGCCGCCGTTCCAGTTCAGAGTCAGCTGTTTCATGCCCGCGGGCTTATCGCCGCAGGTGATCTTGCCGATCTGTGCGTTGCCGCCGACCGTGATATTGACGTTGCTGTTGCCGACCGCCTGGCCGTTGACCGGCTCATAGTAGAGCGTGCCGACCTTGGCGTCGCCCTCGACCGTGATCTCGGCTACGCCGTAAAAGTCAGGGTTTTGAATGCCGCGCGAGTAGGGGGCAATCAGGATGTTTTCGCCGCTGCGTACCGTAACGGATACCGGGTCGCCGCCGGAAGTTTCGGGCGCGGAGCCCTTGGCGATGATCGCCTGCTTGTCCTGATAGCCGCCGAGGATCGAAAACGCGGTGTCAAACAGCAGTCCGTTGGTCTTCGGGCTGTCGGTGATCATTTTTACACCCGTGTCGATGGTGACGGGATAATGGTTTGCCACGATCATATACAGTTGACTGCGCATATGGAAGGTCAGATCGCGGAAGACGTATTCACCCGAGCAGATAAAGCGGCGGCCGTCATTACCCTCGGGCATACCGCAGATGAATTCCGCACCGGCGGTCTCGCGGTAGTCCACCCCGTCATACACCGAGGTGATGGTGACTTTGCCGCCGAATTCTTCTTTATAAAAGAAGTTGCTCTTGCCCTGGACAAAGTCGCCGACGATGACGACGGTGCCGTCGCGCTCCAGGTCAAGTTTGCCGAGTGCGTCGGTCAGCGTGCCGACAGGACTGTCGGGAGAGGAGCCGTCGCCCTTTTCGCCGCTCTTCAAAAACGCGACGTTTGCCGCCGACGCGGCGCAGAGCATTGCGAGCACAAAGCAGGCAAGAAGCGCCGCCGTGCTGAGAATCTTTGCAAGTTTTTTCATGTTTTTTCTCCTTTTTATAAAATATATTCAAATTATAAAATATATTCAAGTATTTTTCTGAAAAATATTTTCAAAACGAGGTCATTTTACGCGAAAAGACGCCAGCGCAAGGCGCGTGAAGATAACGCACGCCTCGGCGCGGGAGATCTCGTCCGCCGGGCGGTAGTTTCCGCTGCCCGCGTCGCCGCT
>JAFSUT010000089.1 GCA_017445085.1 Clostridia bacterium | reverse complement strand
AATCTCGTATTTGATATCGGTTACTTCTATCAAATCTGACCTTACAACAAGGAAATCATCTATATGCTGCGCGCCAACGAGGCAAATTTTGCATCGCGTTACGATGCGCTGAAAAACAAAGCGAACGTGATGCTCGGCATCATCAATTCGGCGTATGCCGACGCGGTTGCCGAATGGCAGCACGACGCGCCCGTAGAACCGACGGCGGCGGAGTAAATGCAAAATCAGGAGAGGAAAGCCGCGCGGCTTACCTCTTTTCTTGGCCGATCAAAGAAAGGAATATTATGCAGACCATCAAACTCAAATCCAAAGACAACGCCTATATCGCCGAGATCCTGCCGTCGCGCGGCGCAAGTTGTATTTCACTTTGCCACACGCCAAGCGGGATGCAGATCTTGCGCACGCCGAAGAGCGAGGACACCTACGTGACCGATAACGCGTTTTTGTACGGTACGCCGGTGCTTTTGTTTCCCAACCGCATCACGCACGGGCGCTTTACCTTTTGCGGCAGGGAATATCAACTGCCGATCAACGAGCCACAGACCGATTGCTTTATTCACGGCGCTCTGCACGAAACCCGGATGGAAACGCAAAAGGTCGGAGAAGATTTTGCGGTTTTTGCCTACCACGCCACAAAGGAAGCGCCGTATCTCGGATGTTTCCCGCACGCGTTTTTCCTGACGCTGCGATACGACCTCGGCGCCGCGGGGATGCGGCAAACGCTTTCGGTGACAAGCGAGAGCGACAGCACCATGCCGATGGGACTTGCGTATCACACCACTTTTCGCCTGCCGTTTATGCCGGGCGGCGATATCCGCAACGTGCGCCTGTCCCTTCCGGTCGGCGATGAATTTGAGCGCGATATGCGCGATTTTTCGATGACGTGGAACCTTGTCCGCGACAAGGATTTTGCCTCAAAACTTGCGAAAGGGGAGATCTGCCCTGCCGAAAACGTCATCAGCCGCCACTTCCGCCGCCCGGCGGGCGCGGAGATGCGCCTGACGGATCTGGCAAGCGGACATGGTATTTTCTACCGCGCGGACGATAAATTCAAGTTTTGGATGCTCTACAACGGCGACAACAAGGATCTCCTTTGCCTGGAACCGCAGACCTGGATGAACAACGGCGTCAATGCGCCGGAAAAAATGGGCGATACGGGCGTCCTCGGCATTTTGCCGGGGCAGACGATGACCTTTGTCACCGAGATGGGCGCCTTTTAAGAAAGAATTGCAAAAGCAAAAGAGGAATGCACACCGTGCGTTCCTCTTTTTTGATGTATGGCGGATGTTTGCGCCGACCTGTCGCAACGGGGAATGGCTTATTCTTCGGGTAGGGCGGCTTTGACAGCGTCAAAACCGCGGATGCGTTTGCCGAGCGGCAGGGGATTGACGTTTACGGTGTAGAGCGTATCCGGGGGCGTGGGATGACCGCTGCCGTTTCCGATGATGAGTCCGTCGCCGGAAAAAGTATACGGCTCAAGATATGCAGAGCGGCGACGGTCGCCCTTGGGATAGGCGTGGTAGCAGATCCAGCCCTGACCGTCAGTATCGGTCACGTACGAGGCGTGCCCGCATCCTCTGAGATCGTCGGACTGTGAAAATATCGACGTCGGCTTTTTCTTCCATGCGCGGATGTCGGTCGGATCGCCCTCCGCGCCGCCGATGTAGGTCAACTGTCCGAGTTGATAATGCGCCGTCCAATAGCCGGAGGCGGAATAGATGATGTAGATCTCACCGTTCGGGTTGTAAACGGCGGTGGCGCCCTCCACGACCGCGGGATGAAATCTGTCCTCCGAGCCGCGCTTTTCCCAATCGTATTCCGGCTTGCAAATCACTTTCGGATAGCCCTCGATCGTCCACGGATTTGTAAACTTTACGATATTGATGGTTTGGTAAAAGTTAAAGTTGTCGGTCTTTTGCGTTTCTCTGCCCACCGAACTGACAAACATCAGATATTTTACGCCGCCGATCGTGATGACCGAACAGCCCATCACCCCGCGGGTGACGTTGTCGCCGCTGTCGGGAAATTCCAGCTTTTGCGGGATGTTGACCTCCCCCGTGACCGGATTGCCCCAAGGTCCGCACAGGTCGTCCGTCAGGCATTTGATGACGTAGCCGCGCAGGGGACCAAAGGTGGAGTTTTTGTCCTCCCGGTGGTTTTCCGTCCTCCACTGTTCGTCCGGTGCGCTGGCGATAAAACAATACCATCCGGCGTATTTTTCGCCGACTTCTTCAGCACTGAAATAATGGATCTCCGGCGACCAAATATGCGATGAATAAGCGCGCCCTTTTCCCGGCTTGTAGATCTGTGCAGACGCGGCGCCGTAAATCCCGCCGAGATTTGCGGTTTTGATCAGGCGCAGACCTTGACCGCCGGCGGTTGCTGTGTAGTAATAGTAGCCGTCGTGAAAGAAGATCCACGGGTCGGCGCTGTGTGCCCGGACAAGGCTTGTAAACGACTGCTTGCCTTTGATTTTTGCGTGCAGGTCGACGTTTTTTCCGACGGAGAGCAGACTCTGCACCCCGACGGCGCCGCCGCGGATCTCGTCGGTATAGGTAAAATCGCCGCCGCGGAGCGTGAGCGCGTAGGCGCCGCGCCATTTGCCGATCAAAGAGTTTGTCAGGGCAACGGTGCGGTAAAAACGGCCGCCGCGGATGATGAGATCGACCTTTCCGTCAAAGGCGTCATCGGCGCCCGAAAGATTTGCGGCAACAACGCCGCCACAGAAGACGCCGCCGCCGATCTCTGCGCGGATCGTCCCCGTAAAAGCGGCGGCAGAGCCAAGAGTGATCGCTTCTTTGAATTTGCCGCCGTTGATCGTCAGGCGGACGGTGAGTTTTTCGGCGCCGTCCGCCGTGTGACCGCCGATGATCCTCTGCCATACGCCGCTGTCAATGGTCAGGAGAATCGCCGCGCCGGGCGCGGGCGCCCCACAGCCGCCGCCCGTGACCGAGAGGTACGTCCCCGTGTCGGCGTGCGGCAGGCAGGTAAGATCTTTGCCGAGGCGGAGCGCACGGCAGTTTGCAAAAATGCCGCAGGGGGCGCCGGCTTCCAGCGTTATATCTTGAAATTCGGTCTCGCCGCCGCAGAAAAAGTCAGCGGCAAAAACCATTTTTGCACCGTTTTCCTTTTGGTGGTCCACGCCGTTATACAAGGAGGTAAACGTGATCTTTCCTTCGTGTTCCATCCCGTAAAAAACGTCGGTCAGCGTAAATGGCGCACAGATGACGATGACGCCGCCGCGCGTGCCGAGGGCGGCGTACGCCGCGTGTAGGGAGGACGCGGGGAAACTTGCGCTTTTGCCGTTGCCGACCGCGCCGTCGGCAAGAAAAACCACGTTTTCGCCAATGTCGGCGTCCGCTTTTGTCGAGGATGCGGACGGTGAGAAAAACCGATTTTCCATATCGTTCCTTCCTGATGTTCGGATCTCAGCGGTTGTTCCCGCCGAGCGCCCCTTCGATATGCGTCAACCCCGCGTCAAAGAGCGACCAGTCTTTATGCCAACGCAGGTTCTCTAAGCGAAAAGCGGCCGGCCAGGAAGCAAGCCATTGGGAGGGGGTAAACGCCGGCACGGTATATCTGCCCCAGCGGGTGTGGAATATCGCCTCGTCCTGCGAGCCGACGGGGCGGAGACGTTCGTTGATATACAGCGTGCCGTCCGAGATGCCCTGGCAGGCGTTGCACCAGAAGGCAAGCGCACGTTCTTTCCATTGGACAAATCCGGTCAGCTCATAGAGTTTCATAAACGAAAGTACGTCGCGCAGGGCGTATTGGTCAAGGGCGTTGTGCGGTGTGGAAACGCTTGTCGCGCCAAACGTATCGTAGTCCAGTTTTTTGATCAGACAATCCACCGGATATTCCACCGTAAAGTGCATCATCCAGGTGCATAAATACCACGCGATCTTTTCGGCATAGCCGATATATTTTTTGTCTTTGGTCGTTTCATACAGCGTCAGCGCGTCGCGGAGCAGGGGAGATGCGGATTCTTTGTCGATGGAATAGGTGTCCAGCGCTCCCGCCGTGGTGTAGCCCTCGCGGTCGAGTTCGGCATAGTAAAAATCAAATGCGCGGATCGCGCCGTCGAGATACTTGCGATCACCCGTGCGCCGATGGGCGTTCAGGAGCGGCAGGATGAGAAAACAACCGATGGTGCCTTTTTTGGACGCCACGGTGCCCTCATACGTCCAGGATTTTGCAAAACTGCCGTCCTCATCCTGACTTTTCAGCGCAAAATCGCAGGTGCGAAGCGCCATTTCAAGGTATTTCGGTCGGTCGATACCGATGGACTTTAATAAATCGTAGGCTTCAAAATACCCCTCTGCGCCCGTACCGAGATTGCAGGCGTCGCTCCCCGGCAGTTTCTTTTGCCCCGTGGGCGCCGGGCGCGGCTTTCCGAGGCGGGGGATGATCCCTTCCAGCGTCCCCTCGGGAAAGTCCCACGGGTCAAGGTCTGCCCGCGTCATCGTTTCAAAGGGGAGGTCAAGTTTTGGGTCAGGGGCGCCGCGATAGGCTTTGTGCGCGCAGATATACGCGTCATTTGTCAGTCCAAGCGAGAGCCAGCCGTCCAGCACCGCAAGTCCGATCTCCAGGTTTTCTTTGTCGCCGTTTTCGATATAATCGTTGATAAACGCGGTGGCAAACGAGGCGTTTTGCCCCACCCAGCCGAGTTCGTAGCCGTGTTCCGCCTTTTGATAGCCGTTGAGTTTCGGGATCCATTGTGCGCCGCTGGTAAAGCCGATAAAACCGTCTTTTTCTTTTTGTAAAAGATATCTTGCGTAGGCGATGGAGAGGCGGTAGAGTTCATGCGCCGGGCGCGGCGGCTTGATCTCGTGCGCGTAATAGCGCCATGCAAAATCGAGCATACCGCGGTAGCGGTGTTTGCCGCCGTCCGACGGCGCCGCAAACAGGACGGCGAAAAAGTCGCATTTCGGCGCCATCGTTCCCTGATACGGCGCGCCCCAAAAGTGGCGGTTCAGGGTCTTGGGCTTTTCCTCTTCGGGAAAGATCAAAACGTGCTTTTCGCCCGCGTCCACCCGGTAGAGCGAGCAGGCGGAGTTGGAATTCGGCTCTGCCATCAGCGCAAGGCTGATCTGCTCATTTTCGCTGTACGTGCAGGCGGGGATGGTCACGCGGTGGGACGCCCACGACCAGGGGGTGCCGTCCTCCGCGCGGTCGCCAACGTACTCGGGCGTTTTGCCCCAGCCGTTGCCGTTGTAACTGACCGCGGGCACCATTGTAAAGGTCGCACCGCCGAGGAGGATGACCTCCATGCGCATTTGATCGGTGGGACTGCTTGTGCGGCGGTGCCATTTCCAAGCGCCGTCCTCGATTTTTTCAAAGGTATCGACGGTGCCGTTTGCGCCGGGAATGGCGGCAACCGGCTTGCCGTCCGTGCAGAGGATATGTCCGTTTTCACTTTGGATGATTTCCGTCATGACTGTCTCTCCCCATATAGTTTTGATGGATCGTTTCTGATTTTTATTGTACCATAAAACGCACGGCGTTCGGTACAAAATTTTTGCAAGTTTTTTTGATTTTTAGGATGGGGCAAAAACACCGGCGGCGTCCCCGAAAAAATTCGGATCTGCCGCCGGTGTTTTGGATACGGATCATTCTGTTTTTCGGTAATATGTGCGGATCTTTGCGTTGGTTGCTTCCACGAGTTTATCCAGTGCGTCAAAGTGTGCGGGGTCTGCAACGTTTACGATCTTTTGGCGCAAAACGTAGCCGTTTTGATTTCGCATCGCGTCAAAATTCAGTCCTTCGCCTGCGTCTTCCGCACTCGGGATCAGGGCTTTGACAAGTTCGTCTACGATCTGTTTCGGGTAGCGACGGTCGATAAAGAGATCCTCAAATACCGTATTTTTCGTGATCTGCGGGATAAACCGCGTATCGTCATCCACGTGGACATGCAGCGTGCGGCGGATGTCCCGGCTGGACGCCGCGGCGCTGATTTCATAATCGCCGCCGATAACGCGGAAATCTTCGACTTTCGTATCAAAAACGGCGTAAGCGCGATCGTCGATAGTAAACGTGATTTCCTTTTCCTCGCCCGGGGCAAGTTCGATTTTTTCGAAGCCGACAAGCCAGCGGACGGGGCGCGCAAAACCGTAGGCGCTGTTGCCGATGTAGGTGGAAGTGACCGGATGCGGCAGGGCAGAGGCGTACAGTTCGACAACTTCCTTGCCGCGCACACTGCCGACGTTTTTCACCGTCACCGTGACGGTGCGGCTGTCGCCCTTGATCGAGGTGTACTCAAATTTGGTATAGGAGAGCCCGTGCCCGAACGGGAAGAGAACGTCCATCTTGCGCTTGTCGTACCAGCGGTAGCCGACGTAGATGTCTTCACCGTAGAAGCACTCGTCGCCGTCGCCCGGGAAATTCAGGTACGCGGGGTTGTCCTCAAAACGGCGCGGATGCGTTTCGGCAAGCTTGCCGGACGGATTGACTTTGCCAAAGAGGATGCGCGAAACGGCGCCGCCGAGCGCCTGCCCGCCGAGATACGCGTGGAGAATGGCGGGGACTTTGTCCACCCACGGTAGTTCGTTTGGGCTGCCCGCCATCAAAACGACGGCAACGCGGTCGCAGGCGGCGCAAACCGCTTCGATCAGCGCATTGTGCGCAGGCGGCAGTTCCATATGTCTGCGGTCACGTCCCTCGGTCTCGAAAGAATCGGGCATTCCCGCAAAAATCACGGCTCTGCCGCAGGTCTTTGCCGCGCGGACGGCCTCTGCGATGAGGTCGGCGTTTGTTTCGTGCTTTTCGTCGTACCCCGCGGCATAGGTGACGTCCATACCGTTTTCACTTGTCAGATATTCCGTGATGTCGTCCACAAAGAAAGGCTCGACGTGGCTGGAGCCGCCGCCCTGAAAGCGCGGTTTCTTTGCAAAGCCGCCGATGACCGCCAGCGGCGCGCCGCTCGCAAACGGGAGAACGCCGTTCTCATTTTTGAGGAGGACCATGCACTCTTCCGCTGCTTCGGCGGCAACGCGGTGATGTTCTTTCGGATCGAATCGGGGGGCGTTTTCGCTCGGCAAATGGCGGAAAATCACGCGGAGAACGTTTTCGACCGAGGCGTCGATCACCTCCATCGTGATCTCGCCGTTTTTGTATGCCTCCATAAGCTCTGCGTCACGGATGCCGCCGCACGGCGGCATTTCCACGTCGGTGCCCGCCTTGTAGGCGGCAACGCGGTCATTTGTTGCGTTCCAGTCGCTCATCACGTAGCCGTCAAATCCCCATTTTGCGCGGAGCGTCCCGTTGATCAGATCTTCGTTTTCGCCGGCGTATTTGCCGCCGACGCGGTTGTAAGAATGCATCACCGTTTGCACGTGGGCTTCCTTGACCGCCGTTTCAAACGAGGGCAGATAGATCTCGTGAAGCGCACGCGCACTCACGTGCGCATTGGTGGAAAAACGGCGCGTTTCCTGATTGTTGACAAAGAAATGCTTGGCGCAGGCGGCAACGCCCTCGCCCTGCAGTCCGCGGATAAATCCGGCGGCGACTTTGCCGGAGAGGTACGGGTCCTCGGAATAATATTCAAAGTTTCGTCCGCAGATGGGGGAACGTTTGATGTTCATCCCGGGGCCGAGGAGGATCGAAACGCCCTCGGCGCGGCATTCTTTGCCGATGTGCTGTCCGACCGTTGCCGCAAGCGACGGATCCCAGGCGTTTGCCATGGCAGAGGCGGGCGGAAAGCAGGTGGCTTTTACGGTATAATACGCGCCGTTTTCGTCTTTGGCGCGCTTGCGCAGTCCGTGCGGCCCGTCGCACATCATGATTTCGGGAATGCCGAGCCGCCGGAGCGATTCGGCGTGCCACGCGTCGTGTCCCGAGCAAAACGAGAGTTTCTCCTCAAGGGTCATTTGCGAGATCAGTTCTTTGATTTTTGTTTCCATTGTAGATTCCTTTGTACGTTTTGAATTTGAAACTGCGATTTATTCTGCGATTTGTTTGATGATGTGCAGGATGTCGGCGATCGAAAACATGCCGTCGCCGTTGGTGTCCAGCAGTTGCAGACCCGCCGTCATATCACAGTTCAGGAGCGCGCGGATTGCCAAAAGCGCGTCGCGGACCGTAATTTTGCCGTTGCCGTCAATGTCGCCGACGCCCGTTTGCACGGCGGGGGCGGCAAACACGGTGAGCGTGAGCCCGTCCTCCGTTACGACATAGCCGTCCGTGCCGTAAGTGAGGGTCGTGTTTTTGCTTTTGAGATCGGCTTCGGTCGCTATGGCGCAATCGGTAAGCACAAACTGCGCGGGCTTTTCATATCCGGCTTCGGGAATGACCTCGCCGCTTGTCGTATAGCAATTGGTGATACCGTAGGTGAGCGCGGTGGAGGTAAAGGTCTTGCCGACCACACCGCCCATCGGCTTTTCGTCTGCATCGCTGTCGTTTGCGGTAAGGACGCCGAGGTTTACACAGTTGTCCATATTTGCACCGACGTTGTAGCCGACAACGCCTGCGGATTCATAACCGACGTTTGCGGTGAGGGCGCCGTCATTTAAGCAGAAGCGGATACAGGGAACTCTGCCGGCGGTCGTCGTGCGACCATATACAAAACCGGCGATACCGCCCATGCGTCCTTTTTCGGAGGTGACGGCGCCGTGATTTGCAGAGTAGGCGACCTCGACTTTGCCGCCGGGGGCAAGCTGGTCGATGTAACCGACGATGCCGCCTGCCTTTACGCCTTCGGCGCGGACGTCTCCGTAGTTTTCACAGTAGATCAGGCGCACACTGCCGGGGGAAGTCGTGCCGGCGGCGGCATTTGTGCCGACCGTACCGGCGATACCGCCGACCGCCGCGTCTTTACCGCCGCTCAAAGAGGCGACCGCACCGTAGTTTTTACAGTTCTTAACGACCGTGCCTGTATTGACGGAGCCTGCGTAAACGTAGCCGACCACGCCGCCGACGCCCTTTGCCGCCTTGCCTGCGTTTTCGTAGGTGACGGCGGCGTAGTTTTGACAGCCGACGATAAACGCGCCGGGATCCAGTGTGCCGACGATGCCGCCGACCACTGCATTTGCGGCGGTTGTCGAAGTCACTTCGCCGTAGACGGTGAGATCCCGGATAACGCCGCCCTTGACTTTGCCGAACAGACCAAAGTCAACTTCGGCGGCCGTGGAGAGCGAGAGCCCGCGGATCGCGTGCCCCATACCGTCAAATACGCCGGTAAAGTTTTGCGCGTTTGTCCCGATGGGGCTTTGATTTTCGGCGCCGGCGAGGTCAATATCCTTTGTGAGATAGTATTTGCCGCTCCATTTTGTGCTGTCGCCCATCAGCGAGAGCAGATCTTCGGCGGAGGAGACCGCCGTATAGACCTCGTCGATCGGGGTGAGGGTGAAAGCGTCAAAATTGCCGCAGGCAGTATTCTCGGCGCTTTTGATCTTCAGTTCGATTTTTCCGGCGTTAAGGTCAAGTTTGCAAATTTCCGCATTTGCAAGTTTGGACCATCCGCCCGTGGACGGCGCGTTGTAGTTTGTCAACTGTTCATTGTCGTTGACAAATACGCGAAGCGCGTCGGCGTTTGTATCGGCGGAGGCGTTTGCGTAACTTGTCGTGAGAATATACGTGCCGGCTTTTTCTACGTTCAGCGTGTAGAGGAGATAAGGCGTGTGCGTATTTGTGCCGCGGACGTAAGACATCAGCGTGCGGCTGCCCGAGGTTTCCGGGCGGGCGTAGCCGTGCTTTTGCGTGTAGTCCTCCGCTGCAAAGGTCGATGCGCCGACGGCGGCAATATCGTGACGGATATGCAGCCTTGCCGCTGCGTAGGTATCTTTCAGGATATCCATGACATAGGTCGCATTTTCGATCAGCAACGAGCGGCTGACCGTGCCGTCCTTTACGGCGGCGAGCAGGGCGGCGTACTGATCGTCCATATGGTATTCGTATGCGCTGCCGTCCGCGCCCCAGTGCATGGAGGAATGCACGTTGTTGCCGGCGATCAGTTCGTTTGCAAGATGCGAGTCGTTGGACCAGTCGGTGGTGACGAGCCCGTCAAATCCCCATTCGCCGCGCAGGATGCCGCGGATCAGTTCTGCATTTTCCGCGGTTTCGGTGCCGTTGAGCAGATTGTACGAGGTCATTACAACGCCGACGCCGGCGTTGACTCCCAGCTTAAAAGGCACAAGATAGAGTTCGCGGAGCGCACGCTCGGACATCCGCGAGTCGTTTTGGAGACGGTTGGTTTCCCGCTCGTTGGCGATAAAGTGCTTGATGGCGCAGGGAACGCCGTGCGCCTGTACGCCTTGGATCAGTTCGGCCGCCATAACGCCGGTCAGATACGGGTCCTCGGAGTAATACTCAAAGTTTCTGCCGCAAAGCGGAAAGCGATGAAGATTTACGCCGGGGGCGAGCCACACGTCAATATCGGTGGCAACGCACTCTCTGCCCACCACGTCGCCGAGCGCCGCGACGAGTTCGGGATTCCAGGTCGAGGCAAGCGCGGTGGCAGAGGGGAGTCCCGTCCCTTTGGTCGTGTGGCGGATGCCGGCAGGTCCGTCACAGGTATAGGCAAGCGGTATGCCGTATTTTTCAACAACTTCGGGACTGCCGCCCCATGCGCCCGTGTTGGTGGGGGATGCGTTTGTCATCAGTGCGATGGTCCCGAGTTCCTCATTGGACATCTGCGCGAGAAATTCGCTCACCGCCGCGGTGCCGTCCAAAGTTTCGATAAATTGTATGGGTGCGGTGGGCGCACTTTGCACCGTCGCTGTGGGCGTATGCAAAAGGTCGCTTCGGAATGCGGAGTTCTCCCCCACCGTTTCGGCGCCGTCAAAGGTCAGGCGCGCAAAGGCGGTCGTCGGCTCGCAAAGTTCGGAAAGTTGCTTGACAACGCGGAGTTGATTTTCGGTATGCGTGCCGGCAACGGTGGTATTGCGTACCGAGTTGCCGACGTAAACGGTGTAGTCGCCCGCTTCCATAACGTAGGCGGACTTGTGTCCCGTCACGCCGAGGTCGTCGTAGGACGCCATATCGTCAATATCAAAGGATACGCGCACCGTTTCGCTCGCGCCGGGGGCAAGCAGGGAGGTCTTTTGAAATCCGCAGAGTTCTTTTGCCGCTTTGGAGAGCCTTGCGCCGCTTGTCCCTTTTTGCGGCGCGCCGAAATAAACCTGTACGACCTCTTTTCCCGCCGTACTGCCTGTATTTGTGACGGTTGCGGTAACGGTGATCTTGCCGCCCGTCTCGGTACAGGTCACGGCGGAGATGTCAAAGGTCGTGTAAGAAAGACCGTAGCCAAAGGGATAGTCGATCTTTTCTCCCGACGGGTCAAAGGTCTCAAAATAGCGGTAGCCCAGATAGATGTCTTCGGAATAGGTGGTGTAGTTGTTGCTTGCATAAAAACTGTCGTAGCTCGGATAATCGGTCAGTTGTTTTGCATAGGTATTCGCGGTTTTACCGGAGGGGTTGATTTCACCGATCAGCGCTTTGCAAAGCGCGTCGATGCCGCGGATGCCGAGATAGTTTGCGGTGAGGAGCGCGTTGGCGTAAATACCGCCGACACGTCCGCTTGCAAATCCGGTATCCATCGTATAGCCGACGTCGAGGATCACGATGACCGGCTTGCCGTCAAACGCCGCGCACACCTTTTGCAGTTCGATGCGCTCGTCGCTCGTCAGGGCAAAGTAGGCTTTTCGTATATCACTGCCTTCGGACGCACTTCTGCTGATCATATAAACGGCTTTATCCGCATATTCCGCCGCGGCGGTGTATTCCTCATCGGTCGGCGCGTAGGAAAAGTCCGCGCCGGATACGGCCGCCGCCTTGTATGCGTCGGACAGGGGCGTGTACACACCGCCGAGTTTTCCGGCGTCGACGTAGGAGGCAAGCACGTCGCAGGGGCTTTTCGGCGTCTCGGACGGTACAAAATAGCCGCTGCCGCGCCCCATCAGGTAAAAGCCGCCGGTTTTGCCGTCGGTATAGACCTGCCCCGCGCCGAAAATTGCAATTTTGTCGGTCGGGGTGAGCGGGAGCGCACCGCTGTCGTTTTTGAGAAGCACCATTGCCTCCGCAGCCGCCGCATACGATTTGTCCGCGCCGTCCGCGGCGGCGTAAGCACCGCCCGTCAGCGGCAGGACGCCGCACAGCAGCATGGCTGTGACCAGCACGTAGATGAAAGCTTTGATTTTCATGGGGACCTCCTATGGTTGAATATTTCGGACACTTTGCGCCGAAAATACGATTTTACATTTACATTATAGCAAAAATATGCTATAATACAAGCGAATGCGGCGAAAACAATAGCGGATTTTTGCGATTTTGGAGAGTGAAATGAGTATCGTATACGAGACGAAATGGACGGGGATCCACGCGTGGCAGAGGGCGGGGGCAAAATATATGCCGCAGCACGCGCACGATTATGTGGAAGTTTTGTATGCCCGCGGCGGCGCCTGGACGGTGTATCTCAATTTCAAGGAATACCGACTGCAAAAGGGGGATGTTTTTTTCGCCTTTCCAGGCCAGGTACACGCGCACGAGGCGACGGCGCATGAAAATATCGCGCTCCTTTTTCCAAAGGATCTGCCGGCGTATGACAGCGTGTTTGAACATTATATCCCGCAAGATCCGGTATTGCGCGGCGCCGTCGACGCAAAGACCGATACGATGTTTTTGGAGGCGGTGCGCGCAAACAGTTTGACCACCGCATATGCCAAAGGCGTAGCGGGCGGGTACATCGCGTTGATTTTAGGCAAACTTTTGCCGCAGCTTTCGCTGTGTGACGCCGCCGAACACGCAGCTTCCAAAGAAGAAAAGCTTATCAAATACTGCGCGGCGCACTACAAGGAGCAAATCACGCTGACCTCGGTAGCGCAGGCGCTCCACTATTCGCCGACGCATCTTTCCCATCTGTTTAAGAACAAATTGCAAATCAATTTTGCAAAATTCATCACACTTTTGCGCATTGAGGAGGCCAAAAAAATGCTGCGCGGCGAAAAGCCGATCACGCAAATCGCGTTTGACGCAGGTTTTGCGAGTATGCGCACCTTTAATCAGGCGTTCAAAGCCGTGATGCATATGACCCCCGGGCAGTACAGGGAAAAGTACGGCAAGCGCGGGAGCGTCTGAAAATTTTGCATTTTTACCGCTGATTTCCATCAAATTGTATAAAAAGAAACGGCGGACAAAGTTTTTTAGTACGGTGAAATGAAAATTCGGATTGACGGCGCGTGGAAAATATTGTATACTCTTTATATTGTATAGTATTCCGAGTTCAAAAGACAGTTTGGAGAATGCGAAATGGGTAAACAATTCAGAAACGGCATCCGCCGGCGCCGACTGCTTATCATTTGGGTCGTGCTTGCAGTGATCATGGCAGGTGCGATTTCGGTGACAAGCATCGTCATCCTGATGAGTCAAATCAAACATGACCGTAATATGTCGGTCACGGGCGTTGCCAGACTTGCGGCGGCGGGGATCGACGGCGATAAAATCAATGCTTGGCTTGAAAACGGAAAAGATGACGCGTATGCGGCGAAGTTTGACGAACTGAAAGATATGTTGGACAACACGCCGTATTTGAAATATCTGTACATTTATCAAATCAAGGCGGACGGTTGTCATGTTGTATTTGACACCGACCCTGAGAACGCCGGGCGGCTCGGCGACGTGCAGGACTTTGATTCCGCTTTTGCCGCTTATATTCCGGCGCTTCTCCGCGGAGAGGAGATCGAAACCATCGAAAGTCGGGATACGTTTGGATGGCTGCTTACGCACTATGCACCGGTTTTTGATTCACACGGCGTATGTGTTGCCTATGCCGGTGCGGATATTTCAATGGATGAGATCCACGCCTATACGCTGAACTACGTATTCCTGATTGTTTTAATTGCCGCTGTATTCCTGGTGGCGTGCGTTGTTATCGGACTTAAAATGTCGCTTGACCAATATAAAGCCGATGAGTTGGATATGCTGCGCCGTCAGCAACAGCGCGATAAGCAGCTCCTTCGCGAACTGATCGAAGCGTTTGCAAAAGTCATTGATATGAAGGACTCGTATACGCAGGGGCATTCCTCGCGCGTGGCAAAATATACGGCGATGCTGTCAAAAGAACTCGGCTATGATGAGGATACGATCGAACAGTACTACAATATCGCCCTGATGCACGACATCGGGAAAATCGCTATCCCGGATCAAGTGCTCAATAAGCCCGGAAAACTGACCGATGAAGAATACAACATCATCAAGTCCCATACCGAGCGCGGCTATGATGTGCTCCAAAACATCAGTCTGATGCCGGAGATCGTCGTCGGTGCGGCGTCGCATCACGAGCGTCCGGACGGCAAGGGCTATCCGAAGGGGCTGAAAGAAGGGGAGATCCCGCGCGTGGCGCAGATCATTGCGGTCGCCGATACCTTTGATGCGATGTATTCCGACCGCCCGTACAGAAAGCGTATGAACTTTGATAAGGCGGTCAGCATCATCAAAGACGCCTCCGGCACACAGCTCACAAGCGACGTGGTCGATGCGTTTGTGCGCCTTGCGGAGAGGGGCGAGTTCCGCGCCCCGGACGACGACGGCGGCGGCACGTTTGAGGACATCTCCAATATCCATAAAAGTCAGGAATGATCTGCGGACGTTTGCGCGCCGTTCCCTCTTGACAAAGGTTAGTGCGCGTGGTATAGTATAAGCGCCGGTTCGGAGGGCAAAACATTCGATAGAAATGCAATGCCGGATAAGACCGCAGGCTGAAATGCTTGCTGTTTTATCCGGTTTTTTCGTGGAGATATGATGGAGAACAACGATTTTACAAGCGGACCTATTCTACCGAAACTTTTGAGATTTATGCTGCCCGTGCTGTTTGCCATGTTTTTGCAGGCGATGTACGGGGCGGTGGATTTGCTGATCGTCGGCAGATTTTGCGACAACGCCGCGGTGTCTGCCATTTCCACAGGTTCGCAGATCGTGATGACGCTGACCAATCTGATCGTTAGTTTTTCGATGGGCATTACGGTCGCCGTGGGCAAGAGTATCGGGCAAAAGCGCGCAGAGGATGCGGCAAATATCATTGGCACCGGGCTTGTCATTTTTGCCGTCGGCGGGGTGATCTTTACACTCGGCAGCGTGTTTTTTGCAGAGGCGCTGGCAAGGCTGATGCAGGCGCCGGAGGAGGCGTTTGCCCTCACCGCCGACTATATCAAGATCTGCGGGGCGGGATTTCTCGTCATCACCGCGTACAATCTGCTCGGCAGTATTTTTCGCGGGCTCGGCGACTCGAAAACGCCGCTCCTTGCAGTGGGGATCGCCTGTATCTGCAATATCGCCGGCGACCTTCTTTTCGTAGCGGGATTCGGGCTCGGCGCCGCGGGCGCGGCGCTGGCGACCGTCATGGCGCAATTTGTCAGCGTGGCGATCTCACTTTTGATCATCCGCCGCGTGAAACTGCCGTTTCGGTTTGGCAGGGAAAATATACGGTTTCATAAGGCGTACGCCTCGCTTTTGTTTCGCATCGGCACGCCGATCGCCCTGCAGGATTTCCTCGTCGGCGTATCCTTTCTCGGTATGCTTGCGATCGTCAACAACATCAGCCTGGAAGCCTCCGCGGGCGTCGGCGTGGCGGAAAAGGTGTGCGCGTTTATCATGCTGGTGCCGGCGGCGTTTATGCAGTCGATGTCGGCGTTTGTGGCGCAAAACTACGGCGCCGGCAAGATCGGGCGGGCAAAACAAACGCTCAAAACAGGGATCGCGGTGTCGTTTGTCTTCGGCGTTTTGATGTTTTTGCTCACCTTCTTCCGCGGCGATCTTTTGGCAGGCGTTTTTTCCGGTGATGCAAACGCCGTCGCAAATGCGTGGGACTATCTCAAAGCCTATGCCATCGACTGCCTTTTGACCTGCTTTTTGTTCTGTTTTATCGGGTACTACAACGGTTTGCAAAAAACCACGTTTGTGATGATACAGGGCGTTTGCGGCGCGTTTTGCGTCCGACTGCCGCTTTCGTTTCTCTTACGGTCGGTCGGCGGCGGCTCGCTGTTTTTGATCGGGCTTGCAACGCCGGCGTCTACGATTTTGCAAATTATTTTATGCTTTGCGGTGTACGCACGGTACAGCCGCGGGATAAAAGATGCGGGGAGGGAAGTCCATGACGGCGTATGAAGTTGCCCGCGCCGCGGCACAGGCAATCGCCGCGACAGGCGGCCGCGCCTATTATGTCGGCGGATGTGTGCGCGACAGGCTCCTCGGTGTGGAAAGTTCGGATCTCGATATTGAAGTTTACGGCGTCCCGGCGGATACGCTTGTCGGTATTCTTGCGCCGTTTGGTCCGATCAAAAAAGAGGGAACGGCGTACGGCGTCTATTCGCTTGCCGACGTCGCGGTGGATTTTGCCCTGCCGCGCATAGAAAAGCGGACGGGGATGGGGCATCGCGCGTTTTCGGTGACGGTCGATCCGCATCTTTCGTTTGAGGACGCGGCGTGCCGTCGGGACTTTACGGTCAATGCGATGCTATGTGACGTTCTCACCGGCGATATCATTGACCCGTTTTTCGGCAGAACCGATATGGAAAATAAAGTGCTCCGCGCGGTTTGCGGCGCGCATTTTGGGGAGGATCCGCTCCGCGTCCTGCGCGGCGCACAGTTTGCCGCAAGGCTCGGTTACACGCCGGATGCGGAAACGGTAAACCTCTGCAAGTCCATGTCGCTTTCTTTGCTCCCGCCTGCGCGAGTGGAGGAAGAACTCAAAAAAGCGCTTCTCTTGTCGGCGGCGCCGTCGCGCTTTTTTGAATTTTTGCGCGTGACCGGGCATCTCGACGAGTGGTTTTCCGCGTTGCGGAAACTCATCGGACTACGCCAAAATCCAAAGTATCATCCCGAAGGGGACGTCTACACGCACACGATGGAATGTCTTGACCGCGCGGCGGCGGTGCGTGCCGAGAGCAGCGATCCGTATAAGTTTATGTTGCTTGCACTCACGCACGACTTTGGCAAAGCCACCACCACAAAAGAGATCGACGGCGTGATCCACGCCTACGGGCATGAGAGCGCCGGGATCGCGCCGGCAAAAGAAACCGTGATGAAATTTTGCCGCCGCGCGGATGTGCTTGCATATCTCGAGCGTATGATCGCCTTGCATATGAAGCCGAATATTTTGGCGGCGGCAAATGCGTCCGAAAAGGCGACGAACAAGATGTTTGATGAAGCGCCGTCCCCGACGGATCTGATTTTGTTTGCAAGCGTGGATTCACCACGCGCCGCCGTCTATACGCCGTTTTTGCGTGCACGGTACGCAAAGTATCTCGAAGTCATGGCGCGCCCCTACGTGCGCGGCGATGATCTCGTTGCCGCGGGACTTTCGGGGGAGCAGATGAAGACTTGGCTTGCCTATGCGCACAAACTTCGCCTTGCGGGGGTGGATAAAACCGCCGCCCTGGCGCAAACGATCGCGTTTGCAAGAAAAAACGGCGGATAAAAGAGCGCCGTCGGCAAAAAATAATCGCCCTGCGCAAGTTCTCGGACAGAGAACTCGCGCAGGGCGATTTTGCAGGTTGAGACGATCAAGATTTTTGTTGTCACCTGATATATTCATTAAAATACGACCCATTTGACGAGAATATGATGTTAAACAATTATGCCCAAATGAACCAGAAGTATAGATAGCCGGACATCACCGCAACTAAGGTGTAAGGAAGACCTATTCTCATAAATTCTGAAAAAGATACCTGATATCCTTCTTTTTTAAGGATCCCTACGGCTGTAATATTGGCAGACGCGCCGATAGGGGTGATGTTGCCGCCTAATGTCGCGCCTGACAGCAATCCAAAGTAAAGAAGATAAGGTTCGACCCCGAGCGCGGTTGTTACGGCAGTCAGGACGGGCAACATGGTCGCCACGTACGGGATATTATCAACAAATGCGGAAATCAGGACGGACCCCCAGACGATGATCGTGTAAAGCAGGAATATATTATTCCCACCGAATTTGACGATCAGACTCGCAAAGTCGTCGATGATACCAACGTTTTCAAGTCCGCCGATCACGATAAATAAACCGGTAAGAAGCCCCAGTGTTTCAAAGTCCAGGTTCTTTACGGCGGCGATGGCGTGCTGTGCCGATTTCTCCTGCATAAAATCAATCAGGATCGTGACGATCGCCAATACACAACATATCGTCCCGTTGATCATCTGCGGCGTATCCGGGATGAATGAAGCGATGATCAGGGCGGCAACCATAAGGAGCAACATTACGGTAGGCACGTAGTTGCTGACGGCGGTTTTTTCTGTTGATGAAACCGGGGCCTTGTCTTTGCGGAACAAAAACATCATGACAGGGATGGTGGCAAGCGCTCCGAGTTCAACGGCAAAGAAGATCCCCGGGTGCCCGTTCATCCAAAAGAAATCCATAAAATTCATGTTTGCATAATCGCCTAACATGATGGAAGTGGTATCTCCGACGAGTGTTGCGGCGCCCTGCAGATTAGAGGACACAGCGATGGAAAGGATCATCCCTACGGGGTTCATCTTCAGTTTTTTGCAAATCGCCATTCCTACGGGAGCAACCATCAATACCGTGGCGACATTGTCGATGAAAGCTGAAATGATACCGGAAAAGAGAGACATCAGTATGGTTACCCACATGACGTTTTTTGATTTTTCCAGCAGGATATCCGCCAAGAGATTGGGCATACGGGAATCAATAAAGTAATAAACGATAATCATTGTTCCCGCGATCATCAGTAAAACGTTCCAGTTGATCGTTGATAACAGGCGCTCCGGCGGTAATATGCCGAAGAGCAGAAAGATCACCGCCGCTGCTATGGCGTAGAAAGGTCTGTATTTGGGTTTGGCGATCATAAGGATATACATAAAAACAAACAGTAGCAAAGCAAAAATTTTCATCTTGATCCTCCATTATCTTTTGGGAAATTCAGATAAATAACGCTGCCGGTAGTCTTGAAACAGTCCCTGAAAGGCGGGATCGCCGCCGGATTTGGTCTGCTGCATATATCTATGAGGGCGGTATTCCTCCTTGCCTTCTTCCAGAACGGCGATCGCGATATTTGAGCAATGGTCGGAGATCCTTTCATAACTGTTGAGTGTATCAGAAAGAACAAATCCGCGTTCAAGCGTGCACGCGCCGCCTTGGAGTCTATGGATATGGTTCTCTCGGCATTTTGCTACCAAAAGATCGATCACTTGTTCCAGCGGCTCGACTCGTGCGGCGGTCGCCGCGTCGGAATGGATAAAGGCGTCTGCCGTTAAAGATACGATTTCCGCGACTGCTTTTGACAGCGTTGTCAGTTCCGCCTTTGCCTGATCGGAGATCTCCAATTTTTTCTCCTTGATCTCCATAGCACTTTTTGTCAAGTCCCGCGCATAATCACTGATGCGCTCCAAATCTCCTATGGAATGCAGCATTTTTGCGATCCTGCGCTTGTCCCTTTGGGTGTTCTTGCTTCCGGAAAGTTTGATCAGATAAGTGCCCAGTCGATCTTCATACGTATCAATACGGCTTTCGAGTTCTCTCACCGTTTGCCCTTTGCTTTCTTCATAGTCAAAGTAGTTTTCAATGGCAAGTTGAACGGCAGAGTGCGCAGATTCAGCCATTTCATTTGCAAAAGCATCGCATTTCCCCACGGCAATCGCGGGGGTCTTAAAAAGTCTTTCGTCAAGAAAGGCAATTTGCGGCGCAGCAGTTTCTTTGATGACGCCTTCGGCGATTCTGACCAGCATTTTGGAAAACGGCAGCAGCAGGACTGTCGTCGATATATTGAAAACACTGTGGCAAACGGCGATCTCAACGGGCGTTACTTTCAGATCGAGAAAGGAGACGTCCAGGAAAGAATGGAGTGCGTAGTAGATGATCATAAAAACAAGGGTGCCGATCAAGTTGAAGGATAAATGAATGGCGGAGACCCTTTTTGCGTTTCTGCCCACACCTATGCTGGAAAGGATCGCCGTTGCACATGTTCCGATGTTTTGCCCCATAATGATCGGGATCGCGATTCCGTATGTAATACTTCCCGTCATGGAAAGGGCTTGAAGCATACCTATGCTTGCGGCAGAACTCTGTATGATCGCTGTGACGACCAATCCCGTAAGTACGCCGAGCAGGGGATTTTTGAAGGCAGTCAATAGATTGGCAAACGCCGGACTGTCGGCAAGCGGTGCCACGGAATTGCTCATCAGCATCATCCCAAACATCAAAACGGCAAAACCGACAAGGGCGTTGCCTATTTCTTTTCGTTTCGGAAGTTTGGCGAGCATGATCAAAATAATTCCGATAAAAGCGAGCAAAGGCGCAAACGATTCGGGTTTCAACATTTGCACAAAGACATTTTCGCTTGAAACTCCGATCAAACTCATGATCCAAGCCGTGACCGTCGTCCCGATATTGGAGCCCATGATGATGCCGACCGTATTGGAAAGATCCATGAGTCCGGAATTGACAAGACCGACCAGCATGACCGTTACGGCGGATGAACTTTGGATCGCGACCGTGATCATGCAGCCGAGAAGCAAGCCGAGGAAACGATTGCTTGTAAGCTTATTGATAATGGTTTCCATTCTTTCTCCGGCAATGATCTCCAAACTGTGGGACATTTGGTTCATGCCGTAGATAAAGAACGCAAGTCCGCCGAGCAATGTGAATATGGAAAAAATACTCATTCCTGCCTCCAAATTTTGTGTGTCGCATAACGTGAGGATAAAAAAAGACTTTTACCACAACCAAAGCTGTGGTAAAAGTCTTGCTGCTTCGAACAAATTCCGGGGATCATTCCCGTACTGACGGAACATGTTGCGCATTTGCGCCAGCTACTCCCTAATACACGATTTTAGTATAACACAAAAACCTCTGATATGCAATACCGAAAGTGCTGTAAAAGCATTGGCACGAGGTTTTTGATCAGGCTGAAAAGCCCGTAGCTTTCGCGGGGGACGTCTTTGCGATCATTCCCACTCGATGGTGGCGACGGGTTTCGGCGAGAGGTCGTAGAGGACGCGGTTAACGCCCTTGACTTCGCTGAGGATGCGGTTGGTGATCTTGCCGAGCAGTGCGTAGGGGATCTCTTCGATCGTTGCGGAAGTCGCGTCGATCGAGTTGACGGCACGGAGGATCACAGGCCACTCATAGGTGCGTTTGCCGCCCGAAATACCGGTGGTTTTGAAGTCGGGCACGATGGTAAAGTACTGCCATACCTTGCCTGCAAGTCCCGCCGCGGCAAATTCTTCACGCAAGATCGCGTCTGCCTCGCGGACGGCTTCCAGACGGTCGCGGGTGATCGCGCCGACACAGCGAACGCCGAGTCCGGGACCGGGGAAGGGCTGACGGAATACCATATTGTCGGGCAGTCCCAGCGTTTTGCCGACCATACGGACTTCATCTTTGTAGAGGAACTTGACCGGCTCAACGAGTTCAAATTTCAAGTCGTCCGGCAGACCGCCGACGTTGTGATGCGCCTTGACGCCGTCGCTTTCGAGGATGTCGGGGTAGATCGTCCCCTGGGCAAGAAAGTCGATGCCGTCGAGTTTCTTTGCTTCTTCCGCAAAGACGTCGATAAACTCTTTGCCGATGATCTTACGTTTGGTTTCGGGATCGGAAACGCCTGCGAGTTTATCGAGGAAACGGTCGACCGCGTCCACGTAAATGAGGTTGGCGTCCATCTGATTGCGGAAAACTTCGATCACTTGCTCGGGTTCGCCTTTGCGCAAAAGGCCGTGGTTGACGTGAACGCAAGTGAGTTGCTTGCCGATCGCTTTGATCAGGAGCGCGGCAACGACCGAAGAGTCAACGCCGCCGGAGAGGGCAAGCAAAACTTTTTTGTCGCCGATTTGCGCGCGCAGAGCGACGATT
>JAFSUT010000088.1 GCA_017445085.1 Clostridia bacterium | reverse complement strand
GAAAGAGAACGAATTAGAACGGATTAGAACGGATAGAAACGAATAGAAACGAATAGAAACGATTTGTTCCTTTCCCCAAACAGGAACCGAAAAACTTTTGAACGGTAAAGGTTATTGTATATAGCCGCGTCTACTCATGCCTTCCCCCCAGGGGAAGGCTTGGTGTACAAAGGCTTCCCCTCCCGAGGGGAAGCTGTCGCGTTAGCGACTGATGAGGTGTTTTTTCCGCAAACAACTTTACTTTGCTTTTTACTTTTGCTTTGCTCCACCTCATCCGGGTTTTGCGGAGCAAAACCCACCTTCCCCTCGAAGGGGAAGGCTTTTTTGCCGCGGCAACGCACATATCGCGATGTTTGCGTTGCTTTGCAACGCAAACTCGACAGAGTTGAGGCTTCGCCTCAACTCTCAACTCGCCGAGTTGCAACGGTACGTTGCAACTCAGAGTCCTTTGAGTTCGCGGATCTTATCGCGCAAAAACGCCGCTTTTTCAAACTCAAGTTTTTGCGCGGCGGCGCGCATTTCGGTGGTATACTGCTCGATGAGCGCCGTCCGCTCGTCGCGGGTGAGTTTTTTCGGCCTTCCAAGCGGGTCTTTTTTCGCCTTGCCGCCGAGACTGATGACGTCGGCGACTTCTTTTTTGATGGTTTTCGGCGTGATGCCGTGCGCGGCGTTATAGTCGCTTTGCACCTTGCGGCGGCGGGCGGTCTCGTCCATCGCGCCGCGCATGGAGGCGGTGACAGTGTCCGCATAGAGGATGACCTTGCCGTCGGCGTTGCGCG
Organism: Clostridia bacterium; assembly: GCA_017445085.1. Taxonomy (GTDB): domain Bacteria; phylum Bacillota; class Clostridia; order Oscillospirales; family CAG-272; genus UMGS902. The sequence continues at coordinate 4,275 of JAFSUT010000088.1, read as the reverse complement.
CCGCGCGCCCGATGGTCTGCGTCAGCGAAGTTTCGCTGCGCAAAAAGCCCTCTTTGTCCGCGTCGAGGATGGCAACCAGCGACACCTCGGGGATATCCAGCCCCTCGCGAAGCAGGTTGATGCCCACGAGGCAGTCAAACACGCCGAGGCGCAGGTCGCGCACGATCTCCATCCGCTCCATCGTATCGACGTTGTGGTGGATATACTTGACCTTGATGCCGTTTTCGTCAAGATAGCCCGTGAGGTCCTCCGCCATTTTTTTGGTGAGCGTGGTGACAAGCACGCGCTCGCCGCGCGCCGCACGGGTACGCACCTCACCCATGAGGTCGTCCACCTGCCCGGCGATCGGGCGCACCTCCACCTCGGGGTCAAGCAGTCCCGTCGGGCGGATGAGCTGCTCGACGATCTGACCGCTGCGGCTGCGCTCGTATTCTCCGGGGGTCGCGCTGACGTAGATCACCTGATGGATGTGCTTTTCAAATTCGTCAAAAAAGAGCGGGCGGTTGTCGTATGCGCTCGGCAGGCGAAAGCCGTATTCGACGAGATTGGTCTTTCTGGCGCGGTCGCCGCCCGACATTCCGCGCACCTGCGGCAGCGTGACGTGCGACTCGTCGATAAACATCAAAAAGTCTTTCGGGAAATAGTCTAAGAGCGTATAGGGCGTGGAGCCCGGCGGGCGGCGGGAAAGCACGCGCGAATAGTTTTCCACCCCGGAGCAAAAGCCGACTTCCCGCAGCATTTCCAGGTCGTAGCGCGTGCGCTGTTCGATGCGCTGCGCCTCGATCAGTTTGCCCTGCGCGGTAAATTCCTCCACGCGGGCAAGCATTTCTTCCTCGATCTCTTTCAGCGCCTCCTCGCGCTTATCGTCGCTGACCGCGTAGTGGGTCGCCGGAAAGATCACGGTGGTATCCAGCACGCGGATCAATTCGCCGGTGACGGCGTTGACCTCGGAGAGGCGATCGATCTCGGTATCGAAGTACTCGACGCGCACGGTCTTTTCATTTTCGGAGGCGGGAAAGATCTCCACCGTGTCGCCGCGCACGCGGAATTTGCCGCGCACAAAGCCGACGTCGTTGCGCTCGTAGCCGATGGCAACGAGTTTACGGAGGAGTTCCTCCCGCTCAAGCTCCATTCCCTGTCGGAGTACGATCTGCAGTTCCTGATACTCGGACGGGTCGCCGAGGCTGTAAATGCAGGAGACCGAGGCGACGATGATCACGTCCCGCCGCTCAAACAGCGCGCTGGTGGCGCTGTGGCGGAGTTTGTCGATCTCGTCGTTGATCATCGAGTCCTTTTCGATATACATATCCTTGCCGGGGATGTACGCCTCCGGCTGATAATAATCATAATAGGAAACGAAATACTCTACCGCGTTGTTCGGGAAGAAACTGCGAAACTCGGTGCAAAGTTGTGCCGCCAGCGTTTTGTTGTGGGCAAGCACAAGCGTCGGTCGATTGACGTTTTTGATGATGTTTGCCATCGTAAAGGTCTTGCCGCTGCCCGTGACGCCGAGCAAGGTCTGCTCGGCGATGCCCGCTTCAACGCCCGCAGTGAGCAGGTCGATCGCCTGCGGCTGGTCGCCCGTCGGACGATACGCCGCGTGTAGTTCAAACCGGTCGATGTTTTCCGCCTCCTCTCTCGTTTTCGGGTCTCCCGTTCCATAATCAAAAACGGTAAGTCGCCACTAACACTATATTGTAACACAACTTTCCCCGTTTGTAAACACAAAAAGCGGAAAAAATGCCGTAAAATCGGCGTTTTTTCCGCTTTTTTCGATAAAATCGCGATGGGCGCGCGCCGTCAAGGCACACGCCCGTCATTTTTATTTGAATACGTAACGGTAATAGTCTTTTTCCAGGATCAGATGCGCGTACTTGTTTTTCTGCGAGACGATGCGGTTTTGTGCCTTGACGTAGGCGTCGATCTCCTCCTCGCTTGCCGAAAATCCGTCCGCCGGCGTAAAGACGCGCGTTTGCGAATTGTAAACGCCGTAGGCGTTGATCCAGTTCCACGCACTGCCGTCGCCGTCCTGGTTCAAGATGACCAGCGGCATCGTGTCCGAAAGCACGTCGGTGCCCATGAGCAGGCGCGAATCATATTCCAGCCCGAAGAGGTTGGAGATCGTGGGAATGATATCCAGCGAGGAACACGGCGTATCTACGACGACCGGCTCTTTCATCGACGCCGACCAAAGGATCCAGCCGTTGCGCAAGAGATCGGGATTTTTGTGGATGCCGTCAACGGGCAGACCGTAAAGCTCGGCAAGTTCGCTGTCGGCAAGCGCGTACGGATAATGGTCGGCGCTCATCACAAATACGGTGTCCTCAAGGATCCCCGCGTCCGAAAGCTGCCGCACAAGTTCCGCAAGCATCAGTTCCACTTCATATTGGCAGGCGAGATACGCCTTGACGCCGTCGCTGTACGGCAGATCTTCAACGATATCGCGGTGCCACGCCGCCATATTGTTGCCGCCGAAGTTGTAGTTGGCGTGTCCGCTGACCGTCATATAGTAGACGTGGAAAGGCTTTTGACCGTTGATAAATTCGGGCGCGGTGGCAACCGCCATTTCGTAGTCCGAGCGCGGCCAGCAGGAGGTCATCCCGCCCTCCGGACCGTTTTTCTCGGCAAGTTCTTCCAGCCCGCTGCCGATGCCGATAAACTCATAGCCGAAATTGGGATGCGAGCCGTCGCGGCCGTAATAGGTGTAGTAATGGTTGTGATATGCGGTGGTCGGATAGCCGAGTTTTTTCAGTTGATTGCCCATCGTAAAGGGCATCAGATCTTTTGCGCTCATTTCCAGGCACTTGGCGCTGTTGTGGAACAGCCCCGTGGTGGCGGTGTATTCGCCCGTGGCGGTGGAGCCGCCCCAAAGCGACGTATAGAAGTTGTTGAAGACAAAGCCCTCGTGCATCATCTTGTAGAGCGTCGGCGTGCGGTCTTTGTCCACGGCTTTGTAGGAAAAGCCTTCCAGCGTCAGGAAAATGAGATTTTTCCCCTTGAACATCCCCGTATATTTATTCTTCTTTGTTGGGGTGAGCGCGCCGAAGTATTCGTGCGCCGCCTTGATGTCCTTGTTTTGCTCGTTTTCCGCAAGCGCGGCAAAGTCAATGTCCATCACGTTGTCGCCGTACTCCACCGGGATCTCCGGTTCCGGCGTCTCTGCCGTTTCCTCGGGCGCCGGCACTTCATCGGTCGCCTCGGGCGCCTTTGCAAACGGATCGACCGCCGCGCCGTCGCCCCCCTCGATCTCCGCCGTCGGCTCGCCGAACAGCATCATCTTGGTATCCAGGCGAAAATCGGTCAGCACGCCGAAACGCTTGACCGTCTCGGTCACCGAAAACTCGTTTTTATAATAGTGGCGGTCGCCAAAGTCACTGCGGTCAAGCACCACGATCCCCATGCCGAGCAGTTGCAGTAAGATCGAAAAGATCAAAAGATACAGGCGAAAGGACATCGTGGGCGAAAAAGAGGGCGCGTACGACCGCATCCGGCGGAAGTAAAAAACGGCGGGGAGAAGCAAAAGCAGGATCCCGAGCCAGGACGAGCCGATGATCGAGATCGTTTCACGCCAGAAGTCGCGCACGGCGGCGCCCGCCATGCCCATGGTGGAAACGCGGTAAAAGGTCTTGAAAAAGCGGTAGTAGACGTACTGCGACGAAAAGAGCAAACAGGTGACGCTGAGGACGGCGCCGGTCAGCACGCGGTTGAACCGCAGCGGGAGCAGGAGGGCGACCGCCTCCCAGAAAAACGCCGCCGCAAACGAAAAAAGCAAAAAGTAGATCAGCGTTTTGATCGGCATCTCGCCGTAGAGCGAAAAATGAAAAACGACCTCAAGATAGAGAAAAGAGAGCGGGAGCAGCCAAAAGAAAAAAGAATTTTGGCGGCGGCGGAGGGCGATCCGCTCTTGGGACATCCCCCGGCTCCCGAACAGGGCGATCAAATTGGGTTCGTTTGCGATGAACCGCATCAGGTTTTCTATCCACTTCGGCACGAAAAATTACCTCGCTTTATCTGTGGTTAAAAGTATATGCAAAAAAAGCCATAACTATTTTACAACAGACTTCTCATTTTTTCAACAGGTATTTTGAAAAACAGGCGTCAGGACTTTGCTCGATATTTTGCGGTTTGTTCTCTGCAGCACACTTCAATAGCACAAAAAAAGAGCGCCGTACGGCGCTCTTTGGGACGCAAATTATACGTGACCGTTTGGACAGTGCCCGTCGGCGTCGAGCGGACTGCCGCACTCGGTGCAAAACGAGGGACTTGTCGGCTGCG